>CAUJKA010000354.1 GCA_963204965.1 Planctomycetota bacterium | reverse complement strand
ACGGCCTTTGCGATTTTCTTACAGGCCACGTTCACGACGAGCTTGAAGCACTTTGCCTCAAGCAAGTTGCCGCTTAGTTATCGTTTGTCACACTCAATTGCTAACCGCGGCTTGAATGGCTTCTGTTCCACCCACTACCGGCAGAGTCAGCGAAGTCTTCGCAAGATCGATGGTAAGCTGAGTGCCTGGATCGGGCCAAAGCGTAAAGTCGCGATCACTCGAGAAGATCAACAATCCGATCTGCGAACCGGCGGGGATGACTTGATCGTCAGGTTGCAGGGTGAACTCGACATCGCGAAACTCACCAGGCTTCATCGGCTCGTCTTCGGTGATTGATCGATAGTTCTGAGGGTCCGCCCATCCGCGAGTGATAATATCGTCGTTGATCGACTTGCTGTCGGTCCACGGCAAGGCAACTAGCCAAACGGAGAGGTTAGCTGCAGGGCGATCGCAAGTTAAGCGAATCTTGACTTTAGCAGTGCCTGAGAGATGCACGGCGGACTTCAATGTGTCTGTGGCAAACAGCAGTCGATTCTTCGACTCAGCTATCTTGCATAGTGCGGCGGCAGAGAAGTTATAGTCGTCTATGATCGTCATGGGCGATTGCGACAGTGAAGTTGCTGAAGCTTGTGCTTCGGTAAGCAAATTGCCTGTGGTGAAGTCTCGCGCGGAGACCTTCATCGTAACGGGCTTGGAATCTGGATGTGGATAAGCCGCGTAGGCTGTTGGTTCGCTACGCTTTGCCGATTCGCGAACAATCCACGACTGCGATTCCTTCTCCACACCGTTGTTGACATCATAGAGATACTTCGTGAACCAACGATTCATCTGGCTCAGCGGTGGTGGACCACCGTGACCGCCTTGGTGCATGTACAACTGAGTCGGCAAGCCCTTGGCCTTGGCCGCTTCAAAAATGCGAACGCTATGTTCAGGCATTACATTCCAGTCGTTAAAGCCGTGCGACATCAGCAAGGCAGCCTTCATTGGCCCCATTTGATTCAAGTAATCGCGACCTTGCCAAAAGCTGTTGTAATTGCCCGACTTGCGATCCAATTTATCCAACAGCTCTTTATCGCGAACTTCGCAGTTGCAATGGTCTCGCTTTTCGGTTGGTCCGCTGTTCACAAAGTCATACAACACGTCAATGTCTTCACCCATGTAGCCACCTGGATGCCGAACGAGGCCGTGTGAGCGATAGTAGTGGTAGTACGATGTGTTGGGAGCCACGGGGATGATCACTTCTAAGCCTTGCACACCCGTTGTCGCAGCGGCCAAGCAAAGAGTGCCGTTGTACGATGTTCCCGTCATACCAACTTTGCCGGTGCACCAAGTCGCTTTGACTTCCTCGGTCCCGTCCGCCGAAGTGTATCCCTTCGCTCGACCACACAACCAATCGATCACAGCCTTAGGAGCCAACGATTCATTCGGCGCTCCAATGGTTGGACAGCCTTGCGATAGTCCAGTACCCGGCGAGCTTGAGTGAACGACGGCGAAGCCTCGTGGAACCCAATCCTTCAAGTGCTCGCGCGAGAGAACTTTGCGTCGCTCTTGTTGCTTGATCGCTGGCGGCTCTTCATGCTTGGGAGCTTCCGCTCCGACGGCGTGCCTTGGATTCCACATGAACTTTGGATCATTCGAACCCGTTCCTGAATAGTACGGACTGGACTGATAGACCACCGGAACCTTCAAGCCTTCGGTGTCAGTTTGCTGAGGTCGAGTTACCGAGACGTGCATCCGATCTGGCTTGCCATCCGCGTCGGAATCGAAAGTGGTTTCAACGAACAGATCGTGTTGAACCCAGTTCTCCTTAAAGGCTTCCACAATCTGCGCTTCACCGTTTTCAATCACTGGCTTAGCCATCGCTGCTTTGTCGTCGGCTTGCAGTGGCGAAATCAACAGTAGAGCGATCAATGAACCATTCAACGAAACCAGTGAACGAAATTGTCTTCGCATCGTAAAGCGAACTCTCTGTGGAAAAAGTTGGAGATGGTAATGCTAAGCCACGGACAGATGGACCGATGTTAGTCGGATGTTTGATCACATGCAACGACTGCTGTGATTTTGACACCCAACAGGCCGGTCGAGCGTTCACAATTTAGCACAACTTCGATCTATCGTGGTGCACGATTCGAACTGAATTTGTTACGTTAGAACGCTGACCCAAGGGTGGCGGGCTCGCGGAATTAAACGCCCTTAAGAGTAGTACTTTGTCCCCTTTTGTTTTTAGGGTAGTGGGCTAGGTAACGAGTCCTGTCACACGGTGATTGGCGGGGACTCGTCACCTCGTCCACTACCGGCAGCCCCATTCTCAATTGGAACAAAGCACTAGTAGTCAGCCTTCAATTGACTTACTTCGAGGGTCTTGGTTCAACATGACTGGTCTAACATGATTTAGTTCAACATGGCTCGGCTCGATATGAATGAAGGCGTCGGCGATGCGAAGTGACGAATTGCGAAGTAAGCTTCGAACCTTTCCGCCAATGTCATGACCAGCTTGCACTGTAGCTTTTCCATCCACCAGCACATGCAGCTCGACAAAGTAGGTCGTACCGCTTTTTCGAATCCTGCATTTGTCCAGTCCAAGCACTCCCTCGGCGGTTAACGCTAAGCTGCGGACCTTCTCTTCGAACTCCTTTTCAGGAGCGGCATCCAACAGTTCTCGCACGGACATTACTAAAATGTTAAGCCCGCTAAGAACGATGACAACACAGGCGATCAAGGCGGCCCAATCGTCGGCCGGTTCGTAGCCCGGGCCGCCAATTAGCCCGATGGAGATTCCAATGAAGGCCGCAATCGATGTCAACGCATCCGCGCGATGGTGCCAAGCGTCCGCCTGTAGCGATGTGCTCGCTGCATCCTTGCCAATCTCGCCTGCCCAACGCGCAAGTAGCATTTTGATGGTTACGACAAGGACCAAGACCAGCAGCGTGGACCAGTGGGGTAAATGATGAGGCGTAAGAATCTCGCGGATACTCTGGACGACAATCAAGCTTGCCGCTGCAAGTAGCGCAAGCGAAGCGACAATTCCCGCCAGCGCCTCAGCTTTGCCGTACCCGTAAGGATGGCGTTCGTTGGCCGGCGCACCAGCCACTTTAAGGCCGCCCCACACAACTAGCGAGGTGACAATATCGCTCGTCGATTCAATACCGTCCGCGATCAAGGCATACGAATTGCCGAAGAAGCCGGCAAGAATTTTGATGCAGGCTAGTGCTGCATTCGCAGCAACTCCAACTAACGGAACGGAACTTAGAGACAACTGACTTGGCGTATCATCCTTGGTGGAAGTCGCCAAATTTGGACTACCATCTTTTTTGCTACCTCGGTTGTGATCCCTTCCTTTCGCCATCTCCTTGCCCATCCTAGCGTTTTGGCTATTCGACTTTACCCAGCAATTGCTGCGTAGCTAAAGCGACGTCAGTTTGCCGCATTAACGACTCGCCAACCAACATTGCGTGAACATTGCTCTCCTGAAGTCGCAGCGCGTCAGCGTGAGTGTAAATGCCGCTCTCGCCAACAACGATCTTGCCGGCTGGAATCTCGCGTCGCAGGCGAATTGTATGCTCCAAGTCGACTGCAAAGCTCACCAGATTCCGA
>CAUJKA010000353.1 GCA_963204965.1 Planctomycetota bacterium | reverse complement strand
ACTATGCGGTAGTGAAAGCTTCGATGTGTGTCTCTCGCATTTGAATTCCATCGATCGTGAAGCAGGGCTTCGGGTCGTATTTGATTAAGCGAATGCCCTCAAGCCCGACTTTGGAAACTAGGCTAACAATGTCATCTTTGGCTGGCACGAATTTGATGCGTTCTTCGTAGCCAGGAATCTTTGGATCGGGATGCTGTTGCGTTCCGCTAAGAATTCGCAGCAAGACTCGTCCCTTGGGGCGAAGCACACGTTTGGCTTCTTGGAGAATGGCGGCTTGAGCCGATTCATCCAGCGGGATGTTGAATGTGCCGCGTAGAGTGACTAAGTCAAGCGATTGATCACAGGCGTCAATCCGCACAGGGAACTCAGTACCGAGCTGATGCTCCCAGACTTTGGTTTCATCTGGAAGCGTACTTCCCATCATAACGTCGATCGACTGACCTGTCCCACGATGTTGTAGTTCGTCATCATCCAACGTGTAGAACTCCCATAAAGTCATATCCGGATCGTGGACCCAAAACTTAGTTTGCTTCGCGTAACAGCACTCCACCCCCTCCTCACGCTGAGAACGGATACCCAACTTTTCAAGTCGTTCTTGCAGCGCAACCAGTTGTCGCTCGTCCGTCATTCGAACGCCTAGATGGTTTAGCGTTCCGCCTCCAACTCGCCCGTTAGGTTCCAGTGAAAGTACCAACGGAGGATCATTGGGTTCGAACTTGGCATAGTCGGCTCGCTGTTTGGCAGGCTCTTGCCCGAAGAGCAATTTGTAGAACTCAACAGAACGCTCCAGATTGGAAACGTTTAACGAGATGTGAAAACGAACTAAGTTAGCAATCGGAAGCATTGTTCCCATGCTCATCACCTTTTGGTAGCGGTACGAAAAAAGCCCAAAAACTCAGCAGAAACGCAAGTCCACTGAGGCCAAAAAAGACTGTAACGTAAGAGTTGGTTTGTTGCTTGATCCATGCGAATAGCACTGGACCAAGAGCTGAAGCAAAGACCGTCAGCATTTGCGCGAGGCCTTGAATTCGAGCCAGATCGCGGTGGCCGAAGAGTGTTCCCCAGCATGAGAAGAAAAGCAGTGCGACACCGCCCGAAGCGACTCCCCCAGCTGTTGCATAGAGATATGCATGCCAAGTCTCAGTCGCAAATGGTAGGCCCATCAGTGAAAGTGATGTTAGCAACATCGTGATTGCCAGGAGGTGATTAAGTTTGGCTCGATTGTTGAGCCATCCAAAAGCGAATTTTGAAAACAGCCCGACTATTGCCGTGTAGGACATGATTTCAAAGTACAACTCTTTCCCAAAGCCTCGCTCCTTGAAGATATCTTGATTGAAGAGCGAACTGCCCGCGTAGATCATTCCCCAAAGTGAAATGGTTATAGAGAATGCCCAAAACGAGCCAGTTCTAACCGCTAATCGAAGCGGCATACCATCCACAATAGTTGCATCACCAGTCAAATCTTTGCATCCGCGCGCAGAGACAGACTTAAGTAGTCCCATAGGAACAGTTTCCGTGCGGCTACTATTCTCGCCGGCGAACTTGGCTCGTTTTGGAAGGAGCATCGCTACGGCGATCAATCCAAGAATCACAAGTCCCGAAACAGAAGAAACCGTGCGCCAAGACCAATCAAGGTCATTCAGTCCCACGCCTACGAGCTTGATCAAGAGCAAATGAAACGGCAGGCTGAGTGCTGCATAAACCGCCATAGCCATTCCCAATTGGGCGCGTTGGTGTGATCCCGAAACGATTGAAATGCTAACTACTGAAAGCGCCGCTTGGCCAAAACCGCGAGTCAACAGCAAACCTACGAAAAGCGTCGTTAGATTCCACGCGTAGCTTAGTGCCAATACCCCCAAACCTAAGCATGCAAAGTTCAGCATGAGCACTATGCGTTGCCCAAATCGATTGAGCATAAAACCAATTGGAATGCAGAAACTGCTACCGATGATTGTGGCCCAAAAGCTCAATACTGAAAAAGTCACTCGACCATCGTTACTGGATAGGGCCAAATCCTTGAGAAGTGGCTCTGTATACATTCCTATACCGTGTGATCGGCCTGGATAGGTTGCAACCATTGCAATTGCACCAATGACGATCGCAATCGGAGAATAACTGCTCAAGATGGTTACTAACCTTGAGCGAACAAAGAATGTCGAGGGCGCATCAACTTGCATGCTGGCCATTCGTTTGGTTAAGCGATGAACTGTTCTTCGATCAATGAAACTACACGAACTCGAGTTGGCTACGAAGCTCTTCTGGGTATCGGCTACGAATCCACTCATGAAACTCGGAATAGTGAGACGCCCATTGCTGTCCACCATCGCTCAGGGCGTTGTAGCTCACGAAGTAGCCGCGTCTTCCGAGGTCCGATTGGTTAGCCTCTGAAAAATGCGGCGTGAAACATGAGAAGATTGCAATATCACCAGGCTCGAGATTCAAGCAGATCGCTCCTGAAACCATCTCTTCGTGCTTCAAGAGGTGATGCAGCCCATCTTTACGTGAAAGGTAGCCTTGCGAGTGCATTCGTGGATAGACTTTAGTCGCGCCTGATCCTTGGTTGAACGGATCAACGGCAACCAGCACTGTGAGGAAAGTGGTGGGAAATGTTGGCCAAGCAATCCAATCTTGATGGAGCGGAATTCCGTCTGTTCCCGGTGGCTTGCAGAAGTACTTGTCCTTAAACAAACAACAAGGCTCGCCATAAATGGATGCTACCTTCGCGGTCAGTCTTTGATCTAAGCAAATTGACTTCGCAAGTGCAGATAGATCGGAAATCGGATCGATGACTTCAACTACCGGATTGACGTCGATCGCATTTTGCTTGAACCGTACTCGCAAATTCTTCGAATGGAATGTATGAGACCTCTGTAGGATGACATCGGCAACTTCAGAGGCCAGCGAGTCGATTTCCTCTGGTGAGAACACACCATTCAGTACGATGTAGCCTTCACGGTGGTAGAAATGCAGCTGATCTTCGGTTAGTCCGTGCGATGAAGTAAGTTCAAGCCCCATGGTCAACCTTGGTTTTAAAGATGGAAGTTGAAGACCGATTTTGGATCGTTGACCTATTGATCGATTGAGGCGACTTCGCCTCCGATACGAGTCGCGACCGCGCGCCAAATCGTCATGTCAACAGTGTCGGCCACGGTTCGCACACTTCCGTCGCCATTCAACACGTTTACCGCACCCGTATGACGACTCCTTGCAGTTGTAAGACTGTGAGCTGTACTTCGTGCAAGCGGATCGGGCGGAGTTCCCACGTAGTTGGCAATGCAATCCGGATGAACTTTGTCGTTAGGCGGATAGTAATGGTTGTAGATAGTACATCGCGGATCTCCTGCAACCCACGTATACATGCGCCGCTGACTGAAGTTGATTCGCAAGGAAGCATCGCAGTTTGCTTCCGTGGTTTCAGCTGCCGGATTCACGTACATCGTTTGTGGATTCAAAATAGCTCTGCTTGGCAGCGTCGTTTGCTCATTACCATCGCCAAGCAAACGTTCTGAAGCTAAGACTGTATTGCTGGTTCCGTCCTTGATATCCGTCAAAGGTACTTTGCCTTTGCCGTAGGCAATACCGTCGGCATCGTAGGGCGACCCTAGCCAGTTCGTCCGGCCTCGCGTTGTTCCTGTTCCCATGCAAAAGGCGTAGTTGCTGGGACCAAACTCACCGCTTATCGCATAAGAATCCTTGCACACAGATTCCATCCTATCACTT
>CAUJKA010000352.1 GCA_963204965.1 Planctomycetota bacterium | reverse complement strand
ATGGTGGCTAAGCACCCTAAGGGTAAGACACCAGTAGACCTAAAAGAAGCAGTGTCAATTCTGAAGAGCTTCCCAGCTCGTAAGTTTGACCAAAGCGTCGAGATTCACTTGAACCTTGGTGTCGATCCAGCTCAGGCTGATCAGATCGTCCGCGGTTCGGTCGTTCTACCGCATGGTATCGGCAAGGTACAGCGCATCCTGGTTTTCGCTAAGGGTGAGTATGCTGCGACAGCCGAAGCAGCAGGTGCAGATTTTGTTGGCCAAGAAGATCTTGCCAAGAAGATCAAAGAAGGCTGGACTGATTTTGATGTCTGTATCGCTACGCCTGACATGATGGGTGTTGTCGGTCCGCTGGGTAAGGTCCTTGGTCCTCGCGGATTGATGCCTGCTCCACGTTCTGGCACAGTTACCAACGATGTGGCCAAAGTCATCAAGGAATACAAGGCTGGTAAGGTCGAGTTCCGAAACGACAAGGGCGCGAATGTTCACGCGGTTGTCGGTAAGCTGAGCTTCCCTGCAGAGCAGCTTGTTGAAAACGTGGAAGCGTTTTTGAGCTATCTGAACAGCGTCAAACCAACAGCGGTCCGAGGAACGTTCATCCGAACTGTTTCTTTGTGTGCAACCATGTCACCAAGCGTTCGCGTGGTTGGCTAAACTCCGTAAGCATTAACGCCAAGAAATTGAGCGATCATGAGCAAATACGTTAAGAACTTAATCACCAGCGATATTAAAAATCGCCTCGACGGAATCAACGATGCAGTTGTTGCCAACTGCATCGGTATGAATTCCGCCGCAACCTATAAGATTCGCAAGCACTTGCGAGACAAAGGCATTTCGATGCTTGTTGTCAAGCGAAGCTTGGCTACTCGGGCCGTAGTTGACTCTCGTCTACAGCCTTTGTTTGATGATGTGATCGGGTCTGTTGCAGTCATTTGGGGCTGTGAAGACTTTGTCAGCCTGTGTAAGGAAATGGCTTCCATCGCTAAAGTCAAAGAGTTCGAAAAGTTCGAACTCAAGGGCGGTGTGATGGATGGCGAAACCTTGTCGGCGAAAAAGGTTCTTGAGGTTAGCAAGTGGCCTAACCGACAAGAGCAGATCTCCCTGTTGGTAGGTCAGATTCTGAGCCCAGGTGCTAATTTGGCTGCTCAGCTAAATGGACCTGCTTCGAAGATTGCTGGCCAAGTCAAGAAGATGATTGAAAACAAGGAGGACGAAGCATAGCGATAGTTTTTCGCTGGGTCGCTCCTCAGGCTAACCAGCAACTCTGCTAGCCACAGTGGCCGGAGCAGATAATTACCGGTGCTTCGCACCAACAACTTACAAAACTTCAAACTGAAATATTTTTTTCCAATTAAGGGTGACATAACATGTCCGAAACAACTTTTGCTGACAACATCAAGACACTGGGTGACTCAATCGTAGGTTTGACTCTGAAGCAAGCCAAAGAACTGAGCGATTACCTGAAAGACACTTACGGTATCGAAGCCGCTGCTGGCGGCGCCGTGATGATGGCTGCTCCTACTGACGGTGCTGCAGCCGCTGTAGTTGAACAAACTGAATTCGACGTCGTAATGGCTAGCTTCGGCGATAAGAAGCTTGAAGTCGTTAAGGTTGTTAAGAACCTGACCGGCGCTTCGTTGATGGACGCTAAGAAGTTGGTCGAAGCTGTTCCAGCCAAGATCAAGGAAAAGGTTTCCAAGGAAGAAGCCGAAAAGGTCAAGAAGGAATTGGTCGAAGCTGGTGCTACAGTAGAAATCAAGTAGTTTTAGCTCTCGACGCTGTTTGTTCGACGATCGCTTAGGGTGTAGATTCTGTACCCTGAGCTCATCAGACAACTGCTTCCAAAAACTCAAAAACCCAGGTGCATCGCATCTGGGTTTTTTCGTAGTTGCTACGACAACATGATTGGGGTCATCCCTCGTCATTTAACAGCCTACGACGGTAACTCTCTGCGATCTCCGCGCCTCTGCGTTTTGGTCTCTTTGTTTTGTACGGTAACCTTTGGAGTCGTTCAAACGGCAGGCGGTAAGGATAAGAACTAAACGCAGAGGCGCGGGGATCGCAGAGTACGGGGATTGAAGATGTTCACGTCGTTATGCTGGTTACGGCATGCGAATTATTAGCCGCCGATTTGATACATGGCACGTTCGGGAGGCTGGAATTGAGCTTTGTCGATTCCGTGTGCGGCAGCTTTGGCTAGAACGCAATCTCTGATCGTCTTCTCAAATTGGTGTCGAAATTCGAGTGGATCATCGTTGCAGGTGGCAAATAGAGTTTTGACATCCCACTCCTCCTTACCAAACAAGCAGTTTCGCAGCTTTCCATCGGCGGTCAATCGCAAGCGATCACAGCGACTGCAAAACGGACTTGTGACTGAGTCGATAAAGCCCACGCGACTGTCGTCGGCAAATTGGTAATCGGTAGAGGGTTGAGCGGGATTGCTGGAGGCAATTGGCGTTAACGGTCCAATGCGATCAGATAACAGTTGCCGTAATTCACTACCTGACACCATTCGACTTTGAGTCCAACTGCGGCTAGCGTCCAACGGCATGAATTCGATGAATCGCATCGTGACCTTGCGTGATTTGGCAAACAGAACCAATTCAACAACGTCGTTCAGGTTCACGTCTCGCAATACTAATGCGTTCAGGCGGACGGAAAGTTGTGGTTGGTCTAAGGCAGCTTCGATTCCTTCCAGGACTCGGCCCAAGCCCGACCTGCGGCTCAACTTTTGAAACGTCTCTTCCTGCAGCGTATCCAAGCTGATGTTCACTCGTCGTAGTCCAGCAACAACTAGCGATGCGACCTGGTCCTTGAGCATCATGCCATTGGTCGTGAGTGCGACATCTTTGATCCCAGGGATCTTTGCGAGCGATTCGAATAGCTCGTGAAGATTAGGGCGAGCTAACGGTTCGCCGCCGGTGATTCGATACTTCTCAATACCAAGCTCAGTACAAGCAGCCGCAATCTGTGCAATTTGCTGATAGGACAAGAGCTGGTTGTTGGGTAGGAATTGAACGGGGCCATCGGGCATGCAGTATTGGCAACGAATATTGCAAACATCGGTCACGCTAATGCGCATCGAGCGATGAATGCGATGATGCTGATCCAGCAAGGGCAGGCTATTCATGGGCCGCGCCTGAATTCGTTGGGTGAACCCACTGAGCGTCTTCGCTGGGGCTGTTTTCTTGCTTCCAGATCGTGACATCAGCTTTGATCGAATCGATGAGCCACTTAGCTGCCTGGAAGGCTTCCTCGCGGTGCGGTGAGCTGACCGCAACGGCTACGCTGGCTTCTTGCGGCATGACTTTGCCTAGGCGATGAACCAGAGCCACGGACTTGAGCGGCCAGTTCTGACAGGCTTGTTCGGCCAGTCGTTCCATTTGCTTCAAGGCCATCTCTCGATAGGCTTCGTAAACCAGAAACGCGGTATGTTGTCCCCCAGCGTCGCCGGATCTGTCTTGTTCTTTCGAGTCAGGATAGGCGGTGAATTGACGAGTCGTCCCCAGGAATAGAACTTCACCACCAGCATCAGGATGTGAAACTGACTGCAAGACCTTTGCAACATCGATCGGTTGATCCGTCAGTTCAATGAAGTTCATGGCTGTTGGCGCGAAGATTGGTAGGCTTGGTCGTTATCCGCCGCTTACTGGCGGAATCATTGCCAAGCTGTGTTCTGACTCAACTGGACAGTCTAATTCTACAAACTCGCTTCCAATCGCCCACCTTGATTTTGCTGCAAGTGATTGCAATTGGGGATATCGTGCTGTCAGACAGTTAGCCACGTCGCCAACGGTCGGATTAGTGGGAAGATCTGTTGGCGAAAGTTCTACCGTAGATTGGCCAGCCAGTTGTGTGGCCCCGGCAAAGAGTCGAATTTGGATCATGCTTAGGAGACCAACAGGCCTTCATTTCGAGAAGAGAACCAGGCGGCCAGCTGTGGCATGCGTCCATAGGCATAGGCTAACATGGCGATGGGGTGAACGGTTGGTTTGCTGGTTGCCTGATCCATTTGAAGTTTGCAGGCGATACACTCGGTCGCGCCGACCTGAACAGTAGCTTCTTTCATTCGGCTAATTAGGTTCCACCCGATACGAATGCTGGTTCTAAAATTCTTTCTCTGTAAGCCGTACGTACCCGCCATGCCGCTACAGCCTGCATCGGCATGATTGACTTGTAGTCCAGGAATCAACTGGAGCAGCTTAAACGCCGGTTGGTGTTGGTAAAGGACTCGCGAGTGACAGGGCTCGTGATACATCACCGAGAAGTTCACGGGCTTCAAGTCCAGTTCAAGTTCGTTGCGTTCGTGCATCGCCCAGAGATATGCGGATGCTTCGTACGAGTTGTTCGCGATCAGTTCCGTATCTTCATTAGAAATCAGACTGCGGTATTCATTCTTGAAGCACAGAACGGCCGTCGGTTCCAAGCTAACGATGTCGTATCCTTGTCTTACGCCTTCGGCCAGCGTCTTCACATTGGTTGCGATCAGCTTCTTGGCTCGTTGCACATCGCCAGAGCAGATCATTGCCATGTAGGACGGAGTTTGTTGAGTTGGAACGTAGACGTTGATCTTGTGATGCCGCATGATTTCGACCAGCGCGCGTCCCAGCAAGGGATTGTGCCAGTTGGCGTATTGATCGACAAAGAAGAGAATCTTGCGACCCGAGCTGCGGTCGATGCGGTTCATGCGCTCGCGAGTGGCCCAGCTAATGAAGGTCTTGCGGGAGACTTTGGGTAGTTTACGGCTTTGGGCAATTCCAAAAGTCTTTTCCAATAGCCATCGCATGGTAGCGTTGCCCAAAGCCCAGTTAGCTAAGCGTGGAAAGCGACTACCCAAAGCGGATAGCAAGTCGGCTCGATTGATCAAGCGTTCCTGCATCAGCATTCCGTGGCTTGCCACATGTTGAGCTTTGGATTCCTGCACTAATTTGGGAATGTCGACTTGAGCGGGGCACTCCATGCGGCATTGATGACAGTTGAAGCATAGATCGCTCACCGCCTTCAGTTGGAGGCTTTCCAGTGTACTGGGTTCAAGCGAGCCGGTTAGGATGCCTCGCAGGAGATTGGCTTTAGCTCGCGGCGAGGCTTCTTCGCCTTTGTGGACTCGGAACATTGGGCACATGCGTTCGGCCGCAGCGCTGGTGCGACAGCGTCCACAACCATTACAGCTTC
>CAUJKA010000351.1 GCA_963204965.1 Planctomycetota bacterium | reverse complement strand
AAGCCCCTTGCTAATGCCGACAAGCTCCCCGTCTTGTACTTGCCACAGCTCTTTGTTGCCATTCCAGCCTTCAAGAGTCTTGCCGTTGAATAGCTGAGCGGCGTTCTCGGCGGTGGCTAAAAGCGGCGATTGTGACTTGCCTCGCAGGTAGCCAATCAAGCTGCGAACTTGATGTTCCGTAAACTGGTTCAATTGATCATCGGGCATCATCGAGAGCTCGCTCTCCTTACGACTTTCAATCTCCTCCTTAGGCACGACGACTGTCGTCTCAGCAGTTTGAATCGTTACGGCGTTATCACTTTCGCCGCGCACAATTCCGGTGATGATCTGCCCGCTGTCAGTAAGGATTACTGATTGTCGATATTCCTTTGCCATAACAGCGCTAGGATCGACAATGTTCTCCATCAAGTAGTCCATGTTAGACCGATTCGATCCAGTGATATCCGGTCCCAATTGCTGTCCAATGCCATAAAGCGTGTGACAACGCTGGCAGGTCTTAGCAAACAACGCTCGACCCAGCGCCAGATCTGGTGCAGGTAGATCATTACGCTCTACTAGCGAAGTGTAGCGTTTGATCAGCTCGGCTTTCTCTTTGGATGACTTGCGAACTTGTCCCCAAACTTCGCCCAATTGTTTAGTCAATTGCTCGTCCGCAAGATACTCAAGTTGTCGAGCCATGTCGGCTGTCAAATCCGCTGAGGCAATCTTCTTGTCAGCGATCGCAGCCAACATCAGTTTCGCGCTGGCCGTGCGACTACAAAGCGTTGCAATAGCAGACCGTTTTTGCGAAGCATTCAGCTTGGCGTACTGGGCAATGAGCGCAGGTCCTGTCGATGCTTCGTCGTATTGGGCCAGTCCGCGTATTGCTGCTTCAGTCAGTTCTTCGGAACTTGCTGAAGCCTTTTGAACAATGGCAACTAACGAGCTTGCCAACTGTGGATCTCCGGCAGCCAGCAGTGCTTCGAGGGCTGATAGCCGAAGCTTAAGATCAGCTTTGTCATCGGAGAGTTGAATTCGCATCGACTTCATTGCGGATGTATCACCGAAGATTACACCTAGCCCAGTCGCTTGACTGACCACATCCTTGTCCGTGCTCTTGCTTAGCTTGGCATAGATCTTTTCCCAGCCGTTTGGCGTTTCAGCCTTACGTTTGCCAGCTAAGGCAGCACGAATTGCAGTCAAGAACGTTCGTTGCAGTTCGGCTGATTCAACTTTCTCTAAGCCAGCCACAAGCCTAGCGATCGCAGTTGCACCGCCTGAGCCCGCCACACGCTTCAGCATGAAATCGCGAAGCAGTGAAATGGAATTGCCCGCAGACATGCCCAATGCTAACGCGCGATCAGCATCGACTTCAGCCAAAGGCTCCATTGCGTACCAATACATCAAAGGAAGGTTATGGTCCTTTGCATCCTCTGGTCGTACCAAATTGGCAACGATCTCCCAGCGGCTTTCTGGTGCGATGCGATTCGCAATAGATGCGATAGCCAATCGAACGACTGGCGATTCATCTTTGGCCATCGATGCTAGTTGTGCCAGAGTGTCTGCATTGGGCTTAAAGCCTTGGCCTTGCAATTGCAACTTCACGGTCCAAGCACGCACGTTGGGGCTCGCATCCTTGACGCCGTTCTGAACCACCGATGCATCTAGCGACCCAACGCAACAAAGCGCCCAAAGTGCGCGAAGCCGTCGACTTGCATCGTCATGAGTTGTCGCAATCGTGCGAAGTGTGTCGACAGCTTCCTTGGCAAGCTTGCCCTTGGCTGCTCGCTCCTGGAGCAAACGTCGTGCGTGTCGAACATACCACTCGTTGGAATTCAGCGTTTGCTTAGCAAGCTCGACATCAGACGATTTGCTGAGGTCGACCTTACTTGGCTCTAGCTTGCCATAATGAACTTTGTAGATACGGCCATTGCTTCGGTCATGAACTTCGACTTCGGTGCGATGGCACGCTTGCATGTCGTACCAGTCGATAAAGATCACATTTCCATCTGGTCCGTATTGCAAGTTGAGTATCTGCGAAGCTTGATCGTGCGTCAGCAGAAAGTCCGGCGCGTGCTTGCCGATGTATCCCGATCCACTTGGAACCAGCAGATCGACATTCAAGCGTTGTCCATGAATGTTGTTCATGAAGATCGCGCCGTTGTATTCCTTGGGCCATCGTCCACCTTGGTAGACCATAGCACCGGCGTGAGCATGTCCGCCACCGGCCGCATCGGACTTGCTGTTACCGCTATGTGGAGTCGCCCCAAGGTAGTGCAAGTGATCGGCGATCGTTGGAATGTCGGCGTAAGTGTTAGGATTGAAGTGCTGGCCGGCTTGGCGTTGATAACGAGCTTGAGGAATGATGTGGAACAGGTGGGGTATGACGCACGCAGTCGAGAAGGAATCGCCCATTTCGTTGAAGTCAAATCCCCAAGGATTGCTAGTCCCGTGCGCGAAGACTTCAAAGGCGTGGGCCGTTGGATGGTATCGCCAAATGCCTGCGTTGATCGGTGTTCGATCCTTGTCGGCGGTGCCTGGCTTGCCAACTTTGGAATGCGTGAAGACACCGTGGCATCCATAGAGCCAACCATCGGGGCCCCATGAAAAAGTGTTCAGTGTTTCGTGAGTATCCTGATAGCCCCATCCGTCCAGTAGTATCTGCGGCTCACCATCCGCTTTGTCGTCTCCGTTAGCGTCAGCAATGAACAGCAGATAAGGCGCAGCTCCAACCCAGACGCCTCCGAAACCTACTTCAAGTCCACTGACCAAGTTCAAGCCTTCAGCAAACACAGTCTGCTTGTCGAACTTGCTGTCGCCGTTTGTGTCTTCAAAAATCAGAATGCGATCACGGCCCTTCTCGGCCTTTGCACGAATCGGATATTCGTAAGCTTCCGCCACCCAGACTCGTCCTCTATCGTCGATGGCCATCGCAATGGGTTGCTTAACATCCGGCTCAGAAGCACAGACCACCACGCCAAACCCGTCAGGCACGGTCATCGCCTTTGCGGCATCCTCGGCTGGCAATCCAGCGTTGGGATATTCGTCAGCTACCAACGGCTGAATCGAATCGGTAAGAGCTCCAGGGCGTTGCTCGTGGAAGCGGAAATGATCAAAGTTGATGTGTCCCCAACCGCCAGCGCTGTCATCGATCAAGCGAATGAAGATGTTCTTGCCTTCAACCCGGCGAAGGTCAACAACCACGCGCGACATGTTTTCGACCTGTTTGCCAGCGGCGGTAAAGAAAGGCTTGTCGTCGCCTTCAGCCCACAGTTCAACTCGAGCGATTTCAGAAGGACCACCGCCAACTAAGAACGATGCGAAACGGTTTGAAGCGCGGAACGGTAAGCTCGTGAGGGTCCCTTTGGGTTTATCACCGAGCTTCTCGTAGGTACCGATCCAGTATTGACCTTCGTGTCGACTCGCTGAATCACTACGCCGAGCGGCGATGGTATCGCCTTTGACGGGTTGACCTTCGAAGGCTCCGCCCTTTGCAGTCCAATCCGCCAAAGTGCCAGTTTCGAAGTCTAGGTTCAGAACTCGACCGTCTTGAGAAACAGGTCGGATGCCATCGGTTGCATCTTCAATCTTCTGGCCGACAAGTTTGAATCGCAAGAAGTCGATCCCCAACATGTGCTTTGCAGCAGCCTTTGCGTTCGAGCCCACAATCTCAAATGTCAGAGTGTGCTTACCCTTCGCGACCTTGCCTGTGTCGAACTCAATCAATCCGGTGGTCACGACTTGAGGCTCATAGAGATCGATGGGTTCGCCGAGCGGCTTGCCATCAAGGCTGACTTCAAAAACGCCATAGTCTGGAGCGCAAGTAAGCGTCATTTGCAACGCGTCAATCTCATTCAATACATCGAGCTCAAGAGTCAACTTGTCACCCAACTTGGCGGAGGTCCACCACAGTTGGCTATCACCGCTCCAACGATCGGCAGGAAAGCCTTTCATGCCTTGAGCTTGAGCTGTACCAGCGGAGACTTTGGCGTTCAGTTTTTCAGCTTCTAGAGCTCCTGCGACCGATCCATCGGCACCAATCGGATTTCTTGAGCCGCGAATACGCTTAGCTTGCGGAGTCTCTTTAGGCTTAGGTCCCGCGTAAACCTTGGGTTGAGCCGCCGCGAATTCCTCCGCCGTTGCTTGTCGCGTTTGGTGGATCAACACATTGGCGCCCAACATGCCTCCGGTCGCAAAATCAAGTTTGCCGTCCTTATTGATGTCAGCCACAACAAGCTGTCGACCAATGCCTGTTGTCGAATCAGCTTGGTACGGAAGGAAGTCAACTCCATCCTTATTGCGGACAAGCTTGAACCAATACACAACCGCTCCAGCGTCCCACATGGGGCTTTGCTTGTGGTGCGAGTAGTAGGTCTTGCCGGTGACGATATCTTTCAATCCGTCGCCGTCGATATCCGCCAAGTTCACCGAATGCAATTCAGAGAAAAGTGCTCCATACTTGTTCTCCGAAGGATGGCTGCCCATGATGCCGATGCGTTCGAATTGCGCTTCGCCGTCGACCTTCTTTTGCTTGTACCACGAGAGTCCAAAATCATGAGCTGCTTCGGAGGTGATGACATCGTTCAATCCATCGCCATCGACGTCGTAGGCGAACATATCTGCGCCGCCATACGCGGTGGTGAATTTAGTCTTGAACAACGGCCAGCGACCTTCCATCGCGCCGTTCTTGGGCTGCTGGAACCATCCATCAGCTTGAATGATATCTAGCAAGCCGTCGCCGTTGACATCGCCAACTCCCAAGCCGTGACCAAAACGCTCGGTAGCAACTTTCTCTGAGACTGGATAGAACTTCCAGGCTGAAAACGGTTTGGTCCAATCGACTGAAGCGAAGCCAAACATTCCATCTCGAGTACAGATCAGCTCCGGGCGATCATCGCCTACTAAGTTTGTTAATTGAGGGGACTCGTTGGATACCCAATCAAAGACTTGGTGCTTCTTCCAAGCTCCTTTTCCCTTACCAGGATTCTCATAGACGTGAGCTGGTGTGCCGGGAAAGCCAACAACAAAAACATCGTTGGCTTTGTCTCCATTGAAGTCGTAGATCCACGCGAAGAAGTGATCGGCATACTTCTCCATGGGTTGAGCAACTGGAGTGAAGATCTCGTGCTTCGTCTTAAAGTCAGGCCCCGCAAACCAATAGGGGCCATAGACCACATCGTTCTGTCCGTCGCCATCAATGTCACCAACAGCAACGCCTTCCGAGTAATACGTATCGGAAAGTTGCTGCTTGTTGAATTGGTGGATGACTGTAGGGCTACTCGACTGTTGAGCTAGTGCAGAACTGACGAGCAATGCAAACGCTACCGCAGAAAGCAACCGTGGAAATTGAGGCAGGTACATAGACGTACTTCGCAGGAGAAAGGAGTGAATTGCGATGTTGAGGGCGGGACGGATAATATTAGCACAGCTTCGCACAACTTTCATGAGGTGCGCGGGCATTGCGGTGCGCGGGTTTTCGGTGCGCGGGCGTCTCGCCCGCATCCCGCACGACTCGCCCTGGTGTCCAGCTCTGTGAAGCATTCTTAATGATCAAATCCAGCACATGAGCGATTGAGCGATCACCCCAGGCGCTAGCTTTGATGTTGCAAATTTTGGATTTAAGGCCGAAAGTCTGTCCGTTTACCTAGCCAAGCCTGCAGGGCTGGTAACGCAATTCGCGAGAAAAACAAAGGCCCACCAGCCCACCGGTTGGCGTGCAAACCGGTGGGCTGTTGGCCCTTGACCTACTCATCTCCAACACCCAGCCCAACGGGCTGGGCTAGGTAAATTGCTGGGCCTTCGGCCCGAAATCCCAG
>CAUJKA010000350.1 GCA_963204965.1 Planctomycetota bacterium | reverse complement strand
GCTGGAATCACTCCAGAGGCTTTGTAGCCGGCGTACGAGAGGAAGATCTGTTCGCCTCGCGTTGGATTAATCTCGCTAGGGAAGCTCGAATAGAGCAAGCGACGATTCAATTCTTCGACTTCGTCATCCGAGGCCTCATCAGGCAGTTTGTCAATGATCTCCTTGAAGCGGTCGATCTTCCCTGTCGTTGGAAACGCAGCTTCGCTGTACAACTGGCGGTCTGTGAGCAATCTATTGAGCTCTTCGATTAGCTCGCGAGTACGAATATCTTCGTTCGACTTACTGTCCTCGACTTTTTTCTTGACGCGTTCCTTGAACTTCACGTCGAGCCTGCCTGAGATCGCTTTCGCGCCAGCTGATCCCTTACCATCCAATCCCTTGGCGAACTTCTCCAAGAGCTGATTCTTAAGCGCCGAATTGACATCCGCGCTCGAGAACTTAAAGCTTCGCTCAGTCGTCAACCCAAAGGGCGCAATGGCTAGGAGTACAAAGGTTGACCCCAGCAGCAATGCCCAAAGGACCTTACTACTGACAGCTTCCCAAAACGAGTCGATCAGAATGCCGATGTATGGTTTCATTTACGATTGAACTGCTGTGAGGAAGACTTCTTCAAGCGAAAGCTGAGTGCGATCCAACTTGCAAATACTTACATTTTTTTGACGGAGTTGGTCGATTAACTGATCCAACTGTTGTTGCGATCCTGCCGCGAAAGAAACTTGCCAATTACCGGTCGGTAACTGCAAGCTCTCGAAGGGATCGGCGACTTGTGCAATGGAATGGCTAATCGATTGGAAATCACCAATCAGTTCCATGCGAATCTTGGTTGTACCTTGAGTTTGGAACTGTGAGGTCAGTTCCGAGGGTGTTCCAACACCGCGAACTTGTCCGCCAGCCAAGATGGCCACGCGATCACAAACTAATTCCACCTCTTGGAGAATGTGGCTATTGAGAAAGACCGTCTTGCCCCGTTGCTTGAGCTGAGTAATCAAGTTGCGAATCTCGGATCGTCCAACCGGATCCAGTCCGTCTGTGGGCTCGTCCATCACCAATAGCTGCGGGTCGTGCAGAAGTGCTTGAGCCAGTCCCAGTCGCTGACGCATTCCTTTGCTGTATCGGCGCACTAACTCGCGTTCGCGACCAGCAAGTCCAACCATATGCAACAGTTCACGTGAACGACTCGCAATCAAACTCTCCGGTACGGAACTTAACCGACCGAACAACTGTAGAGCTGAAATCGCAGTGTGGTGCGATGGAAAGCTTAAATTCTCTGGCAGATATCCGATCAGCTTCCGCGCCGCGCGACTGCCTGCAGGCAAGCCCATCACTTGAGCTGTACCGCCGCTGCCGCGAACAATACCTAACAAGATTTTAATGAGCGTGGTCTTGCCAGCGCCGTTGGGGCCGAGCAATCCGAAAACTTCGCCAGGCTTGACGCAGAGGTCAATCCCCTTCAAAGCATGAAATGTTTTTGTGCCAAACCAACCCAGCGAGTATTTCTTGTGCAGCTTGTGAACATCGACGACCCAATTCGCAGAACTCATTGTTGGAATTTCAGAAGACTGTAGTTGATGTCGGAGAAAAGTATAACCGGCTCAAGTGCCTAGATATCTTATCCTAGGCGAGGTCAAAGTAGGATGGGACTGAGCCCATCGGAGCTACCAGAATAGTGCACCCTATTCGGCCCAGATTCGCAACTATTGGGGCGCAAAAGACGATTTCGGAGGAATTGGGGGATACACACATGCAGCGCTAGTTCGGGTAGGTCAAACTCCTGCCGGGTTTGACCACGCTAGACTCCGGCTGACAAGCAGTCCATAAAAACGAATAAACTATCTTCGACCGATGCAATTCGTCTCGGCCAGTCCTCCTACATGGCCAAGTCAATTGTGGTCCTTTCCGGCAGATAAGGACCTACAAAAATCCCCCAGCATCGCAGTGCGATGCTGGGGGATTCTGAAATTTCGCTAATCCAAACGAACGTCAACCAACTACGCGGCTTCGTCGTTGCGAAGATAGCTGGATAACTGTTGAGCTCGTACAGGATTCTGCATCTTCGAAACAGCCTTAGCTTCGATCTGTCGCACTCGCTCACGAGTCACCTTGAAAATGCGACCAACCTCTTCCAAGGTGTACGAATAACCATCGACTAAGCCATATCGCAGGCGAATGATCTCGCGCTCACGGAAGGTCAATGACTTGAGCATGGTGTCGATCTTTTCGCGAAGCAGACCATGGCTTGCATTCTGAATTGGATTGCCGTGATCGTTATCTTCAATGAACTCGCCGAACGAATTGTCTTCGCCTTCGCCGACTGGTCGATCGATACTGATCGGATGACGGCCAATATCCATCACTCGTCGTACTTCCTCAACCGGAATATCTGTTTCAATCGCGATCTCTTCGTACGATGGCTCGCGCTTCAACTGCTGAGTCAATTGCTTTTGCACGTTGCGCAAGCGGCTGAGCACATCGATCATGTGAACAGGAATCCGAATAGTGCGAGCTTGATCAGCAATAGCACGGGTGATCGCTTGACGAATCCACCATGTGGCATAAGTGCTAAACTTAAAGCCGCGGCGATACTCGTACTTGTCAACCGCTCGCATCAATCCGGTGTTACCTTCTTGAATCAAATCCAAGAAGCTCATTCCACGATTTCGGTACTTCTTAGCGATACTAACCACCAAGCGTAGGTTGCCTTGGGAAAGCTCGCGTTTAACCGCTTCGAAATCCTTGTAGTGCTTGCGGAACTCTTGGCAGCGTCGGCGCAGCGATCGCGGGCTTTCCTGAGTTAGAATAATCAACTTACGAAGCTCGCCTCGCAGTCGATCACACTCGGTCGTGCGCATTGGGTCTTGCGACAAGCTAGCGATTAAGCCTTGCAAGTTCTCCATGCGATCGGCGTACTGTTCCAACTGCTTCATGTTGGGAACAACGCGTCGTGATCGCAAGCTGAGCTCTTCAGCCAGAGTGATACACTTGTTGCGCAGTTGAACATAACGACGAACAAAGCTTGGCTTCTGATCTGGATCGCAACTCTTGCGAACAATCTGTGAAAACAACCGTCGCTTCTCGGCAATCAACAGCTTGAGCGTCGCCAAGTTGAGTGGCATACGACCCGAGATCTGCTCTTTGGTCAATCGTTCGGTCAACGAGACCTTGATCGTTCGATCGAAAGGCAATTGTCCTTTGAATACGCGAGTCAAAATCTCGACGGTTTGTCGCAATGCAAAATCATTGCCCAACAGACTGCGGCGGAATCGCTTACGAGTGATTTCAATCTTCTTGGCCAACGCGATCTCTTCGTCGCGGCTAAATAGCGGAATCTCCGACATTTGGCTTAGGTACAAACGAATCGGATCATCACTTAGCTTGGCATTGGATCGCTTGACTGGCTTTGGAGCGATTTCGCCAGGGTAGTTCAACAAGTTGTCTTCGTTGAAATCCATG
Source organism: Planctomycetota bacterium (assembly GCA_963204965.1). GTDB lineage: Bacteria > Planctomycetota > Planctomycetia > Pirellulales > Pirellulaceae > Aureliella. The sequence continues at coordinate 3,189 of CAUJKA010000350.1, read as the reverse complement.
GGCTCGTCCATCACCATGTCGTCGCTCGACGCTGAATCAATATCGGCGAAATCGTTGTCCAATCGTTCTTCAGGCGGAGTGTAGCCGGCAGGAGCCTTGTCCAGAAGCTTGATGCCTTTGCGCTCAAGAGCGGATAAAAGATTGTCCAGCTTTTCGCTGCTGCTAGCTTCGTCAGGAAGATACTTGCCAACTTGTTCGTAGGTTAGAAAACCTTGTTCACGGCCAGTTGCAATCAGTTGACGAAGATCCAGGTCCATTACTTCCACAGTTCAACTCCTTTTGAAATTCTTTTCAGCTTTGCGGGTCTGAAAAGCGTGGATAACAAATTTTCAATTTCGACGGTCGGGGTCGATTGTCAGGTCGAATAGAACAGGTGGGTGACTACCAATTAGCAGGTACGTCTGAATCCCGAGTTCGATCCGGCTCGTCCGTTGATTCCGTTACGGGCGGCTCGTGATGCTTCAATCCTTGTCGCAATCGAGCCTGACGAATCACATCCTGAAGAATATCCAACTCCTCAGTTTCGGAAACCCCTTTTTGCAATTGCTCAACTACTTTTTGCCTTCGTAACTCTTCGTGGCGTTCGCCAAGTCGTTGAGTCAACATCCGAAGACGCTGCTCGGCCGAGTCGCGAGTGAAGGCTAGCTTTGCATGAGCTTGCTCGTGTAGGGTTACCAATAAACTTTTGAGAGAGATATCCTCCAGTGTCACCAGCACGGCATCGAACTCCAGCGAAGCACCGCTGAAATCGAGCTGCTGATAGACATCAAACAAAGCCTGAGCTGCTTCGCACTCAAGCCATCCCGATTGCACTCGTTCCAGTGCGATCGGGGCAACTTGCGGTGCCACAATGATCAACTCCAAGAGCTCTCTTTCAAACGGCGAAAGATCACTGGGCTTAAAAACCTTTGCCGGTTGTTCGGCCTTCTCTTTTTCTGTTTCACGATCGTAACGCGAAAACTTCGACTGCTTACTGCGCATCGCCGTGAGCTGCTCGCGCAGAGCCCCTTCGGGAATAGCAAACTGCCGCGCTAATCGAGGCAGGATCTGATTCTGGCGAATGCGAAACGCTTCGTTGCTAATTAATCCCGAGGAGGGCACCTTGGCAAGCAGCGAAAGAATCTCGTCCACAGCTTTGGAAGCCTTGTGAGTGTCCAGCAGCGGATCAAAGCCCGCAGTCGACCGTCGCAAACGAAACTCTAGCGCATCACAGGCTGATTCGACCGCTTGCTTAAACTGATCCAAGCCGCGTTGCAACAAAAAGTCTGCGGGATCGAGATCGTTGGGCAACGTAACAATTCGCACGTCCATCTGCGCGTGTAGGAAGAGCTCAAGCACTTCATCGCTGCGCTTTTGACCAGCTTCATCACCATCTAGCAGCAGCACGACCGAGTCGCAATGATGTCGAAGCGTCTTCAAGTGCGAAGGCCCCAATGCAGTTCCAAGCACCGCGACCGCGTTATCGACTCCAGACTGATGAGCGATAATCACATCGGTGTAGCCTTCCATGACAATCGCTTGGCGATGTCGCAGAATGGGCATGTGAGCTACGTCGTAACCGTAAAGCTGACGACTCTTCTGAAACAAGCGAGTTTCTGGCGAGTTGATGTACTTCGCACCTTCGCCTGAACCAGGCATGATGCGGCCACCAAAAGCAATTGTACGATCTTCGCGATCGCGAATTGGAAACATAACTCGATTGCGAAAGCGATCATAGTATCCGCCGCGCTCGCGCTTGACGACTAAGCCGGCTGCATCCAACTGAGCCGGCGTAATCTTCTGCGCTGTTGCCGCGTCCAACAGCGAAGACCAGCTATCGGGCGACATGCCAAGATGAAAACTTGAGATCGAATGTTCGTTGATGCCTCGCTCGGCCAAGTAGGCTCGGGCTGCTTCGGCTTGGGGCGAGTCCAACAGATGGCGATGAAAGAAGTCTTCGGCGAAGCGAAGGACTTTGAAGAGCTCGGCCTTCAACTCGCTGTTCTGCTTGTTCACCGCATGCTTGGCTCGACCTGCCTTAGTGGCTTCGATCGTAATGCCCGCTCGTTCAGCCAACGATTGCACCGCTTCACCAAACGTGCAACCCTCGGTGCGCATGACATAGCTAAAACAATCGCCGCCGATATCGCATACCCAGCATTTCCAAATCTGACGATTGGGGTCGACTTGCAAACTGGGACGGCTGTCGTTGTGCCAAGGGCAACGAGCGACGAACCCTGAACCCTGCCGACGCAACTCAAGACGACTGCCGATCAAATCGACAAGATCTGTTGCGGTGCGAACGCGTTCTTTGGTATCAGGGTCAAATGAGAACGACACTGTCACTCCATTAGCAGTTAGGATTAGCAGCAAATTGTAGTCGTTGGTTAGTGCGTCATTCCAATCGACGACTGATCATTGTACCGAACTGAGCGATACCAACTACCGGTAACTTAATACCACCTTTTGCAGCCAATCACCGACACTGCTGTGTCGCTTGAGGTCAAATAGCCGCCAACAAGACAAGCGGGAATATGCCTTGAAAGCGGTGTAATCCATTACACTGCTATGCAGTATGCCTGAGCGTAGCCAGTTGAGTCAACATCAGTCTTGAAAAATCTTCGACTCGTTCTGAGTCGGCATTATCTGCCGCGATATACGCCTTTCCGATTGTCGCCTTGCGATTGTCGCCTTTCGCTCCCGCGAAAGTAGCGATCCGTCACGATCACAAGTCGAACAAAGGACTAATCCCAACCCGGGGGAACAGAACAGCCGCGCTACTTTTGCGGAGCAAAAGGCGACTATCCCAGCAGGAATTTGACCTACCAATCCACTAATCCATGTACAATCCCTCTCCACCTGCCGCGCTCCCTAAAGCTCCCCATACCCCGTATTGCTGAACATGCGGAACACCCTCTTCGTATGGCAACTCGAAAAACACCGATTGTACCGGCTTGGTCAGATCGCCAGTGTCAATGGTATTAGTGATGAAATCTACTGAACCATCACCCCTTGCTACGCTGACACCTCCTGAATGAAAACTACCTGCGGTAAAGAATCCATCTGACGTTTCGCTGGTTCCCATCAAGATTGAAGGAGCATTGGGAGGCAGAATCGTGTTGACTAAGTTGAACGATCCAGCGCCATCGACCCAATTTGCGCCGCGGCCAAGCTCGCTGAGCTTCGTCGACTTGAGATAGGCACCGCCGC
>CAUJKA010000349.1 GCA_963204965.1 Planctomycetota bacterium | reverse complement strand
CCATGCGCCAAAAATTATCTTTTTCACCGAAACGAAAAATTCTATCTTTGGTTACGCCCTCTTGTTTATGCCAAATTTCAGCAGCTTCGTCGTCAGTTTGAAAAACAGTGAATCGAGGTTGATAAGGTTTAGCTTCACCGTTCTCGTCCTTGAGCGTCGAGATGTTGGCGATGTTGGCTGAAATTGCGTTCAGCCGAGTCCGTTGAGCCACCAGGGCACTGGTACTGACATCTAAAGCACTAATCATTGCAGCGACTCCCTTCGCTTGTTTTCTCCCGCCCATCGCTTCGGAAACCGATTCTTCGGAGCCTGAAACGCTGAGCAATACCGAAAAGGCCTAGCCTTTCCGCCAAGGCGACAGTAGTAAAAAGTAGGGCCGAGCGAAAGAGGAGTTGCCGGGCTCGAACGACCTGAACTTGAGTCAAAATGAGAAGATTGTGAAAATCTTTCCCAACCCGCTGCGTTAGCGAGGGACTGACTTTTGCAAGGTTTCGGGCGTCCCTCGCTAACGCGTCGGGTTGGGACTTCGTATCTGGTCGAGCGGTGTCCAACCGATTTTGACGGATGGATCATTGCCGCGGTCGGTGTTTCTGGGGGTTTCATGAGGGCGGACTGAAGTTTTGCTAGCAACTCGACCGATCGACTTCACAGAGTCTCGATCCGTGGTTGGGCCATCGAGAAACTCACATTCAAACCAGTTTTCTCGAATCCACAGGAGTCTCTATCGTGTGGCGCGCCTTCTTCTTCGCTGTGGGCACCATGTTGGTCATTGTGGGGGTCGAATGCCTCATGATCGACAGTGCAACGATCGTCACTGACCGCCCGCAATCGTATCAAGTCTCCAGCAATTGGTTCCAGCCAGCTCAGTCCATCCAGGTCGGCACGCGAATCATTCAGCCACCCGACTGGATACCTTGGAGTCTGATCGCGTCGGGGACAGTGGTCATCCTCTATGCCTTAACGCTCCCCCGACGTTGGGGTGGAAAAGCTGAGTAGCGGACGGTTTCTACCGCCCTTGACGGTTTTTTAGGTGCAGATTAGACTTTGCGTATCTAACAGCCTAATACTCTATGGCAAGCAATAAGAAAGACTTATACTTGCCTTTGCCGCCCAACCCAATCACAGCCATGTCCATGCATCTGAGAAACCTTCGAGTCTTTTGTGACGTTGTTAATCGACGGAGCTTCTCGCAGGGGGCTGCCGACAATCAGATGACTCAGAGCGGTGCTAGCCAGGCGGTCCAGCAACTCGAAGACTTCCTCCAAGTCCAGCTTATCGACCGCAGCAAGCGCCCGTTGGTGCCGACTCAAGAAGGCGAGCTCTTCCACGCAGGCTGCGTTCAGATCCTTCGCCAGTTCGAAGCCTTGACCGAAGAGGTTCGCTCCGTTGGCAAAGTAGTTTCCGGCCGCGCCTCGGTAGCGGCGATCTACAGTGTCGGCCTTAGTTATTTGCCTCAACTTCAGCGCTTGCTCAAATCGCGTTATCCCGAAGCCGAAGTTCGATACCAATTTGGCCAGCCTGAAGAGGTCTACCGTTTGGTCGAGCAAGGTTTGGCTGACTTTGGTTTAGTCAGCTACCCAGCAACTTCCAAGGCGATCACCGTTACCGATTGGTTGCAGGAGCGGATGCTACTAGTCGCTTCGCCCGATCATCGATTGACACAACTTTCCGAGGTCCAGCCGGCCGACCTTACTGACGAGAACTTGGTTGCCTTTGCGGCAAACTTGCGGATCAGACATGAGATCGATCGGTATCTGCGGCACTTAGGTGTGACGATGCAAGTGGCTGCTGAGTTCGACAATATCGACTCGGTCAAGCACGCCGTCTGCATCAACACGGGCATCGCCTTCCTGCCTCAGCCCACCGTCAAAGAAGAGCTCGCCAAGGGCACAATGAAGATGATCCCGTGCTCGTGGCTCAAGCTGACTCGACCGCTCGGTTTGATTCAGCGTCGCGGCGCAGCTTTGGGTCGAACGGCTCGTGGCGTCGTGGAATTGATTCTCAACGAGAACTTTGATCGTGCCGACGATGCGATAAAATCATCGCAGCCAGACCCAGGCGAGGGTGGTCGCCCCACGCGACACATCGCCTAAAGAACGTCGCCTCGCCCAGTTATCACGCTCCGTAATCAAACTCAGTCATCAAATTCAGTCATCAATTCAGTTACTATCGTTTTGCAGTAGGGAACAACTCCATGAAGCCCCTGTTTTATCTTCCAAAGCGCCAAGGGCTCTACGATCCAGCTTTAGAGAAGGAAAATTGCGGTGTGGGCCTAATCGCACACATCAAAGGCAAAGCCAGTCACCAGTTCGTACTGGACGCTTCGACCATGTTGGTCGCCATGGACCACCGGGGTGCATGTGGATGCGAGGCGAACACTGGCGATGGTTCGGGGATGCTTACAGCGTTGCCGCACAAGTTCCTTCGAAAGGTTGCCAAGGACGATCTGAAAGTCGATCTTCCCGAGCCTGGTCGCTACGCAGCAGGTCTGGTCTTTCTTCCTAAGAACGCAGCAGAGAAGAATTCTTGCAAAGAGATAGTCGAACGAATTATTGCAGAGCAAGGTCAACGCCTGCTCGGTTGGCGCAAAGTTCCTACCGATGCGGTTAAAGCCAATGTGGGTCCGACTGCGCTGGCCGCGGAACCTGACATCGAACAGTTGTTCATCGCGGCCGCAGATGGACTTGCTGGCGACGCCTTCGAACGCCAGTTGTACATCATTCGCAAATACGCCAGCCATCAAATTCGTGGCAGCGGGACACTCGCTCATGCTTTGCAGTTCTACATCTGCAGCTTGTCGACCAAAGTAATCATCTACAAAGGCATGCTAACTAGCGAACAAGTTTTGCCTTACTATCCAGACTTGAACGATACCGATTTCGAAACACACTTGGCCATGGTGCATAGTCGATTTTCGACCAACACCTTCCCAAGCTGGGATCGAGCTCAACCGCTACGATTCATGAGCCACAACGGTGAAATTAACACGCTGCGCGGCAACAAGAACTGGATGGCCGCGCGCCGTCGTCGCGCCTCTAGCCCACTCTTCGGAGATGAACTCTCGAAGCTGTTCCCCGTCGCCGAACCGCATTGCAGCGACAGCGGTTCGTTCGATAACGTGCTTGAGTTTCTGTTGATGACCGGTCGTACATTGCAGGAATCCATTCTGATGATGGTTCCTGAAGCGTGGCAAAAACACCAATCGATGTCCGACGAGAAGCGAGCCTTCTACGAGTACTTCAGTTGCATGATGGAACCGTGGGACGGACCTGCGTCGATCGTCTTCACCGATGGCACGTGCATCGGAGCCGTACTAGACCGAAACGGTTTGCGACCCGCTCGATACTATATCACCCATGACGATCGCGTTATCATGGCCAGTGAAGTGGGCGTTCTTCCAATCGATCCAGAGACCGTTGCTTCCAAAGGTCGCTTGCAACCAGGCAAGATCTTCTTGGTGGACTTCGAACAAGGCCGCATGATCCCTGACGAAGAGGTCAAGCACGAATTCGCTGCGAAACGTCCCTACGCTCAGTGGTTACGCGAACAGAGAATCACCGTTGATGATTTGCCGAAGCAAAAGGCCCCGGGCTACAACTCGGAGACTCTATTCCCTCGCATGCAGTCGTTTGGTTACACCAGCGAAACGATGCACTTCATGCTGGTCCCGATGATTCTCGAGTCTCGAGATCCAATCGGCTCGATGGGTAACGATTCGGCCTTGGCATGCTTGAGCGACAAGCCTCGCATGTTGTACGACTACTTCAAGCAACTGTTTGCTCAAGTGACCAATCCCGCGATCGACTCGATCCGCGAAGAGGTTGTCATGTCGCTGGAGTGCTACATCGGTCCCGAACAAAACTTGTTGGATGTGACTCCCGAACACGCGCACCGATTGCTCATTCCACATCCAATCTTGACCAATGAAGATCTGGCTGCAATTGAGCATATGGATCATCGCGGCTGGAAGGCTAAGAAGATCGACATCACTTTTCCTCGCAGCGAGGGTAAGTCCGGATTGCAGAAAGCATTGTCACGAATCTGTGCCGAAGCTGAAGCAGCCATTGACGAAGGCTATTCCATTGTCATCTTGTCGGACCGACTGGTCAGCAAAGATCGAGTAGCCGTCAGTAGTCTGCTGAGCATCGGTGCGGTCCACCATCACTTGATTCGTCAAGCCAAACGAACCGCAGTCGGGCTGATTCTCGAAACCGGTGAAGCTCGCGAAGTTCACCACCACTGTTTGCTAGTGGGCTACGGAGCTGATGCGATCAATCCTTACTTGGCCTTCGAAGCTCTTTGGTATGCTCGCGAAGACGCTCAGTTGCCCGCCGACAAGTACGAGAGCTTGGCTAAGATTCAGTCGTCCTACAAAAAGGCCGTCGCGAAAGGCATGCTAAAGGTACTGGCCAAGATGGGCATTAGTACGTTGCAGAGCTACAAGGGAGCACAGATTTTCGAGGCTCTCGGATTACACGACGAAGTGATCAACGTTTGCTTCGTGGGAACGCCAAGTCGCATTCAAGGTGTGAACTTTGATGTCTTGGCTGAAGAAGCTCTACGTCGACATGCGTTGGGTTATCCCACCGATCCTTCCTACAGCTTGCCCGTTCTTCCGAACCCAGGTGATTTTCACTGGCGTGCCGAAGGGGAAAAGCACGGTTGGGATCCCGCTGCGATCGCCAGCTTGCAAGTCGCCGCACGCAACGGTGATAAAGGTGCGTATTGGAAATTTGCTGAACACATCAACAACGACAACAAGATGAAGTGCACCTTGCGCGGCTTGTTGGATCTGAAGCCTGGCGTCGCTGGACCAGAGATTCCGATCGAAGAGGTCGAATCAGCCAAAGATATCGTCAAGCGATTCTGTACAGGTGCGATGAGCTTTGGGTCGATCAGTGCGGAAGCTCATGAAACACTCGCGATCGCTATGAATCGCTTGGGCGGCAAGAGTAACACTGGTGAAGGTGGTGAAGATCCAGTTCGGTTCAAGCCTTTGCCAAACGGGGATTCGCGACGATCGGCGATCAAGCAGGTCGCTTCCGGTCGGTTTGGTGTCACGATCGAGTATTTGACCAACGCGGACGAACTGCAGATCAAGATCTCCCAAGGTGCTAAACCAGGTGAAGGCGGCGAGCTGCCAGGTCGTAAAGTTGACCAGAATATCGCTCGCATCCGTTACTCGACTCCTGGTGTTGGCTTGATTAGCCCACCTCCGCACCACGACATCTATTCCATCGAAGATTTGGCTCAACTGATCCACGATTTGAAGAACGCAAACCGCGCAGCTCGAATTAGCGTCAAGCTGGTCAGCGAAGTGGGTGTAGGCGTGGTCGCCGCTGGTGTCAGCAAGGCACATGCCGAGCACATTGTCATTGCGGGTGACGTCGGTGGAACGGGGGCTTCGCCGCTGACCAGTATTAAGCACGCTGGCTTACCTTGGGAACTGGGCATTGCCGAAGCTCACCAAACCCTGGTGCTGAATAATCTTCGTTCTCGCGTGACGTTGCAAACAGACGGTGGTTTGAAGACCGGCCGCGATATCGTGATTGCTGCTTTGTTGGGAGCTGAAGAGTTCGGCTTTGCTACAGCGCCGCTGATTACTTTGGGTTGCATCATGATGCGTAAGTGTCACTTGAACACTTGCCCAGTCGGTGTCGCAACGCAAGATCCAGAGCTGCGAAAGAAGTTCAAGGGTAAGCCTGAGCATGTAGTCAACTATCTGTTCATGGTTGCCGAAGATGCGCGACAGATTATGGCCAAGCTTGGTTTCCGCACGATTACCGAAATGGTTGGTCGAGTTGATGTGCTGGATCCGCGTAAGGCGATTCAACATTGGAAGACCGACGGTCTAGATCTTACA
>CAUJKA010000348.1 GCA_963204965.1 Planctomycetota bacterium | reverse complement strand
CCGAGTAGCTCGTGACGCTCGGCTTCCTGCCGGTAGATGTTCGCGCGATGGCCCGCGGCCCACAGTGTTGGCACTTCAGTGAATCCGCAGTGGAGATGCCAAGCCATGCTGGCGTCGTTACCGAGATTGCAACGACTATGTAGATGCGGCTCGGATCGTGAAGCAAGGCTTTGAAGCGTGTCGTGCAAAAGGTTTGTCGCTAATCCCTGACGCTGATGGCTCGGTGCGACAAATATCGGTTGCAGCATCGGCCCAGGCTTACAACGATCAATCATACAGCAACCGACGATTTGATCATCTTCAATGGCGACTCGACACGCACCGATTGTATCTGGCGGAGTTGGTCCAAAGAAGCTGTTCAAAGATTTATGCGCATAGTGCATTAGTTCCGCCGCACCACTGCCTGCGTAATCGATTCCGTCAGCAAAGCACTTGCAGAACAGCGAACGCAACGCATCGAGATCTGTAGGCGAGACTGCGCGTATTGAGGCCTTCACACAACTTCTCGTATCAGCGTTTTGCCGGAGTAAATGTAGGTTGTCGAGTGAGAGGCGGAACTTGGCTACGGCCGTCCATGACGGAGTTAAATGCAGCGCATCAGCGAAGTACTCATACTTCCACCCCAACTTTCGTGGGTAGACTCTGAAATCATCATGTGACATTTCTTTGCGCGGTTCTTCCACGGCTATCACCTGACTGCAATACTCAACAGCTTAACTCACTTCATCCTCTGCTGTCGAACCCAATCAATTTCTTGCTCGCTTAGTGGTGGACGCAGAGTAGTCTCATAGGGTAATCGCTGATCGTAGTAGGCCGGATCGTAAGCAGCTCGAAAAGCCGCCGATAAATCGATTTGTGTTTCACCATCCTCGGGTAGAAGCGGAAATGGAATCGGCGGTAATACCGATTGCCAATGCCATCCGATGATTTGACACGTTGGACGTCGCAGCGATCTCCCGATGTAGGCAAAGTACTCGCCTGTGGGCATCGCACCCTTGATGGGCAGTCGCTCTCCGCCTCGCAGCAGGTCTAACTCTATCAAGTGACAGGAGGTCGTGAGGAGCTCTTCCCGTTTCGATTCGTAGGCTTCGATCCCATCTTTTCCTGGCGCTTTGTTGACTGGGGACAGAAGTTCAAGCACTGTTACCACACGGCCTGTCAAACGATGGGTTAGTACGAGTCTCCGTTGCGTCATCGGATCAAAATCCGGATAAGCAGCTTCGAGCGTATTGGCCGATTGCGGGAGCGAAAGCACTTGAATTGGTGGCCCTGATTCAGTTCTCCAATCTGAACTTACAACCAGATCCGGCTTAACGCGGTGCGATGGAAGAACATCATGCTCCAGAACCAAATACTCTTCCAGCCGTACCTCGTACTTGGGAAGCACCAAGGGCAAGAGACAATTGCCTATGGACGTTAGCAGCCTAGGTGAAAAATCACTCCAGTAAGGTGGCACCTCCAAGAATGGATCCATGCCTGGAAACGGACAAGGCATCAGCAAAGCTCCAAGGGACTCTTCACGAATCAACGCGATTCCATTTTAGTCGATTCCAAACGAATGGTCGAACTTCCGCGAGAATCACTAGCGTTATTTGCACGATCAAAGAACGTTCTCCGCGTCGAGTGGGATGGCGGCGTGATTCAAGGCAAGAAACGAGCGCCAGATCCTAAAGACAAGAAGAAGCGGTAGCTAGCTGCTGTATACTCAGCCAAATCGATGCAAAAATCAGCGATTTGGCTGAGTTTGACGAAGAGGCGTCGCGGTTCAATGTCATGCAAAATTCTTGATTACCCATGTTTTCATTGCGAAAAGTATGCAGCCAGGTTGGTTGCTAACCACATCCAACTAGGTCAACTCTTTACTAAAATGGACTTTTACGAGATGCGGAAACGAGTAGGAGTGGTGGGTTTCGTTCCTCAACACCACCCTACCCTGACCTAGGAATTTGTTACTGATGAAGATCCTTTTTCTACATGGTTGGCATAGCGTTGTTGGTGGAGTCAAGCCGACATTTCTGAAGGAGGCTGGGCATCAGGTTATCAACCCCAAGCTGGACGATGATGAATTTGATCGAGCTCTCCAGACGGCGCAGGAAGAATTCGATCGACATACTCCGGATGTTGTCGTGGGCAGCTCGCGAGGCGGTGCAGTGGCGATGAATATCAAGAGTGGTAGCACACCGCTGGTTTTGCTTTGCCCCGCTTGGAAGAATTGGGGCGTGGTTCATTTGCTCAAGCCGAATGCCTTAATCCTGCATAGCCGCGAAGACGATGTGATTCCTTTCGAGCATTCCGAACTGCTGGTCGCTCAAAGTGGCTTGCCGCCTGAGACGCTGATCGAAGTCGGAAGTGATCATCGCTTGGCCGACGAATCCTCTTTGGCGGTGATGTTGTGGGCTTGCTCGCTGCTTGCTGCGGGTAAGCAAATACCGGCTCTTGATAATGGCCTATCAGGCGATTCAACCGGCCTACCGATGGACGCTCAGTCAACTTCGCAGGAAGAAGGCAGTTACATTTGCGATGCTTGTGGCGAGACGATCGTTGTGCCGTTGGACTTAACCGAAGGGTCGCATCAATCCTACGTCGAAGATTGTCCCGTTTGCTGTCGAGCCAATACGATCCATGTTCAAGTCGACGAAGGCGGTTTAATCACAGTTTGGGCGGAACCAGAGCAGGAAGTTTGAAGATCTCAATCAGCCCAACGAGCTCACTCTAAAGCAGTACACTCATTCGACTGACTTATGGGAGGTTTGTTCGCGATTGGAGAATAATCCTCCAGCTCTGCTCGAACTCTTTTTCAGTAAGACTGACTAGGCCTCCGATCGCATCGACGCGTTTGCCTGAGAGAATTCGGGACCATGCTTCCAAGGATTCATCCCTGGTGACCGATTTCACAAGTTGTTCGAAGTTCAATACCGCGAGCTTGTCGCCAACCGAATACAAGCGACTGCCATTTGGGCTAAAGAAGATCCGAGATTTGCTTCGTCGATGTCCTTCAAGTTCGAAGTTTCGCGTAAGTGGGGTCGAAGTGTGAAGATCCCAAAGCCGCAATCCGCTTGTAGAACTTCCAAGGACTTGTTGAGTCGGATGATAACAGGCCATCAAAGAACCACTGCTAGGGCTGATCATTTGCGGTCCTAGAGGTTTTCCTTCGATTGAAAACCTTGAGATACGTCCCGAGGGGGACCAGAGGGAACTGCCTCCTTCAAAAACCAGCAGGAATTCCTCGCCATTCTCTCGCATCACAACTTGATTGGCAGTTTGTTGCGTCAGAATTGATTGA
>CAUJKA010000347.1 GCA_963204965.1 Planctomycetota bacterium | reverse complement strand
GTACGATTCCCACGAAGCCAATTAACAAGGCTGGAGCAATTCGCAGATGAGGCTGAATCAGTTGCCTACGCGATTCCGGGTCAAGCAACTTCCAAGCAGCTAATGCACTCGTTGTGGCAACGATTGTGTAAGCGAACCAATACCATTGTGTTGGGAGCTTAGCCAGCCAAGCGCTGCCGGCCAAGTAGATTACAAAGGGTAGGATGCACGCAAGTGCAAGGCTAGACTTCGACTGCGTCACTTGCTCGAGCTACTTGAGGGATCGGGAGGTTGGCGATTGTCGGCGATGCGAGCGATGACGACGCCTAGCAATACGGCCAAGACGAACATCACGATCAGGCCTACGATCCACAGTGTCTTTTTGTGGGGTTCATGGGGAAGCGGTGAGGTCTGCGGCGATCGACCGTTGACCTTATTGGCGTCGATCTTCTTTCCTGCTGAACCACCAGCAACAGGCTTTGCGGGCGATGGCTTGCCTGCCGCGCTTGACGAGCTCGGAGACTTGGCTTTGACGCCCCTGGAATCCGCCTGCAAGTCGATGGCACTGCCTGAAGTTGATGTACTGGCCAGTCGTACCAGAACGCCGCTATCACTGGTTGAAAGTACAACACTTCCGGATTTACCTGCTAGGGTGTCACCACCACGATTGCTAACCGTATCCACAATCGCTCCACCAACCGTGCTAGAGCGCGACGTCGACTTGCCGTCAACTTCATCGCCTAAGCTAACCGAGCTTCCGCTGGTTCCTGCAGCTACGGCGACTTTATACTTCGCCAACCATGCCTCTAGCACATCGGCTGTCTGCGCTGCAGATGAGTAACGATACTTGGGATCTTTTTGAAGTAACTTCCAGCAAATGCCTTCCAACTCTCCAGGGCATTCCGGACGAATCTTGCGAATCTCCTTAGGCATCTCTTTCTGATGCTTGGCGATTCGCTGAGCTATCGATCCCTCGGGAAACGGCGGGTGCCCGGTGAGCAGGAAATAGAGCGTGCAACCAAGGCCATACAGATCCGCGCGCAGATCGACGCCATGGCTGTTGAGTGCTTGTTCGGGAGCCAAATAGTCGGCAGTACCCAAAACCTTGTCATTGAAGTCCATGGTGAGCGAGGACTGCGCATCGTCGGTGAAAAGTGCTAATCCAAGGTCAAGAATCTTTACTTTCCCATCCTTGTTGCGCACTAGTACGTTGGCGGGTTTCACGTCGCGATGGATCAGACCAGCTTCGTGAGCATGTTGAAGTCCGCGTGCTGTTTGAGCAATGTACGAGGCAGCCTTGTCAAACGGCAACGGTCCCTTCTTCTTGACGATCGCTTGCAAGTCATCGCCATCCACATACTCCATGACGATGTAGTGCGTGTCTTCTTGATTATCGATATCGTAAGCGCGAACGATGTTGGGATGATTCAGCGAGGCGATCGCCTTAGCCTCTTGTTGGAAGCGAGCCAGATAGGACGACTTGCCGAGTTTGCTTTTAGGCAAAACTTTGATGGCTCGCAAGTCATGCATCTTCGTATGTTCAGCCAGATACACACTGCTCATACCACCGCTGCCGATATGACCCAGCAGCTTGTACTTGCCTAAGAAGAAGCCTCGGTACTTGCCCACCAACAGTTTTTCGCTGTGCCAGCGAGTGATGATTTTTTCAGCTTCAAGAGCTTTGGTCATTTCGACCGGATCGGTAGGCAATTCGCCGTTGTTCTTCGACTTGATCCGCTCGATCGCTGCATCGATAGAGGCATCGTCCGAAAGATCGCTCTTTCGTACCAATTCAATCAACTTATCCGCAGTGATTGTTGCCATACAGTTGTCTTTGATGGATGCCAGTGGGCCGGCATGCCTCCTCACTATCTTACGGCGCCGCGAATTGTCTTTGAGCGCAACAACGAAACGCTCGCGGACTCTTAGTCAACAAGCGTTGCTGGCGCTGGAACTCGGTTGAGTTCCACCACAATTCAGCGGGTCAGTTTAACGGAATTCCAGATGAGTTTCTGGGGTACAATCGCAATTTCTAATTGTTAGTCTAATTGGTTTGCAAGACCGGGAACCCCGGGTAGGCCGTCTGGTCATCGAAAGTTCTCAGAATCGATCGCCAATTTTGGCTGACCGGCTACCATAAGAGCTACGACAGAGCCCGATCATTGGCAAAATCAGCACTACCGCAACTCACATCCCTGCCCCACCCAATGCAAGTTTCAGCAAAGTCTAACTCGTTCTTAATAGTTGGTGGTGGGGTCATCGGCTTATCATTGGCTTGGGAATTGGCTAAACGAGGTCAGTCGGTCACGCTGGTCCGATCAGGCTCGGCGGAACTCCGGTCTGCATCTTGGGCCGGAGCCGGCATCTTGCCACCGGTGGCAATCAAGAACATCGATGACCCCTACGACCAACTCAGATCGCTCAGCCACGAACTGCACCACCAATGGGCGAGCGAGCTCCTTGCTTTGACTGGGATCGACACAGGCTTTCGAAAATGTGGCGGAGTCTACTTGGGAACGTCGCGAGCCGAAGTTGCAACGCTCACTGCAAATCAATTCTGGTGGGAAGACCATGGGATCGAATTCCGTAAGCTGGATATAGCCGAGCTTCGAGCGCTAGAGCACAGCCTCTCCTGCGAGTCCAACACGATCGGAGCTTGGTTGCTTCCAGATGAATGCCAACTCCGAAATCCTCGCCATCTAAAAGCGCTTGAGGCTGCATGCCAATCGCGAGGAGTGCAGTTTGTCGAGGCCACCGTCGATCGAGTGGAGCTCAGTCCTCAAGGACGAGCAACACTTTACGATCCGGCAGGGCAAGCATACACCGCCGAACACATCTGCCTGTGCAACGGAGCATGGGCCAGAATGCTCATGCAGCAAGTTGAGCTCGAAAATGGCATCATGCCAGTTCGAGGACAACTGCTTCTTTACCAATGCGAGTCGCCGCCGATTCGTCATATTATCAACGATGGTCACCGCTATCTCGTCGCGCGCAGCGATGGTATGTTGCTCGCCGGTAGCGTGGAGGAAGAGGCTGGGTACAACTGTCACACGACCGACGAAGCGATCAACTTAATCCGCCAATGGGCCGAAGCGACGCTACCAATGCTTCAGCACACGCCGCTGGTGCGCTCATGGGCTGGCTTGCGTCCAGGGTCTTACGATGGTTTGCCTTACATGGGTAAAGCGCCGGGCTCAAATAACCTGTATGTCGCGGCTGGTCACTTTCGTAGTGGCTTGCATATGTCCTGCGGTACCGCGGTAATCATGGCCGATTTGATGCTCGGCAATACGCCTGCGATTGATATCACCGCCTTTCGGGTTGGCAGAGGGTAGTTTTAGTTCAATCCCAACCCGCTGCGTTAGCGAGGGATCATCGCCCACTCGTTTATTCTTCAGGTACGATGAATGGGATCTTCGCCCCGAAGGGGCTTAAACAAACCAGCCCACCGCCCCGGTTCAACGGAATCCAACGATTTACCTCGCCCTGAAAGGGCTGCGCTTCAGGTATGATAGATGGGGATGAAAAGATGAGAGGCGGAGCCTCGAAGACAGTGCGTTCCGAGGCAGAGCCTTCGGAACGAGGAATGTAATGCGATCAGAGAGTTGTTGATAATGTCAAAGAATCCAATTTGGATCGGCTTGGGGCTGCTTGGGTTACTGCTAATCGGGTCGATCTATGGACTCAAGCGAGAGCGAGCTCAGATCGAATCGAACTCGTCCGACTCGGCGCATTCAAACAAGCCTTTGGTTGTCTTCTGCGCTGCTGCGAATCGAGCTGCAATGGAAGCGGTTGCTCAGCGGTACCGCGAAGAGTGCCATCGCGAAGTTCAAGTTGAATTTGGTCCCTCGCAAGCTTTGCTCAATCGCGTCGAAATCGCCGCGGATGGTGATCTGTTTATCCCAGCCGACGACAGTTTCTTGGCCATCGCTGCTGAAAAACGTCTGGTCGCCGAACGCATTCCCATCGCGACTATGAAAGCCGTTGTCGCTGTTCCCAAGGGAAATCCCAAGGGCATCAAGTCGCTAGATGATCTCATGGGCGATTCGATTCGCTTGGTTCAAGCCAACCCCGACGGCGCTGCGATTGGCAAGACCACACGATCCACGCTAACCGCCGCAAATCTGTGGGAACCGTTTAAGGCCAAGACGATCGCCTTCCGAGGCACAGTTACCGACGTAGCTAATGACGTTAAGCTTGGCGCCGCCGACGCTGGAATTGTCTACGATGCAGTCCTGGCAACCTACCCACAACTTGAAGCTGTCGAGATCGCCGAGCTCGACTCGATCACCAGTCGCGTCGAAGTTGGCGTGTTGGCGGCGGCTAAAGATCCGCAAGCTGCACTCCATTTTGCTCGTTACCTTTCGGCGCAAGATCGAGGCCTTGAAAGCTACGCTAAGCATGGTTTCAAAACGGAAGCCGGTGATCCATGGGCCGATCGACCACAGTTGACTCTGTATGCCGGATCGATGTTGCGGCCAGCCATCGAAGAAACTCTCAAACGTTTTCAGCAGCGAGAAGGCGTCGATATCAACACTGTTTACAACGGTTGCGGAATTTTAGTTGGTCAAATGAAAACCGGTCAGCGACCAGATGCGTATTTTGCTTGTGACGTCGAATTCATGAATCAAGTGGCTGAACTATTTCCAGAACCCGTGGAGGTGTCCCAAAACGAACTGGTTATCCTAGTGCAAAAAGGCAACCCTAAGAAAATCGGCTCATTGAAAGACTTGTCACAGCCGGGTCTTCGCGTCGGTGTCGGACACGAAAAGCAGTGTGCGATGGGGTGGATAACACAAGTAACGTTAAAAGAAGGTGGCGTACAGACCGAGGTGATGAAGAACGTGACCGTACAAACTCCCACGGGCGATTTGTTGGTCAACCAGATGCGAGCGGGCTCGTTGGATGCTGCAGTGGTCTACTTGAGCAATGCAGCCGGTGCGGCTGATGAATTGGATGCAATTCAAATTCAGGGCCTCCCGTGTTCGATAGCCGTTCAACCTTGGGCTGTTTACAAAGAGTCAAAATATCCACAAACGGCTCGTCGATTGTTTCAAGCGATCGTCTCGCCGGAAGGAAAAGCCGATTTTGAAGCCGAGGGATTCGGCTGGCAACTCCACTAGCCACTGCAAAGGCCGTCCATGAACACGATTCTAGAGAACCCCATCGGTATCGGTCTGTTTGGCGCTGTCATTACAGGCTTACTTGTCGTCGTAGCCAAGCAGTTAGGTGATCGCCGCGCCATCTATGCGGCCATCGCTACCGCAGTCGCAACGCTCATCTTGTGCATCTTTTCAGTCAGCTTAGTGAGCGAACGAGAAAAGCTAATCCGGACAATTTACGAAGTGGCCGATGCCGTCCGCGCGAACGACCACAATCGGGCGCTCTCTTACATGCACCCCAACGCTACACCGGCGACACAACGAGCCAAGAGTGAAATCTCGCGCTTCAAATTTGACGAAGCCAAGGTCACCAGCATCAAGTCGGTTGTGATCAACGACTCTACCCAACCTCCCATGGCCACGACCGAATTCATCGCGACGATGAAGGTCACTGGCGACCAGAGCTATTACGGGATGAAAGGCGGTGGAGCTCGGCTATTGATCGTTACCTGGGTCAAGCAAGGCGACCGTTGGCTGATCCACGACTACGAACATCGCGACGTCCGCGAAGGACTCATGAAGTAGCGCAGGGTACCCAGCCGACTCGCTCATCGTAGGTTGGGTTGAGGAACGAAACCCAACAACGGGTCGAACAAATCCTTCGCATACTTCGTGGTTGACCCTTCCTGAGAGTTTTTATCCCAGGCTATTAACTCTCAGCTCGCGATTGAGAACTAGACACTTGCCCGTCGTTGGTCGGCTTTAGTCGCGAACGCGACGGTATTTTAAAGCCTGGGATACCAATCCCAGGTCGGTCCGAGCGTATAATCTGTGAGTCGCGAAGCGACGGCATTCTTTGACACTAGCGCGACCTTGGGTTTCAACATGAAATCCGCTCACCATATTTTGCTGGCCACCCCAACTCGACTTTGTTGTGATCTCGTCGTTCTGCTTCTGCCGTCGCTCCGCGACTACCGGTTTCTCGTTCGCAATTCCTGGGATTGGCATCCCAGGCTATCAAATGTCATCGCGTCCGCGATTGAAAAACTCGCTTCGGGTCAGGTTGGCACGGCCATCGAATTTCTGGGTGGCACGTCCCTGAGTCTTCGAAGGGCGTGGTTTCTTGGGCTGTGAATAAGGTGGGCCTGGAGCAGCCTGCCCGTTCTTCACCCAATGATCGGATGTCGTATCGAATTTTGTTGACGGCGGGGAAAAACGACTGAACACCCCAAGAAGCGGGCGCGCACCTGGGCAAGAAATAGGGGCTCGGCTGGGTAGGTTGGCCTGGTTGGGTGGTTTTTTGGGGTTGAGTATTCGCTCGGGCGAGTATAGATTGCTTCGTTTTCCCAAAGCCAATTCAACGTCGCAAGACGATCAGCCGAACTAATGGAAGCTGGGCATTGTCCTATAAGCTTCGCAGAGAAATTTGAGAGAGATCAGCAATGAAGGCAGACATTCACCCAAAATACCAAGAAACCGTCGTAACCTGCGGTTGTGGTAACACCTTTAATACTCGAAGCATTCGAACAGAGCTAAGAGTGGACATTTGCAGCGCTTGCCACCCGTTTTACACCGGCAAGTTGAAGTTCGTGGACACCGCTGGTCGTATCGAAAAGTTCCAAAACAAGTTTGCTGCTGGTACCTATGCCAGTCTTCAGCCTAAAAAAGGCAAGAAGAAGTAGCTTAGCTCCGCCTGGGAATTGCTGAACGCCAGCTCATGAACTGAGCCCGCACAGCAATCGAAAAACCCTCAGCCAAAAACCAACCGCTGCATGTGCATGGGAAGGTTCCTTAGGCGGACTAATTCTGACATCCTTCAGTAGCCCGCGTGGTTCCCATCACAGCGGGCTATATTTGTATTTGCACATCACTCCAGAATTCAGCGGGTCGCCAGACTTTGGCGATAAGATAGATCTCATGAACGTACGAGAAGAACTCGAATCCAAGCTCAAACGCTTCGAAGAACTCGAAGCCCAGATGAGCTCGCCAGAGGTGATGGCCGATTCGACCCGGATGGCTGCAGTTGCGCGCGAGCACGGCTCGCTAACGCGTCTTGCCGCTAAGATACGCACCTTCAAAAAATACTCTGGTGAAATCAGCGACTGGGCCCTGATGGCTGAGAGCGAAGATGCAGATGAACGCGCTATGGCTCAAGAAGAACTTGGCAGCCTGCGCAAGTTGCGCGAAGACCTATGGAACGAGCTTTTGGAAATGACCGTCGGCGGCGAAGATTCCAACCGCGCGCGTTGTGTCATGGAAGTTCGCGCTGGAACCGGTGGCGAAGAAGCCGCTTTGTTTGCTCGCGACCTATACGAAATGTACAAGCGTAACGCGGAAGCCAAAGGCTGGAAGCTAGAAGTGATGGACATGAGCCCATCGGAACGCGGCGGCTTTAAAGAAGTCATCTTCGGTGTCGAAGGCGACGGCGCTTACCGCGAGCTGCAATTCGAAAGCGGCGGCCATCGCGTCCAGCGAGTGCCCGAAACGGAAGCGCAAGGCCGGGTACACACTTCAGCAGCAACTGTGGCGGTTCTGGCCGAGCCCGAAGACGTCGAAATCGATCTCAAGAAGGACGACTATCGCATCGACAAATTCTGCGCGAGCGGTCCTGGTGGTCAGCACGTCAACAAGACTGAGTCCGCGATTCGCTTGACGCACTTCGAAACGGGAATTGTTGTTCAATGCCAAGACGAGAAGAGCCAGCAAAAGAACTTGGCCAAAGCCCTTCGCGTTCTCAAGAGCCGCATTTACGACTTTCATCGTCAACAAGAGATGCAAAAGCGATCCGATACGCGGAAGAGCTTGATCGGATCGGGAGATCGTAGCGAGCGAATTCGCACCTACAATTTTCCGCAAAACCGAATTACTGATCACCGTATCAACTTTACTTTGTACAAGCTCGATCATGTTATGGCGGGCGACTTGGCGCCGGTGACGCGAGCCTTGTTAGAGTACGAACGCGATCAACTGCGCGATGGAATGGAGCTGGATGGATGAGCGCCACAGAAACATGGACGGTCGGTAGACTGCTAACTTGGACTGCAGACTATCTGAAAAAATCTGGTTCGACATCACCTCGATTGGACGCAGAGGTGTTGCTGTCCCACGCTCGTGGTTGTCAGCGAATCGAACTCTACACGGCATTCGACGAAGAGCCTTCCGAGCAAGTCCGCGCGGCCTTTCGCGAAATGGTCAAGCGCCGCGCTGAAGGCAGTCCCGTCGCGTATTTAGTTGGTTACAAAGAGTTTTACTCGGCGACCTTCGAAGTTAATCCAGATGTTCTGATTCCACGGCCGGAAACCGAACACTTGGTCGTCGATGCTCTCGATCGTGCGAAAGCGCTTGCCGCTAGTGGCAAACAACTTCAAATAGTCGATGTTGGCACAGGCTCGGGAGCCATCGCTGTTTCGGTGGCAAAACACTTCGCCAAGTGTCATGTCACTGCAGTTGATATCAGCCCAGCCGCTTTGGATGTGGCTCGACGTAACGCTCAACGTCACGCGCTGGCCGACGATCGAATTCAGTTCATCCAAGGCGACTTGCTTTCTTGGTGCAAGCCGGATCTACAGTTTGATCTTATCCTCAGCAATCCTCCCTATGTTTCACCCGAAGAGTTCCAGAATTTAGCCAAGTCGGTGCGAGACTTTGAACCGAAGCTGGCCTTGGTTGCTGAGCCCGATGGAGGAACGATCATCGTCAAGCTGATCGAGCAAGCTGCCAAACATCTTCGACCAGGCGGTTTCCTGATCTTCGAATTTTCGCCCATGTTAGCCGGGCGATTAGGTCAACTGATCACTCAGCCCAGCGATTGGAGCGAGCCTCAGATCACGAAAGATCTGGCCGGTCACGCTCGAATTGTGACGCTCAAGAAGACCTAATCAGTTTCTTGGCGCTCACTCGCAAAAGTTCAATGTTTTCGAAAGAAAATTGTTCGAAGCGAACAAGAACCAACCCTTAAAAATCTCATCCGTCAATTCTGCCTCCCACACAAAGGCCACCATCATGATGCAAATGGAAAAACTGGTTTCGCTGTGCAAGCGACGCGGCTACATGTTTCAGTCGAGCGAAATCTATGGTGGATTGAACGGATTCTGGGACTACGGTCCTTTGGGTGTGGAGCTGAAACGCAACGTGAAAGATGCTTGGTGGCGCGACATGGTTAGTGGCCATGACGAACTGACACAACTGCCCGGCGCTCCGAGTGAATACGAAATGACTGGACTGGATTGCACGATCATCATGCATCCTCAAGTCTGGAAGTGCTCGGGCCACTACGATCTGTTCCATGACTTTATGGTCGATTGCCGACAGACGCGGAAACGCTACCGTCACGATCAAGTCCGCGGACGTTGGGTCGAGGCTAAGGGTCAAAAGATTTTTGTTACCACGATGGTCGAGGCTGATTCTGAGGATGAAGATGTTCAGCGCCGCGCGCTCAAGTTCTTTAAGCTGCGTTCGAAAGATCTTGAAGATTTAAAATGGGATGGCAGCTTCATTCGATTGACTGAAGTGACCGACTTTTCGCAAGTCTTGGCTCCGGATGCCAACGAATTGGGCACGTTGACGGAGCCTCGTGAGTTCAACTTGATGTTCAAGACTTACGTTGGTGCACTAAGCGGCGAAGAGGGCACGGCATTTCTTCGACCGGAAACGGCGCAAGGAATTTTTGTGAATTTCAAAAACGTCGTCGATAGCTCGCGAGTGAAGATCCCCTTTGGTATCGCACAAGTTGGCAAGAGCTTCCGTAACGAGATCACTCCGCGGAATTTTACATTCCGCTCGCGAGAATTTGAGCAGATGGAAATTGAATTCTTCTGTCATCCCAATTCGTCGAGCGCTTGGTACAAGTTCTGGCGCGACCGCCGCATGGCTTGGTACATCGCTCTGGGACTTTCTCCCGAACGATTGATTCTACGTGAACACGCTCAAGACGAACTGAGCCACTATTCGACCGGTACCGCCGATATTGAATACGCCTTTCCATTCTTGCCTGAAGGTGAATACGGCGAACTGGAAGGAATCGCTCATCGCGGCGATTTTGACCTGCGAAGCCACATGGAAGGCAAGCTGGACGAGAAGACCAATCCGCTCCAAGTTCAACTTGGCCCCGATGGTAAACCCAAGTATCGAGGCAGCGGCAAGGATTTGACTTATCGCGATGAACTGACCAACGAGCGATTCATTCCTCACGTGATCGAACCATCCGCTGGTGCCGATCGCGCGACGTTAGCATTCTTGTGCGAAGCCTACCACGAAGATCAAGCTCCTGATGAAAACGGCCAGATGCAATCGCGCGTTGTACTAAGACTGCACCCTCGCATCGCTCCGGTCAAAGCGGCTGTGTTCCCACTGGTCAAGAAAGACGGAATGCCCGAAGTCGCCAAGGACATCTATCGCGCGCTGAAGAAAAAGTTCAACGTCTTCTACGACGAAAAGGGCGCGGTCGGTCGCCGCTATCGTCGTCAAGATGAAGCTGGTACTCCGTATTGCATCACCGTTGACGGCGAGTCGCTCAACGATAAGTGTGTCACAATTCGCGACCGCGACACGTTAGAGCAGGTGCGAGTCAAAATCGATGATGTCGTCAGCGAAATCGAAACTCGGGTAAGTCGCTAATTAGATGCCCATTTGAGCCAACAGATCGGCGATCCGGCCGATCGAGTTGGTTAAGGCGGGGTGCGATTGCTCGAACTGCGCGACGGCTTGCTTGAGCTGCGTGGCTAGACTTGCCGAGCTGACTTTGGAGTCGTCGAGCGTCTGCTGGATCTCTTGCACGGCTTGGCGAAGACGAGTTCGCTGAGCTTCATCCAAATCCTGTGCGCCCGCCAGTTGGTCATGAAGTTCGTTCAGGGTTTGCTCTAAAGTCTGACGCATGTTGTAGTTCCGTCGCGGAAAATTGGATCGATTGGTCACAGATTCAAATGTAGCAGGCCATTGCGAAGTTGGCGAGCCATTGCGACAGAGGTGCATTTTTCCAGAAAAGCTTGACTTTCTATCGCAGGCCATTAAGCTTTGCGTTGCAGAGTTTTTGGTGGCGGCGGAGTTTCCAGACCAGCAGCCACGCGTTGGCGTCCGGTTTTTGCGGTATTGACTTGACCGATTGAGGGTAAGTAGATGCGGTTGGAGAATGCAATTTCAGACTTAGCGTTGATTCAAACGCGGCTGCAGGCCAGCGAGAAAGTCACTTGCTTTCGTTGGGTGACAACATTGCTTGGTGGTTTAGTCGGAACTCTGGCCGCTTGGACTCAGCATTGGTGGGTGCCTCATCCCGTGCAGCAACCGATGTCGTATCTCGTTTATTGGACCACGATCGCAGCTATTGTAGGTGGCATTTCAAGTATCGAGATTGTCTATCGCTATCTCTATCGATCCACAGAGATGCGTCGACGGCAGACGCGTGAAGCCTTGCTCGATTTTGCGCCGAGTGTCATTGTGAGCGCCGTCGTTAGTTACTTTCTTGTAGCCGCGCAGCCCGCTTATGCACAACTGTTGCCAAGCCTTTGGATGCTTTGCTTTTCTCTGGGGCTGATGAATTTGCGACGGAAGCTTCCGAGTGCAACGCTTTACGTGGCGGCATACTTTTTTGTGGCTGCCATCGTCGCGATTCGCCTGATTGATTCGGCTTATTCTATGTCGGGTTGGATCATGGGAGTTTCTTTCGGACTCGGCGAGCTGCTATTGGCCGCTGTGCTTTACTTTGGAGTGAAGGAGAGTAGCCATGGCGCGTAAGGTCGGTTTGAAATCAAATGTTGATTCAAGCGATTCATCGAAAGTGGAAGTTCCCATTCCCGGGCGATATAACTACGAAGGTCTTGAGCGAACCTTTCATGAAAAGGCTCGCTTGGGGATCATGACTTCGTTGATCACTCACGCCGAAGGACTTACCTTCAACGATCTCAAAGAGCTGTGCGCGCTATCCGATGGCAACTTGAATCGGCACATCGACGTTCTTCGTGAAGCTGGCTACGTCCGAGTCGATAAGGTTGGTGCCGGACGCTCGGCCAAGTCCACTTGCTTCGCGACGCCGCTGGGCGCAAAGTCGTTTCAGCTCTACTTGGCAGAGTTGGAACGAGTCATCCAAGATGCAGCTGAAGTTGCTGCCGCGGCTAAGAACTTGAGACTTGGCTTCTCTTAGCCAAGCGTCTTCAAGAAATACCGAACCAGTATCTACACGCCCTTTAACTCTGCATTGCAAAGCTAATCATGTTTCCTTCCGATAGCCTTGATCCATCGCTTCCACCGCAAGTCGCCAATCCACTGTTCACCGCTGCGAGTTCAACTCACCAACACAAGGCGCAGGTCCAGCCGATCAATCCCGCTAGCTGGCTGCATTGGGCGCTGGTTGTCGCGCTGGTGATCGTAACAGACGTCGTTCTCTATCAAGGTAGTTTCGGTTATTCAGGTTGGGCCGTGTGGCTGGTTCTTAGCGCCGCTTTGTTGGTAATTGGCATTTTGCATAGTCACCGGCAGCCTTTGACGATATCCACGGCGCTACTCTGCGCAACCGCAGTGTTGACCGCGCTGCGGATGAGCTGGCAAGGGAACATAGGATTAGCGTTCTTTGCTGTTTGCCAGTTGTTTCTGCTTGCTTTGTTGGCTCAAGGATTACCCATTAGTTTGATAGCATACGTTCGATTCTTGTGGGGCTTACTTCCTCAATCCATTCGAGCCATCCTCGCATCAACTCTTACGACGACTGGGGTTAGGCTAAGCCACTTGCGATGGATGGAGTTCTTCTTGCCAGCAGTTCTGACCGGACTGTTCGCTGCGATCTTTCTGATGGCCAATCCAGATGCGGTAACTAGATTCACCGCGTCCTTATCCGAGTTCACGAACTACTGCTTCAAGTGGATCTTCTCGATCGGGATCTCGCAGCCCTTGCTGTGGAGCATCGTCGCGCTTATTGGCTTGGGCGCTATCGTGCCAAGCTGGAAGAAAATTCTTCCAGCCATTTCGTCGCCCTGCGCACAGCAATGGTGTCAGCAAAACACAGAAACGATTCGCGCCTATCGAATATCGCGAAACACATCGGTTTGCGTAGTCGGGCTGTTTACGCTGTATTTGATCGTCGAGTTTGCCACAATGTGGTTCCGCGAGTTTCCGGAGGGTTTTCATTACTCAGGCTACGCGCATGCTGGAGCCGCGTGGCTGACGATCGCTCTTGCGCTATCGACAGCGGTGATGTCCGCTATATTTCGACCATCGAGTTTGGATCAAAGCTGCTACTTACGGCTGATGCGGTGGGCGAAGATCTGGTCGGTCTTGAACTTGTTACTTGCACTTTGCGTTTTCAATCGGTTGTGGATTTACATCAGCTACAACGGGATGACTCGCATGCGTGTCGTTGCAATCCTTGGAGTCTGCTGCGTTATCGTTGGATTCAGCTTGGTTCTGATCAAGGCCGCGCGACGTTTCAATTTCCCATGGTTGGTTGAAAAGCAGATTCTCGCTCTCACAGTATTCCTGTTCTTGCTCACGGTGCTTCCCGTGGACTATATCGTTTACCGGATCAACAGTCGTTGGGTTCGCAATGGCGATCCAGCTCCTGCGGTTCAAATCACTGAGCATCGCTTATCGGACTCGGGATATCTAGCCATTCTCCCGTTGCTCGAGTGCGACGATCCGATCATTCGCGAAGGAGTCGCCGCGATGATTGCCGGTCGGATGGCTGAGGCAAAAAGCGATACGCCTTGGCAGGGTTTTCAAGCGGCGACATGGCGACTTGAGACTTTAGCTAGCGCTGACTACAAAGAACAAGTATCACCTTGGCTTGAAGACGAGTCTGCCCGCAACAATGCCATCCGCCGCTTTAAAGACCACGTTTGGAAGTGGTATTAAGAACCGGTCACATTCAATTTCCATTAAGAACTTTGTCGTGGTCAGCGCCTGAGAAGCCATCGGTGCTTTCATTTTCACAAGCAAGAGAAGCAGTTCGCTGAATTTCTTCCTTCAGTTTGTCTAGATTGGATTCGGGCACACAATCGTTAGCCGTGAACTCAATTGGGGTTATCAGAACGTGAGTGCCTTCTGGAAGTGCAGTTCCTTCGAATTGAATGACTCCGTTTTGAACGGTGCCCTTGATAACCATTGCCGTGATCCCAGTGTCTAAAGTCAGGACAACGTTAATATGTTAACACGAGGGGCCAACCGAAGCCAATTCAAATCAGAAAAAGTGGTGCGCGACATTTCTTAACTATGGCTTATCGGCTTACGTGACAGCCTTGTATAGGCTTTCATCGTCTCGGCCTTGACGGGCTTTCGGCTTGACCAAATGGCTCCAAAGGACTTCATGAACAAAGCCAATCCTCGGAAACAGGATTTCATTTGTCGCGACTTCCAAGAGAACATAAGTCGGCGAGAGATTCGGATCGCAAGAAATAGAGGTAGATAGGTCGTAGGGCTGCGACGTAAAGCAATGGCTAGATCGTTGCATACCACCGATTGATGTTGGAATTCGATCTCTCTAGCCAGTGGAGTTTTGTCGTGCCAAACATGCACGCCAGGCAAGCGCACAATCGAGTACCCTGCATCCATCAGCCGTAAGCAAAGATCCTTCTCTTCTCCACCATAGTCTCCTGGAGTATTCTCGTAGAATCCTACCTCATGGGCAGCCTTGATGCGAATCACATGGCCACAGCCTGCAAACACGCCGACCTTCAGCGGGGCAGTGCGCGGTTGGACTTCAGGCTGGCGCGAGACAAGGATGTCGAAAGCCACTACGGCGACCTTGGGATTAGCCTCAAGGAACTTCACTGCCGTTTCAACTTCGTCGCCAGCTAAAAACCACGCATCGTCATCCAGGCTCACAAAATAGTCCAAGCCACTCCGCGCCATCATTTCGTTTCTGGCCGTCATATACCCCAAGCGACTTTCACGACGCTGCCAAAGTACGCTGGGAAACTGGCTTTGAAGCGAAGGTGTTGCATCGATCGAACCATCGTCAATTACCATAATCTCCATCTTCGTCATGGTCTGTGAAAGCGCCGAGCGTAAAGACTTAGATAGAAGTTCTGCACGGTTTCGGGTTGCAATCCCTAAGAGAACTGCCGGAACGAAGCTCATAGGCGAAAACTCAGCTTCCTTTTGAGGTACCTCGGGATTGGCAGAAGAAAACGGGTCCTCAATTGTAGCTCAGCATTAGGTCGTTATGTTGATAGTGGGCCAGTCGCAGCCTTTGAGTAGGAGTTCTGAAATTCGCTTCCCGGGTCAAATATCAATCAGATCGGTTGGGATCGTTGTGCTATTGGTCGCAATTGCGCCAGCATGGCATCTACACAACTTCACGCTCTACAAGCGGGAGGAGGCCATCATTGAGGAGATGCGAGTGAAGCTTCGATCACTGCGACTTGGAGGATTGATCCGAGTTGTTGACAAGGAACATCCCGTTTTGCCATTTGAAGCAAACTGGACTTGGTACGTTGGCAGACATGATTCATGGTTGAGTGAAAATCTCCCGTCGTGGCTTCATCCCGAATACTATGCGCGAGTGAAGGATGCTTGCTTCTTCGGTACCAACGATGAACTGCTGACGATTGTTTCCAAGTTCGACCATCTTACTGAGATTCGAATAGTCGATCCCGAGTCCTTGAAGTCCGAAGCAGGTAAGAAGTTTCGTGAAAGGCATCCATGGGTTAGAATCATGAATATTGAGGGACAACTCATTAGCGTGTACGACGATTAGACCATTTGCGGACCCAATCACTTGAACAACCTTTTGTCGACTAACAAATCCACGGAGAGTCCCTCGCTAACGCAGTGGGTTGGGGATACGAATCTTTCAAACGCTGTGGCGCTGACGATAGCAGGTTCCGATCCCAGCGGCGGAGCTGGACTGCAAGCTGACTTGAAGACATTTCAGCAGTTGGGTGTTTACGGCATGTCTGTGGTCACTCTTTTGACCGTTCAGAATACACAGCAGGTTTCGAACTTGCAGATGGTCGACGCCAGTTTTGTTGTGGAACAATTGGATGCTGTGCTCACCGACATCCCGCCAACAGCAATCAAAGTTGGAGCACTCGGTAGCAGCGAAATGGTCACTCGAGTCAGCGAAAAGCTAAGGGGCTGCATCGCACCGATTGTGGTCGACCCTGTGATGGTCAGCAAGCACGGTCATTCCTTAGTCGCGGGTGATTTCCTTTTGCCCTTTCGCTCTGAGCTACTCCCGCTGGCCTACTTGGTAACGCCAAATCGATTCGAAGCCGAACAGCTTGCGGGACAATCGATCACTGATATCGATCAGGCAAGGAATGCAGTTCGAGCAATTCAATCGATCGGTACTAAGAATGTTCTTCTAAAGTACGGAGCCATCGACAATCAATATCTGTGTTTGTTAGCCAACGAAGACCAGATATTCGAACTGCGACAACCGTTGCTTCAATCTGGAAGTCTTCATGGAACCGGTTGTGTACTTTCAGCCATCATCACCGCAGCACTTGCACTTGGGCATCGCGATCTACGGAAGATCGTGGATCACGTGATGGGGCAATTGTCACAGGCTTTAAATTCCGATGCTAGATTCGGCCATGGTGTGCATCCCGTCGAGACTCGTGAGCTAAGCCTTTCTGCACTGACAGTTTAGAAGCAACATGGATCAGAAACCCGAAACGCCTACAGATGCCAATCTCCCCCCGAGCGAAAGTAGTTCGGCGTCATTATTAGATCCCAATCGATGGAATGACGAGGCCGAGTTTCGAAAGAGATTCCCGGTCGTTTGGTGGGCAACGCTCGCCGGACCACCGCTAGTTGCAGTATCTGCCGTTCTTTACTTCTGGATTGCCTACGGATGGGCGTCGGCTGTAAAGCTAGTCACGACCGCGACGGTTTCCTTCTTTGCTGCTGGGAAATTCATTATCCTGGGCGGTGGAATCGAACAATTGGAGAATCGCGAGTTTTACAGCTCAGAGCAGTTACTCGCGTTGGTGTTTTCCATGGATGTGATGACGGTGTGCTTTCTGGTATTTCATCTAGGCTTCCTCTTCCGACTACCAAAAATGGGAACCAAACTTCAGGCTGTAGCTGACAACGGTCACATCATCTTAGAAGCTCATCCTTGGATGCGTCGTATGACCTTTGTGGGATTAGTCATCTTCGTCGCTGTACCGCTAGCCATGACCGGCAGCGTAGGCGGATCAATCCTTGGAAGATTGCTGGGGATGAGCAGGTTAGCAACGTTCTTAGGCGTGATGCTTGGCAATGTGATCGGCGGATCGGCGATGTATTTTGGTGCCGGTGTACTTCGCAACATCCTGAAGAAGGATGATCCCATGCTTTTGATTGGTGGGATTATCGTCATGGCCCTCGTGCTGTACGTCTTGCTGAGACGGTATCAGCAAACGATGAACCTAGCCGCTGCATCCAGTGTCAATCCGCCTGGTAAGTGATTAGCTCAGTTCCAGGTAGAGTGGCGTTGATTGGAGTGCATCGACTAGTTACATCCTCCACCGGTCAGGAAATAGACTATAACGAGAATTGGAAGTGGAATACCAACAATCCAGAGCAATGCAAAGATCGATTTTTTACCGGTGGACATAAGAACCCCTTTATCTGTTGAGTTACTAAACTAGAACGCACCAAGACTCTGCGCAAATTCAACCACGATTTGATTGAACTCAGACGCATGACTGACATTGATCCCGTGAGGACCACCCTGTATCAGAGCGATCTTCGAACCGCGGATGGATTTGAATGTGCGATGGCCCGAGCCCTCAAACGGCACAATGGCATCGCAGTCACCATGAACCACTAATGTTGGCACGGTGATACGCTGAAGGTCGTCTCGAAAGTCAGTAGTGGAAAAGGATTTCATGCAAGCGATAGCGGCATGTTGATCTGACTGCTCGCACATTTCGATAGCACTCTGAACCTCCGAATCTTCGACAACCAATTCATCATTTGCTGAATAGAATTTCTTGACGAACGCAGCGAAATAACCTGCACGATCGGCTGTCAAGCTCGCCAATTTCTGGTCCGCTGTCTGGGAATCCAACGGCCCATCAGGATTGTTCTCAGACTTAAGAAGATAAGGAGTAACCGAAGCAGCAAATATGACTCCAGCAACGGATGCTAGAGAATGTCGCCCCATAAACCTCGCGACTTCTCCCCCTCCCATCGAAAAGCCAAGCAGTATTACGTCCTTCAAACTTAGTTGGTCGATCACGTTCTTTAGGTCGTCTGAGAGTGTATCGTAATCGTACCCGTCAGACGGTTTGTCAGAACTTCCGAATCCGCGACGATCATAGGCTACTACGCGAAGTCCCGCATTTTTGAACGCCTCGAATTGGTGCAGGAAGGCCTGATGCGACAGGGGAAATCCATGGATTAAGACTATGGGGCGACCAGGGCCTTTGGTATCGAAAATGTTTAAGCGGATATTACTCATGGCTAGGCCTTCTTGGTAAACGAATGATGATGCGGTATGACCGTCTTTAACAACGAGAACGGTGTTCCACTAGTAATGCTGTATTCCACTCTCTTGAGTCGTTGATTTCTCTTTTTTGGGCAAGTAATGCGGTGCGGACACAACTGAAACCGGAGCAATTTTGTGACGCGAGATCGAAGCTGCTGAATTAGTGATTCGCTCCAGCTTTTGCATTAGATGCGTGGTGGAGGTGACTACGAAGGTTGCTCCGCGTCGTCGAAAACTAGTGAGTAGTCGGTCGAAGTTCTTAAACATACCTAGACAAACAACCATGATTTGACCGGTATACCCAGCTTTACGAAGTGCTGAACACCAGTAGCGAGTTTGCTCCAGGCCTCCAGGTGGAATCACTGTCACGATGACAAGGTCTGGTCGTTGTTGAGCGATTAGGACTGCATCGCGGTCCGGTAGATCAAATCTATCCAGAATCGAAAAGTCCATCGTCGGGCTCAGTAGGTCACGCACAACTTCCATAGTCAAAAGTTCGCCAACGTTCCGAACTGGAATTGCGTAGAGATGCAGCTTGGTCGTTGGAGACTTCACGTCTAAGGATTCAGAAGCTTCAAGGATTCTCTCTTCGTGCTGCTGCCCGTCTGGCTGTCCGTTATCGCGATGGTCTTCTTCGACATCTGAATCTTCTGCCTTGGGTAGCGTGATAAGGCCTGCTTCGCAAAGTGATGTTTGTAGGCATTGAAGCAGTTGCTCGTCCGACAGTTCTCGATGCTGGGCATCCTTGAGAACAAATTTGATGGTGGGAATCACCGTGCTATCCAGCAATTCGGGGACGGTTCGTTCCTTGGCTTCTGTCTTGATGAATTCACTGACTCGATACTGATCACCGCTAAGCAGTCTCTGATATCCGCGTACAGCCTGCGGAACTTGGGTTTTTTCGCTGAGGAGTGTCGATAGAAACCGAAATCTTGGGACGTATTGCCCCATGACGACTGCACAGACAGTTAGCGGCGTTGCAAGTAGCAAGCCGATTGGTCCCCAAAGCCAACCCCAGAACACGGCAGCGACGATTACGGCAATCGGAGATACACCAGTACTCGAACCGTACAACCAGGGCTCGACCACGTTATTTGAAATCAGTTCCATGACTACTATCAAAATCGCTACAGCGATAACTATCTTGAATCCGGGAAATAGGATGACCGAAAGCAAGAGGGGAAGGCTTGCACCGATCAACGGACCCAAGTACGGAATGAATCGAGCGAGTCCGGCCACAGTCCCAAGCACAGCAACATAGGGAAACCAACCAGTAGGCGACATGAAAAATCCAATCACCATCAGTCCAACTGCAAAAGTAGTTCCAAAGCCAACGTTGAGAATGAGCTGTGCGAAAAGGTATTTTCCGATCCGATCTGAAGCCTCATTGAAGGCATCGGTTGTGATTACGTAGTTGCCTTTGGAGATCACGCTCACAATTCGATCACGAAGGTCATCGCGATATAGCAGCGTAAAGATTGCGAAGACTGTTACCAAACCGGCGGTTCCGATCGGTCCTAGTACAGTTGCTGCACCTCCGGCCCATGACTTAATGTCGATGCCCGAACTGGTTGTATCTGTGATGAAAAGTGGCTGAGTCGGTGATGATCCATTGTGTTGCTCACCCTGCGTCAAATCGGTAGATTCACTTTTGTAAGCCGAAGTTCCTGAGGAATGGTTGGCTTGAGCGCTTGCATCCTTGGTCTCTTCACTATTCGCACTTGGAGATGCTTCTGAATCTTCGGCTGAGTTTGCGCTATTGGAACTAGAGAGAGCCGATAACTCAGCGAGCGCCGATCCCCAACCGGTAACGATCGACTGGAGATTTCCAATCTTCTGCTTAAGCTCTGAACGGTATTTGGGCAATTGTTCAGAGAATCCAGATACGCTGGAGCCCATGGCAAACACAAAGCCGCAGAAGACCACTAACACCAGACCTGTAGAAGTGATTACTGCCAAAGTACTAGGAAGGCCCATTCGCTGAAACCGAGCGACTATAGGACTTAACAAAAACGCGACCAGCATTCCAAGTGACATTGGAATAAAGACATCGCGTGCGAAGTATAGGACAGCCACGAATAGAATAATCGTGGCTCCCTGAAGCGAACGGGCAATCGTAACCAGTGCGCGTGAAGATCGCATTAAAGCACTCCGACTGCCCAAAAGTGATTCGAATCAAAAGCACTACACTACCGGTGTCTCATGACGGTGGTCCAGGGCCTCCCGCCCGATCTTGCGATTGCGGACGGGACGTCAGCGTACCGATTCTCTACTGAGCAGTTTGCGTGCCACTAATAGACCGAAATGGTCAAGCTCGCTTCAGATAGGACTTTCTCGACGAAGAGCTTAGTTGACTAGCTTGTTTCTTCGACACTCACGGTCGTATCGAGCTTGATACCAAATGCGGCGATGCGATCGCGGATCTTTCCACGCGTAATGCCCAGTACCTCTGATGCTCGCGATTGATTTCCGTCGGTCATGTTGAGGATCTTGGTAAGTAACAGTCGCTCGACTTCGGCAATTACTTCCGAATAGATGTTATTTGATCCCGCGTTAAAACGATCCTGAATCAATTGGTCCAATGAAAATGTAGGCTCTGCTGTTTCGGAAAGTACAGGCATCGGCATCGCGTCATTCGTAGGCGTGCCGTTTGACGAATTCGGTGCCATCGGAAAAAGCAGAGACTCTGGCAGGCAATCACGCGTGATGACTGTGCCAACGCAATTGAGCATTGCCTGACGGATAACCGATTGGAGCTCTCTGACGTTACCTGGCCAGGAATGTGAAGCCAGCGATTCTAGCGTGTCTTGCGAAAGTCCCGTTAAGTCTGGTCGATCCATTTCAGTTTTTGCGCGACTGAGGAAAAACTCAATAAGTCGCGGCAAGTCATCCATTCGCTCTCGAAGAGGAGGGATTTGGATGGTGTAGCCGTTCAATCGAAACAAAAGATCCTGTCGAAATTTTCCCGACGCAACCATCTCTTCGAGCGGTTGGTGAGTTGCAGCGATGATGCGTACATCGGTACGAATAACGTCGGCGCCGCCAACCCTTTCAAAGGCTTGCTCTTGGATCAGTCGAAGCACTTTCCCTTGAATGAGCAGCGACATATCGCCAATCTCATCAAGAAAAATCGTTCCTCCATCACATTGCTCAAATCGACCAATTCTTCGTCGGTCGGCTCCAGTAAAGGACCCTTTTTCGTGCCCAAATAATTCGCTCTCTAATAGAGCATCGGGGATTGCTGCACAGTTAATCGATGTGAACGGCTTGTCAACTCGCTTGCCAAAATCAACAAGAGCCCGAGCCACTAATTCCTTTCCAGTTCCGCTTTCGCCTCGAATCAAGACGGGCAATTGTTGGTTCGCTACTCGACCAATCGCTTTGAATACTTCCACCATGGCTGGTGAACCGCCGATGAAATACTCCGTTGAATTTGGATCACCGGCTGTTAGGGCTACTGGTTGGTCGACCGCCTTTCGAGCAGCAGCGGCACTAGCAACCATTCTCTTTAAATTGTCCACATGCAGTGGCTTCTTGAGATAATCGAAGGCTCCCATTCGCATTGCTTGAATAACAACTTCACTTGATCCATCCGCGGTAATGAATATCACAGGAGTCCGCGAATCGACTGCGATCAATTTGCGAAAGAGCTCGAATCCGTGGACTCTTGGAAGATGTAAGTCCAGAAGTACTACGGCCGGTTGTAATTGGGCATAGAGTTCGAGACCCTCCTCAGCAGTCGCCGCGTCGTGGACGTCATAAAGCTGCAGGTTTGCAAGAGATGATTTAACAATCTCTCGAACGCTACGGTCGTCGTCAATAACTAGTACTAAGTCCATGCGGGGTGATGCCAACGGTTGATTGCGATGTTGTCTTAAGCTGCCTGACAGCTAGAATCTAGCAGCTTTCCCCCGATACACTAGCTCATTCTAATTCCGATGGTCCAGGTCTCACAAAGTCCTGCGATGGATATGAGATTGGTTTATCAATGGAATGGAGGTACCAAGCGAAGATGATTGACTATGAAGCAACCATGAAAGCGATTGGAAATGATCGCACGCTCTTCGAGACGCTGGTGCAGATATTTTTGGAAGACTATCCAGCTCTTTTAGTCGAATTGGGGCGAGCAGTGGCGAGTGAAAGTCACGAGGCGGTGTGCAGTGCCGCTCATCGGTTGAAAGGGCTTGTCTCCAATTTTCACGCGAAAGAAGTGGTCGAAATCCTCGCAGAAATCGAAGTTTCAGCGAGGTCGGCCCAAAGTACCTCGACCGCTTCCGCAGTACAACATATCTCTATGCTGTGTGCAAATATGGCCACTGAGCTCAAATCGCGTCTTGCGGGTGCCTGAGGGATTTCCCGCAAACTTTAAGGTTCACTGAGTCAACTATATCGCTAGACCCGAGGATTCGAGCCACGAAAGGCATGTCCTACCAGACTAAAGACGAATAAGA
Organism: Planctomycetota bacterium; assembly: GCA_963204965.1. Lineage (GTDB taxonomy): Bacteria > Planctomycetota > Planctomycetia > Pirellulales > Pirellulaceae > Aureliella. The sequence continues at coordinate 39,267 of CAUJKA010000347.1, read as the reverse complement.
CTAGGAAAAGTAGGAAGAGGATCTGAGCAATTTGAGTTGCACCAGCGGCAATTCCACCAAACCCCAAAATACCTGCGATAATCGCCAGAATAAAGAAAGCGAGTGCTGCGCGTAACATGATTGGTCTCCTGTAAATAGCGTTTGTACTTGTAGTTGCATCACCCATTGGCGAATCAACCGATCAGCATTGCAAGGCTGGTGCCAATCCTCCTTTGGCATTCATTGAGCCAATTTTTAGTTAGTCTCTTTTCTCCCCTTGATCGATTAGATGGCGGTTTGGTCGATCAGCTGCCAGTAAAAGCTCTGACTCATGTTGATTCATTAACAGCTAGTGCAACGCACTTAGCTTCAAGTTGTTAATCATGTCCATTCTCGTAACTCTTCGATCGTCGATCTTTGAATGGACGGATTTGGCATGGAAGCTGCATTTGCTCTCTGGTGTGCACCACAGTAGTTGTGGGGTAGTTGGATCTTCTCGGGAGTGAGCAAAATGACGACACAGGAAATGGTTCGCGGAAATTGGAATTCGATCGTTGGCGCTATCAAGGAGCGATTCGGTGACATCACCAATGACGATCTAACCAAGGTTCAAGGCAACATCGAGCAATTGATAGGTCTGATACAACGCAAGGCAGGCCAGTCTCGACAGCAGGTTGAACAGTTCCTGGAGCAGTGCTGTAGCGACACTGGTGGATTAGTATCACAAGCTGCTAGTGCGGCGGGTCAAGCTGCAACGCAAGCTTCGAAGATGGTAGCGGGTGCTGCGGCCGAAGCCGGTCAGTACGCAACGGACGGCTACAAGTATGTCGCTGGTCAAGCTGAACAAGGCTATGACTATGCGCGTAACGTTGTCGAACGTCGCCCGATTGAATCTATCGCCCTAGTTGCAGGTGCTTCACTGATTGCTGGCGTGCTGGTGGGATTGTCGCTGGGAAGTCGTCGATAACATGATGAGCCCAGACAGTGAACAAATTGTACGGTCCATGGAGCGAATTCGCCGCAGCCAAGCGTCCAAACTCGCTGATCTGGGCGAAGAGTCGCAACGACTTACCGACTGGCGTGAGTATGCTCGCTCGGCTCCAATTGCTTCACTTGTCGGTTCTGTTGTGATCGGGGCCTTAGTTGGATCAAGACTGGCTGGGCAACCTTCCCAGTCAGTTCAGGACTCCACTCCATCGCATTCAAATACATCGCAATTGAATAATACGCCTAAGACCGCAGCCACAAAAAGTTTGGTCGGTCGACTGCTAGGTGCCACTCTCTCTATTGCAATTCCCATGATTAAGTCAGCGGCAAAGCAACAGATGGCCTCTGCAGTTACCTCAGCAATTCAATCCATTTCAGAATCAAGGGGCACGCACCATGATACACCGGCTTAAGAGCGAGGTCAGCAATCACCAGGACGGATCCTCTCGCAATGGAGTCTTCCACGCTGATGCTTTTGCGACAGCGCACCGCTTCGATGTCTTTGCCAAAGCCTCAAGTACTTTGACGCAGATAGTTCGCGAGAGGCCTGCAGCAACGTTAGTAGCAGGCTTGATCGTTGGAGCGTTGATTGGATACTCGATCAAGAGGATGAAATGATTACACAGTCATCCAACAAGCATGAAGATGTGCAGCGTCGAAATCCACTAGTAGCTGTAGCCTCTCGCGCGGCAGATGTAGCGGGTGACTTTGTCGAGTTGGTGGAATTGCAAGTCAAGTTGGCCAAGTTTGACGCTAAGAGCGTTGTACAGAAAAGTGGTCCAGCCATTGTTGCTGTAGTGTTCAGTGCGATCTTGGCCTTGTCCGCATTTACCGTTTTACTCGGCGCACTGTCTTCTGCGTTAGCGGAGGTCGCTGGTCTTAAAATCTGGGCTAGCCAACTGGTTGTCTGCTCCGCCACTCTGGTCTTTGTAGCGGTGATCGTCATGTATTCGATACGCAAACTCAAGAGCAGTCTTGAATGCTTCAGTTCAACTATGACCCAACTTTCGGAAAATGTTGCGTGGATCAAAAGCGTCGTTCGAGGTCGCTAGCTCGATCTAAAACTACTAAGTCACTAAAAAGGAAAAAGGACATCATGAATCAAGCCGTACAATCGCAACCGCAAAAAACAGACTCTAGCTATTCCAAATGCATGCAGTCAGCAACCGATGATCTAGTCGAAGCTTGCAGCACCGTCGGTGATGCTACTGCCGAGTACAGCAGGAAACATCCTGCGGTCGTGATGATGGCGACCTTTTTCCTGGGGTTCTACGTAGGTTGGAAGATTAAGCCTTGGTAGTGGTCTTTGATGGGAATTCACACGTGTTGGCATGTAACGTGCATTACTAGTGTGTACACGAAAACCTGGTTGAGCGTCGGATCACCGTAATGCTGATACTCCAACGCGTTAACTTAGGTTCTGGAACTATGTCATCGCGAGACAATCTCAGGCGATGATAAAAAAACAGCACTGCATATGCAGTGCAAACTGTGAGAGAGAAACAAATTATGAAGATGCGATCAATGATGATTTCAAGTGGCCTGCTAATCGCAGCCTCGTTTCCTGCACTTGCTCAAGATGTAGGGCTTGCCGGGCAAGTCAATGCATCCGCCCAAGCTGCACAAAACGTACAAGGCCAAGGCGTCAATTCAAATGCAAACGCGAATACAGGCGTAGGTAGTGCACTTACCACCGGGCAGAATAATCAACCTGCTGGACAAGTAAATGCTGGCACCTCTACAAACGCAGGTTTGCAAGCTGGCAGCACAGGCATTGCTGTGCAGAATAGCAGCAATGCAAATGTGGGAACAAGCGGCGCTTTGATCAATCCGCAAGTAAACGCAAATGCCAACGGCGACTACGGGGTTGGGCAGGCTGGTGTCACTGGACAATACGGTGCAGGCAATCAGTACGGCGTAGGCAATCAGTATGGTGGCAGCATTTTGAACACAGGGGTTGCTGCTAATACATCCATGGATGGATCGTCCTACTATGGTTCATCGTCGATGGGCGTACCTTATGGGAACATGAGTAGTTCGAATGGTGGATCCTGCTGCAGCAATACCTCCGGCTATTCCCATAGCCGACGCGGACATTTCCATCGCCATCGTCGCTGCCGCTAAGTAGTTTGACTCTTTGAAGTCAGTAGTTAGAAGAAGCCGGATTTTCCGGCTTCTTTTCTTGGTTTAGGCAGATTACTTCACGGTGATTGAATCACTACTCATTAGAAGGTGCCGATGCGGCACAAGATCTGCAACTGAAGGAGTCAGACTTAAAAACTTAGCTGGAGAACATCATGAGCCGTTCAGGACAAGTAGCACTTCCTCTCATCCTAGTGTGTACCGCATTCGTAGGTCTTGGGGGGTACTTCTTAGTTAGGCCTTCTATAGCTGAAAGCTCGGCATCAGAGGCCTGCTCTCTGACTTCGCCCTTATCCTTCGAAGAAGTGCGAACGCGATTGGTTCGAGGAAACCTCACTCCGACGCTCGTAGAAGCTGCAGGTTGTCAGGTCGTTGAAATGGAAGTTTTAGATCGGCAGATCGACGTTTCGGCAGATCCGCATCCGCTCATCAATGCTCTGAAACGCAGGTCAAAATCAACCGTCACGCAAACACAGTCGTTGATCGTAGAAATGCCAGATGATGAGCTTGAAACTAGCAGACTGCATCTTATGCAATCGGCAGAGATTGCTGCGAAGCAGTTCACTATCACCGTAACACTACAAGAGCCCGCCGGAATTCTGGCCGACTATTCATATGTGGTTCGTGGAGTGCCTGATGGAGAAGGCACAAAGTTTAGTTTTTCGATGGACGTGACTGTTAAGAAAAAGATCAGCGGGTTCGCTCATCCCTGGGTTCCAGCTAAAGTCGTCGAAGGTGCACATGCTGCATTGGAACGACAATCAACGGCATTCGTTCAAGCAATTCATGACCTTGAATGAGAGCGATCTAATCGAATCGATGTAAACAGGCTTAGCTTCTCGATTTTTCCCGGCATGAATATTGCAGAGTCCACTATCTCTCAAACAAACAAAGGAAGACGATCATGAATACCAACAATCAATCCAAGATTGATGATTCCAACGCAACACCTGAAAATGATGATGCAGTGGTCGTTGTCGGCGATGAAAGCCAGCAGAATCGCGTGGATTGCGGCGAAGAGGTCCAACGCGAAGGTGAAGAGCTTGTAAAGCTGGCTAGGAAACTACGACATGAAGACCCGGTATCGCGTGAGCCGGGTTGCCATCCTGTCGGAACGGGAGTCGGTGCAGTAGTTGGTGGCGCGTCGGTTGGGGCCGCAGCAGGCACGCTACTCGGACCCGCCGGGACTTTGCTCGGGACGGTTGTTGGTGCAGTAGTGGGAGGACTGGCAGGGAAGTCGATTCAAGAAGAGCTTGACCCAACGGTCGAGTTGGTCTTCTGGAAAGGAGCCTATCACACGCGTCACTACTTTGATCCCAATCGCCCATTTGAACACTATGCCTACGCGTACAGGTTGGGAGTTGAGCACTTCGATAAATCGCACGGTGCGTCATTTGCGGACGCTGAACCGGAAATGAAACGGAAGTGGGAAGACCTCCAGGTATGGGAAGATGAAGGTGGAGCTCCACCGATGAGCTGGGAGGAAGCACGTCTAGCAGCGCAAGATTCCTACGAACGGCTACAGAACAAAGATCGTGAATGAACTTGGTGCCCTGTCAGTTAACATGAGTCGTCGGGCCAGGGTAACATCACTACAAATCGAGAGAAAGATCAATGAAAGTCCTAATAGCCATCCTGGTTTTGCTAATTGTTTTGGTCGCTATTGGTTGGATTGGATTCAGTCGCAAGTCGGGGAACCCGGCAATCGAGTTCAACGCCGACAAAGCTTCGGGCGATGTGAAGTCAATGGTTGAAAAAGTGGGTGACGCAGTGTCTAGCGAGCCCAATGAATCGAGTGAGCTCAATGAAGGTCAGCCTAAATAGCTCGTTAGTATTGGCGGTAGCAGAAAGGTAGTGAAGCGTTTTTTGCCTAGGCTTTCGGTGAGTGATGAATGCCTGTAGATAGTTTTCTGCCGTGCCTTCAGGTTTTATTCCCATCCTAAGGCAGCTCCGATAGTTTCCATCACCTTGCCAGCGTCTGCTGGCTTTCCGAGGAAGAGTGTACACCCGGCACTCTTGGCTCGAGCTTCATCAGCGGGTAGTGCGTACGACGTATAGGCAATGATTGGAAAATCAAAGCCAGTCGTACGGAGTTGCGAGACAGCAGTCCAGCCGTCCATTTGCGGCATATTCATGTCGAAGATTGCGATATCAAAGCAATATTCTGAGCACAGTACGACTGCCTTCAATCCATTCTCTGCGCAAACGACTTGATGACCGGCTTTTCGAAGTAAGTTTTCGAGAGTCAGGCGAACTATGCGGTCGTCATCAACAACCAAGACCTTAGCAGTTCTGTTTTTCAACATACATCTCCCCCAATGCTGCTTCGCCTGCATTGCAATATGTGTGCCAAATGCGGGCGATTCGAGCGATTTGAGGTGAGGTTCGCTCAGAGTCTATTGTTTGACTCTGAGGTTACTTGCGACCAGATGAACTAGCGAAGCTCCGTCGAGCGGTTTAGTTGCGTAGTCGTTACAACCACAAAGCAGACATTTTTCTCGATCTTCCTTCATTGCATTTGCGGTCAGCGCAATGATTGGCTTTTCAAAGCCCAGTTCTCGAAGTTCTTTAGCGGCCGTGTAACCGTCAAGCACTGGCATCTGCATATCCATGACAACAGCCACGACCGCGTCGCCTATCGGGTTGAACGTCTTAAGGTAGTCAATGGCTTCCAATCCGTTTGTGGCTAGGATAACGGTTGCTCCCGCCTTCTCAAGAAAGTTTTGTACTAGGTAGCGGATGTCGCGACGGTCATCCACTACAAGTATCGTCCCGTCTATCGAATCAAACCTATCGTGTGAAGGGTTTGTGATTGGCGGTTCAAGATGTTCGATCCACTCGTCGCCAGAAATGGCTCCGCAGGAGATTTCAAGCACAAACGTGCTGCCTTCCCCAAGTGTTGATTGAACGGTGATATCGCCATTCAGCGCACAAGCCAGTCGCCTGCTGATCGCTAAGCCAAGTCCGGTACCTTCAAATGCGCGCGTCGAGGATGTGTCGGCCTGTATGAACGGCTGGAAGATCCCAGTCAAGAAATCCCCTGAGATACCAATTCCCGTATCGCGTACGGCAATGCGCAGATTGTTGGATTTTTCTACGTATGAACAGAATACATCAACACGGCCACGGTCTGTGAACTTGATCGCATTGCCTGCAAGATTGACAAGTATTTGCCTTAAGCGAACAGGGTCTGAAACGATCTTCTTTGGAATTTTTCCAACAATGGAGACTTCAAAGGTTAACCGCTTCTCGTCGGCGCGTACATCGAGCAAAGATCGAAGTTCGTGGAGAATTGTTGAAGGTGAAAACTCGATGGCTTCAGTTTTGAATTTCCCCGAATCAATCTTCGATAGATCCAGAATGTCATTGATGATTTGTAGCAGATACTTCGCGCTGCGCCGAATGGTGGCAAGGTTTTGAATATCATCCGGGTTCTCAAGGTGTTCGGCAAGAATGTCAGCGTGGCCCAGGATGGCGGTCATTGGCGTACGAATTTCATGGCTCATGTTGGCCAGGAACTCACCACGCGCGCGACTGGCGTTCTCGGCCTGTTTGCGAGCCTTCTTAAGCGATTCCTCGTTTTCAATGATCTCGGTAATATCAGTGTTTGATCCAAACCAATTGGTAATGGCTCCATCGCCATCGCGAATTGGCAATGCACGAGACAGAAACCATCGATAGTTCCCATCTTTGCCACGAATTGGAAATGTATCTTCCCAGGGTGTACCTGTTTCCCAGCATTGGTTGAGGTGGGCTATCACTCGGTCGACATGATCCGGATGGTGAACTTTGGTCCATCCCCATCCTTCCATGTCGGATAGGGTCGTTCCTGTGTAATCGTACCAGCGTTTGTTGTACCAGTAGATCCAACCATCCGCTTTTGCCATCCACGCAAACTGAGACATGTTCTCGGCGAGCATACGAAATCTCCGCTCGCTCTCATCAAGATTGGCCGCAGCTTGCAATTCTGACGTCAAATCACGAATGATCGTACAAACACCGAGCGATGCTCCTGTAGTGTCAATCAAGGGCATGACATTCAGCAGAACTTCAATGCGGTGACCATCGCGATGTAGCCTTAACGTACTTCCAGGGATAATGGTCTGCCCTGCGGCACATTTTTCCAGCATTTCAATTTCATCGTTGCGCAATTCCTCTGGAATGATCTTAAAGACGGACTCCCCGATCATTTCCTGCTCCGTGTAACCAAAGAGCTTTTCGGCTGCCGGATTCCAAGAGGTCACGATCCCGTGGATATTCTTAGAGATGATTGCGTCATTGGAACCATTGACAATCGCCAGCATTCGCTTTTGAACAATCTCCATCGAACGCTGATCGCTTTCATCCACCAAGGCAGAAATGATCGATCGCGGTTTTCCGCTATCGTCCCGAAGCAGACTCAAAGCGTTCATAACCCAGTGTTTATTGAGCTTCGAGTCGACAATTCGATGTTGCCAAGTAAATGCCTCAATACTCCCCAACGAGAGATCGTCGAACTTTTTTCGAAGCTCATCTCTATCGTCACCGAGAACCATGTCGAATAGATTTGTCGTGATGAGACTCTCGCGACTCGACTGAAGCAAATCACACAGCAGCTTGTTAGCTTCGGTTAAGCTTCCATCAAGTGAAAGTTGAGCTATCCCGATAGGTGCGTTATCAACCAGTGTTCGGTAGTTCTTCTCATTGGAGATGGCGAGCGCCGTTTGCCGGACCAACGACTGATTGAAGTGTTTGGTCAAAGCAAAGTAGAACAGGATAAATGAAATGACACAAAGCCCAGCCGCGATGGCTGTCGCAATTGCATTCGAAAACGACTGGTTGGTTGCATCGGTTAGTTCAGCATACCGGCGCTTCTCGTGATTTTGAAATCGGCCGATTAGCTCTCGGACTTTATCAACGATCGGCTTGCCTTGTCCGCTGCGGATAACTGACTGTGCCGCTGCGGAATCCAATTCTCGACGTGCCGCGATCACTCTTTCCAGGTGATTGGCAACTGCAGATACATGAAGATCCAAATCGTCGACAACTGTCTTTGATTCAGATGTGTCTTTGAAGTGACTCTTCAGCAGGGCCATGTGCATCGCAATCTTCTGCGAGGCTGCTCGATAGGGCTCAAGATAGTCCGCATCGTCCGTGATGACGTAACCGCGTACGCCAGTTTCCATGTCTAGCACATCGAGCAGCAATTCAGCGGACACATCGTACCGCTTCTGTGATTGGGCCGTTTCTTGAGCGCTGTAGTAGAGTTCATTAGCGGCTCGAACAGACAACGCAATGCTCGCAACTGCCAGAGCAAGAGTTACGCCAGCAACGATCGCACCTAAGATTCGATATTGTGACAACCCTACTCACTTTGCTTATAAGATGCGTTTGTGAACGCCGTGGAAAGAGGTAATTGTACCAAGCAAGGCGATTTTTAGCCACCAATCGAAGTTCCAAACTCGGTTGGTCGAAGCTCCTGCTTTCTCCTTTCGGCTCTCTCTATGAAGGATCAACGATCAGATTGGTTGGGAAGGGGTCAAGTTGGAACCACGCGCGACTTAATGCTGCATGCTAGCCAATTGAACTTTCTCCGAATTTGCTTCGATTTCACTATCGCTTTTGGGCTCGACGACACTTGATCAAGTCGCTGGCATGGTTATTGCTCAATACGACTTCACAATTCGCCCTCACGTGTCCTCACCTCAAGGAGAACCAAAATGATGAAATGGTGTTCGATGGCAGCACTCCTGCTTGCCTTAATACAATCGCAAGATTCAAAAGCCAACAATGTGTCGGCGAAAATAAGTGGTGGAAGTCTCTTCATTTACGGAGACAGTGCCAACAACCACATAACGATCAAGTCTACCTCGGCGGGAGCAATCACTGTCACTGGGACTACGACCACTGTCAACGGTGCCGCCGCTCCGGTCGTCTTGAATGGTTGGACCAGCGGCATATTTGTGTATTTAGCCGGCGGTAATGATTCCGTTTGGTTGCAGGCTGGAGATGTTATTGGCGCTACTCATTTCGACTTGGGCAGCGGTAATGACAGAGCGCTGTTGGGCTCCTCAGACTCGCTTCCGGAGGAATTGCTACTGGATCCGTTGTTTGAATTAATCTTTCCCGGAGCCGACGAACTTGCGACATCCATGCTCAGGCTAAGACAATCTCTGACGGTGCTTGGTTTTGCTGGGGCCGATAGTATCGCGATAACCAATTGTACCGTTGCCGGTTATGCGACCTTCGATACGGCCGCAGGAGCTGACGAGATCTATCTTGGGAGTGACGCTGGCGAGGTCCTAACTTACTTCCAAAACTCGGTTGTAATCGTTCCCGGAAGCGAGACAGACACAGTTTCGATCGGCGAGGTTCAAATCAACCGTGACCTGACTATTGACGACCCTACGCACGCTTCCGTTGTCGATGTGTTTAATAGCCGCGTCGGAGGAAATCTCCTTGTCTTCACATCACTCGCCATTGATAACGTCACCCTCGAAAATCTGGTAGTGACTGGCTTTGTGAAGTCGATTCTCAAGGATGGTAGCGACGTTTTTGACTGCATAAATGTTCGTGCGAAGCAGATGGAGGTATTCCTTGGTATCGGTGACGACAAATCAGTCTTGACCAATGTCCAGCTTGAGAGACTGTGGGCTTATCTGGAAGATGGAAACGACAATTTCAAGATTGACCAAAGTCGCGTGACAAACTCCTACTACTTTGGCGCTGGCGGAAACGACTTTTTTACAATCCAGAATACTACTGGATCCAACGCCTATGTGTATGGAGATGGAGGCACGGACAGTCTCAAGCGATCTGGTAACTCGATCGGCAAGTTCTACGTCTACTCCGTTGAGAAGAATCTCTAGGCCATGGCGCTTTGTGAGTAACTATTAAGAATGCAAGCGAGACAAATGTCTCGCTTGCACACTTTCAACAAATCACATCGTCATGCGTAAGGTAGACCTCTACGGGAAGCACTGACCAAATCGTGCGAATAGTCTGGGGTTGCCGCGCAAGCGAATTTGAAGCGTTGCCAACAACCAGTAAACGCTCGCTTCCTTTCGCAGCAACCTAAGCCAAGCTTCTGCGGATGAAGTAACCCGCAGGTCGCATTTTCCGTGTCGACCCTCGAGTACTTCAATCTTTCCGTTGGCGATTTGCACAGTACACTCGACTGGCCGCGAGCCAGTGAAGCGAAAATGATAACGCGCTACGAGATTACCAGCCTTTCCGGGCTGGAAGCCATGTTTCATCAGCTTGACGAAGCCTTCGATTGAGGCGGGGCGGAGAACGGCTCCGATACGTCGAGTTGGCTTGTGAGGGAATCGCTTTTTCGCATACTCTTCCGCATCAGAATTGGGTTGAACGTAAAGCGTCTCGACCTTCTGCTGTAAAGGCTTGAGTGTCGTGTTGAGGAACTGGCCTCGATCCAGCAGAAACGGTTGCAGCACCTCTTCACCAGCCGGGCAGACGCTCAGGCAGTAGGCCGCTTTGTAGTTCGGGCCATAGGCTAACGATTGCCACATCGATACGCTTTCAGCATCAGTGACTCGATCACGAAGCTCCGTAGCACTGCGACTATCGGCAATGGCTTCCACCCAGTCGGTAAAGCCACTCATGAACTCGCGATAGTTGTGCGCGTAACACGATGAGAAGTTGAAATCGCCTTCGGGAGAAATCGCTCCAACTGGGCAAGCGGCGACGCAAAGTTTGCAGCCCAGGCAAGGGTTGTATTCGATCGGCTGGTTCTCGCCGTCGACTAATGCGTCGACTAGCACCGCCCCCAATAGAATGAAATTGCCGAACGTGGGATGAATGATGTTGCGATGAATGCCCAACTGCCCCATGCCTGCGGCTACGGCCAAGGGCTTAAGCGAGATAGCCCACATCTTTCCGGGGAACTTATCTGCTTCCATGGGGAAAGCCATCGGCGGATTTACGGAACGCACACCTCGACCAGCGAGTTCTGCAACTATCTTTCTGGCCACGTCATTCACGTGATCCCCCGTGCCATGGAATTCGTGATTGGCTAGATTGCGAGCGGGACTGCGAATCGCGTCAGGGTTCATGCGGCAGACTAAACAAATCACGGAGCGTGTCTGGGGAAACAAGCGGAGAATGTCCGACCGTTCGCTGTCCATCTCGGTGCGATTCAAGTTGACGAAGCCCACATCGTCTGCACCGCATTCAAGGCAGATCTTCCGTAAAGTCTCGGCATCGATCGAGCTCACTACTGTTGGCAGCGGCAGAGCTTGAACTTTAAGAACGGTAGGGTGAGTATCCAACTTGTTCATGAGATGATGTCCTGTTGGTCTTTGTACTTGCAAAATGCAAGTTACGTGCTTGCAATTTACAAGTGGCATGACTAAAGTCAATAGTGATCTACAGAATCAGTCGAAAAAGCACTCCTGTTGGCTAATGCCATGAAACGAACTCAGCACAAGCGATCTCCCTGTCCCGTGGCTTGCACACTGGACTTGATCGGCGATAAATGGACGCTCTTGATCGTGCGCGATATGCTGCTCGGAAAGAAGTACTTCAAGGACTTTAGCCGTTCGCCGGAGAAGATCGCTACCAATATCCTGACGGATCGACTCGAAAAACTTGTCGAAGCTGAACTGGTCCAACGCTATGTTGTCATGGAAGAGATCCATCGCGATGCTTATCGACTTACAGACAAGGGTAAGTCGCTTCACAAAATCGTCGAGTTAATGCTGACTTGGGGGCTCGAGCATATCCCAGGCACTGAAGCTCGTCTCAGACCCGCGGAACCGAAAAAGAAGTAGCCTTGGTGAATTTTCAGTTCTTTGTATCAACGAAGTAGCGGCAATAACTACCGGGACTACACGGATGGAAGTGCAGATTGCATTGCCAACTGGGGCTATCCGTGGACAATCTGATAACGTCTCCGTCGATTGATTTCTGAAAAACGCCGAGGTCCACGTTGCTCCATATCTACACCATTCCAGTCACGCCATTTTCGCAAAACGCTCGAATCTTTTTTGAGACCGAACAAAAAAGTGCGGTTATCGTCGACCCTGGTGGAGACGTTGATCTTCTTCTGGAGAGACTGAGGAAGTTGGAGTTCGAATCGCTCCAGATACTTTTGACGCATGCGCACATCGACCATGCCGGTGGTGTCGGTGAGTGTCTTAGAAAGATCAAGGCGGAATTCAATATCGACGCGTCACTCATTGCTCACTCTGATCCGATCCTTCGCGGAACGATTCAGCGTCAAGCCAAACTATATGGGCTTTCTGCGGAAGAGTATCAGAATGCTCCTGAACCCGAGATCGTATTGGGCGAGGGCGATGAGTTTACGATTGGCGCGGCAAAAGCAAAAGTCAATTGGGTGCCCGGTCATGCACCAGATCACATAACGCTGTTCTTTGATGTCCCTGAATTTGTGCTGCACGAAGACGAGGAGGCAGAGCTAGTCAAGGCGCCGGTCCTATTGGCCGGTGATACACTTTTTGCAGGCAGCATCGGCCGAACCGATCTACCCGGCGGATCGATGCCAGTGCTTCTCAAGAACATTCGCGAAAAGCTGCTCGTCCTGCCCGAAGACACCGTCGTCTTATGTGGTCATGGACCAGCTACAACCATCGGCGAAGAGAAGCGATTTAATCCCTTCCTCCAAGGCTAGAAGACTTCGATGCTCTTGATCGATGCGCTTCCTAGTCGCTGAGCGGCGTTAAAGCAGCGGTGCGCGGATGCGATCAGCTCTTCAAACTCAAAGCTTGCTCCGGGCGAAGTGATCGATGAAATGCCAGCGTGGAACTTAGCTGGAATATTCACCTTGGCCAAATCTCCGTGACCATCGTTCTTCTGACCTGTCAGCACTTCAACCAAACCTTGGCGAAGGATGCGAGTCATCTCGTTGCGTTCGGCATCCATGACCACGAGAATCAATTGGCCATCGCGAGTAATAAACGCGGAAGGTTGCTTGAGTTCGGGATGATCGCAGATCCAGTTGACCAACTTTTGTTGCCATCGATTCAAGCCGTTGTCGGACGGAGCTGATAGTGAGTGGCTTTCACGCTGATCTTCGGCGGTTACCAAGATCATTGAAAGGCAAATCGAGCGATCCTCTTGTTTGCAAACGGCCACTTGTCGTCGTACGACGTTCGCAAACGCTGGATCGTTGTGATTGGTGATTTCGCCGATCAAGACTTTTGGAATAACCAACGGCTCTTTCTTATGCGTTGCCGCGGGTCGGTCTGAGTTAGCTTGCGGTTGCTTGGCCGAGACAGGTCGCGCGGGTTGCTTGAAGAGTTCCTTCTCGATGACACGGTCGAGTACTTCCATGGTTTCCAAGCTCTCGAATCCCATTTGGCCGGCTTCGACGATTGCCGCAGCTTTATCCAACGCAGAAGAGTTTTGATCTTCAACGCTCGACTCATTTCGTTCGGACTTTGAGGATTCGTTGAGAGAATGGTTGGTACTCTCAGGCACGCTTTCGTGTTTCAGCGAAACAAGATGGCTCTCAAGATCCAGCCAATGAGTCGAGATCTTGCTCCACGGAACGGGAACATCGATCCAACTGCGTGGAAGTACCAATTCACTTCGCGTTGAGGTTAGTTCGTTGGTGAGTACCCAAAGCAACTGTGGTGCTGCCCAGTCAGGGACTTGCAAGTTGACTGGCAGCTTCTCTCCCGCGCGATAGTTCATGAGCAGTTCCATAGCATCGTCGTTGAACTGGTCGCGAGCTTGATTGTAGCCGTCTAAAGTATGACATATCAGGTAGTGAATGTTCAGCAGGTCAAGCTTCAGTAGTTCGCTAAGCATGCGATGCGGTGACAATTGCGGTGTGACATTCGAGTCGATCAGCGACTTGAGTTGCAGAGATTCCTTCAGGCCAATTAACACAAGCGTCTCGCCCAGTCGATGCCGTGTTTGCGCGAGCCCTTCTTGTAAACGACCTGTCGCTAAGGATCGATACAGAGGTAAAAGGCTGGCAGCGACTAGGCGAACCAACGATTGACTTCCTGGTGTTTGAAAGCGACTGGCGATGTATTCGCAGATCGAGCCCAACCAAAGGCTGGCAGTTTCCGTCTCGCGCTGCGTTGCCCGGTCCACGTCGACTCGCAGAGGATTGATCAGGGAATCCAGAGCTTCTTTGACCGGTGCTGACGGAAGCTGAGTGGGTTCGCCTCGCATTTGCGGCCGACTTAGCCAGCGGAAATAGCCCTGCAAAGCTGGTTTGGATCGAATCAATCGGCTGGCCAAAGCGGCATGATTGTCTAATGTCTCGACTTCGGTAATGGCTTCTGACATGGCTCGCACTCAGCATTTCGTCAATAATTCAACCTAGAAATGGGTCCTTGAGAACGTAGCTTACGGCTTAATCGGAAGCCGAAACTGACCGGCACCAATTGACCTTTGCCGGGACCTAGTAACAATCATGCCGATCGTAACGATTAAGCGTAGGTTAGAGAGGTAGCTGTGAGTGAGTTTGCAGTCGTTCTAGCAGCCGCGGGGCGGAGCAGTCGGTTCGGAGATCCCTTGCAAAAGAAGGTCTTCACGACGCTGGCTGGCAAGCCCTTGTGGATGCACTCGGCGGAAACATTTTCGAAACGCTCGGACGTCGGCCAGATCATTTTGGTGATCTCTGCCGAGGACCGTGAACTGTTCAATGAGAAGTTCGCTGGGCACGCGGCCATGTTGGGCGTCCAGACTGTAGTTGGCGGTGCTGAACGAGCCGACAGTGTGCGGAACGCTCTGGAAGCGGTGAATGCCAAGATGAGCTTCATTGCTGTGCACGATGCGGCTCGACCCTGTTTGCCATCGCAGTCCGTCGAGGCGGTGTTTGAGGCGACGCGGAAGACCAAAGCCGCAATACTCGCCCTGCCCTGCTTTGCTACGGTAAAGCGAGTTGACGCCAACAAGCGAATTGTCGAGACAGTGCCGCGTGATGGACTTTGGTTAGCTCAGACGCCGCAGTGTTTCGATCTGAAGTTGTTGCAGCAGTGTTACGCCAAGCATCCTAATCCCAGCCAAGCCACCGACGAGGCTAGCTTGGTCGAGCATTGTGGACACCCCGTGACGGTAGTCGAAGGCAGTCCACTGAACATCAAAGTCACGACTAAGAACGATTTAAAATTTGCCGAGCTTGCATTGAAGGCCCTGCCCCAAGCCAAGCCGTTCCCCTTTTCATGAACGATAGATAGATGAGTCCAACAAACATTATCGAAGAACTACGCTGGCGTGGCTTGATCCATCAGTGCACCGACGAAAACAACTTGCGCGAACACCTTTCGCAATCGCGAGTCGTTTACGCGGGCTTTGATCCTACAGCTCCGAGTCTCCATTGCGGTAGTTTGTTGCCTCTGATGATGCTCCGACGCTTTCAGCACGCGGGTCACAAGCCGCTGGCCTTGGTGGGTGGTGCGACTGGCATGATTGGAGATCCCAGCGGTAAGAGCGAAGAACGAGTGCTTCTGGATACTGACGTGTTAGCTGCAAACGTGGCCGGTATGGCCGCTCAGATGCAACGATTCCTCGACTTTGATGGTCCGAACGCAGCCAAGTTGGTGAACAACTTTGATTGGATGCAGGGCTGGTCTTACATTCACTTCCTTCGCGATGTGGGCAAGAACTTTCCCGTCAATGTCATGTTAGCCAAGGATAGTGTGAAGAGTCGTTTGGAGCGAGAAGATTCGGGACTGAGCTATACAGAATTCAGTTACATGTTGTTGCAAGCTTATGACTTTGCTCATTTAAGCCAAAAAGAGAAGTGCACATTGCAGATCGGTGGCAGCGACCAGTGGGGTAACATCACTGCTGGTATCGACCTCGCCCGTCGTATGCACGGAACACAGTTATTTGCGCTAACCTGTCCGTTGCTATTGACCAGCGATGGTCGCAAGATGGGCAAGACCGAAAAGGGCGCGATCTGGCTGGATGGTACTCGAACTAGTCCCTACGCGTTTTACCAATACTGGTACAACACGGCGGATGCTGATGTCCTGTTGTGCTTGCGGTTTCTGACCGAGATCGATCAAGACGAGTATCGCTCATTGGAAAAGTCGCTTGCCGAAGAGCCTGGTGCTCGCAATGCTCAGAAGCGGCTAGCAAGTTGGCTCACCGAATTCATCCATGGCAGCGAAGGCTTGCAGTCCGCGTTGCGAGCCAGTGAGTATCTGTTCGGAGCCGAAATATCCGACTTGCGTGATGCTCAATTGCTTGAGATCTTCAACGACGTTCCCAGTGGAACAATAACCCGCGCGGAACTTGAGCAAGGTTTTCCTTTGATCGATGCATTGGTTCGGGTGGGGTTATGCAAGAGCAAGAGTGACGCTCGCCGCAGCATGGATCAAGGCGGAGTCTACGTCAACAATCGACGCGTCGAGTCCGCTGAAATGTTGCTGACTCCGGCTGACTTAGCCAGCGAGTCTGCGCTGGTACTTCGCGTTGGAAGGAGACGCAATGCGGTACTGAGAGTTGAAGGCTGAGACGTAAGAATATTCGCGTCTTGCCCCACATTGAAATTCAGCCTTGGCGAGAGAATACTATTTCAGTTTGATTGAATCCCAAATTGTTGCCAAGTTATCTCGCCTCGGTCGCGAATGATCAGTGTATTGAACTCCGATCAACCTAGCTACCTGGCGATTGGGAGCCAAGGTCGATGCCCATTCAACTATCATGCCGTTGCGGCAAGCAATACCGTGTTCCGGATAGCGCTACGGGACATCATTTTAAGTGCAAGCACTGTGATGCGAGAATTGACGTCCCTGTTCAGGCGATCCTAGTGCCTACACCTCCGACTGCTAATCCGGACATCATCGATCCGCGGATGCTGACAGAATTGAATCGCATTCGTGAGGCCACTAGCAGTGCGGCCTCTAATCCCGGAATGTTGCCGATGAGTCGATTTCGGCATGTCATGGCCTTTCCCGTGTGGGCCGCAATATGGCACGTGCCAATTGTCGCCTTCGCCTTATTGTCGATACTACATCTCGCGTTCATACTTCCAGCGATCTTGTTTTCGGCGGGCGCTTATCTGTACTGGCGCCGTATTCGATTCAAGTTCATTGGAGGATGCGCGAACCCTGGAATGGTGCTTTCACTTCTGCCGCCTCGCATAGCCGTTTTTACAAACCTTAAGAAGCGACCCGGAAGTGATTGGAATGTGATCAAAGTCATGTCACACCCTTTGCGTCGCATGTCGACAGGCAGGCCATCAATTGGGCAGCGTGTTGTAGCGATTGCAGACTACGCGGGATCGGGCGCTGGCGATCCGCAATCGCATTGGATCGACTTTTATCCGGTGGTTGCGGATATTGTCTGCACGCACCGCGAACACCTTCAACGACTTCTGAGTACATTTTCGGACGAGGACTGGAAGGAACTAGGAGGTGGTCTAAGGCAATTGCCGGGGCCAAAACTTGAAGATCGTATCTATCGAATCTACGACTTTGGATCGTTACCCAAGTATTTTCCCATGTCGCCAGCGCAGGTTTCGCGTCTGGTAGATTCTCTGTTTGCTTCATGTTGGCCGATAGAACTTGCAAGCAAGGGACTCAACCCGGAATTAGTTAATAAGGCATCTAGTTATGTCGCCGCGCACGACATGCCAAACATCATTACCATTTGCGAGTCGATTCAGAGGTCAGAGGGTCCAAGTGGGTTTGCACTTACTGCTACCCATTTGTATTTCAGCTACAAGGAAACAGGGCGAGGGCTGATGGCCTACTCAGAAATGGCCGGCGCACTTACCACAGTGGCCGGAATCGAGATCACAACTCGTGTCGGTGCCCGATTGTTCATTCCTGATCGACACTTTTTAAGGCAGTCTACGGTAAGTTTAGAGGCTTTCGTAACAGAACTGACGGATGGTTGACTGCCAAAAGTAATGAGTCGTTCCGCATCTGAAATCGTCGCGCGGCAGAATGATACTTCATCGTGAGTTCAAACGAACAACCATTTCATACTAAAGCAGGAACATAGCCTATCCCCACTTTAGCCGGCAGGAAAAGTGTATGTCGTCACCGCAGGGACTCCATGCGGAGTCGTAGCAGGTGGGACCGTCGGGAATGGTAGCGATGCCAAGGCCGCTGATCGGTGAAACGGCTGATGATCCACCTATCAATTTGGGAGCGATAAAAACCTCGCACTCGTCGATCTGCCGCAGGTCAAACAGGCTTCCAAGCAATTGTCCGCCGCCTTCGACTAATACGTTCGTCGCTGAGTACTCACGCACTAAGAATTGGAGTAGATCGTCTAGTCGCGAAGCTCGATCTGGATATTCACTCAGCTCGACTCGACAGCCGAAGCTACGCAAGTTGCGAATCGCCGATTCATCCGCTTCGCTACTTGCCCATACCAGCGTGGGAAACTTAGAAGCGGTTTGTACAAGCTTGCTCTCAGTAGAAATCGACGCTTGAGAATCAACCACAACGCGTAACGCGGTTCGACGGGGTGCGCTTTCAGGCAATCGAGCGGTCAACATGGGATCGTCGGCAACGGCAGTTCCACGGCCGACAAGAATCGCATCAACTCGACTTCGAAGCTCGTGGACTTTCTCGCGGCTAGATGCGCCCGAGATCCACTGGCTGTGTCCCGTCGATGTTGCAATGCGCCCATCCAAGCTCATCGCCCACTTGGCGATTACCCATGGACGCTGAGTTCGTAAGCGTTTGAGATAGGCAGCGTTCAGCGATTCGGCCGCCTCTCGTTCAAGACCGACATCGACTCGCATGCCTGCCTTGCGGAGCTGTTCGATGCCTTTGCCGCTTACCGCAGGAAAGGGATCTGTCATCGCCACAACGACTCGTTTCACTCCGACCTCAAGTAGTGCGTCGGTGCATGGCGGTGTCTTGCCATGATGGCAACAGGGCTCCAAGGTAACATAGGCTGTACAACCGCGCAGTTCGTCTGTAGCGCCTTGTTGAACTGCCGAGTGAATGGCGTTACGTTCCGCGTGAGGCCCACCAAAGTTCGCGTGGTACCCGTAAGCAATCTGATTGCCGTCCTTGACCAGCACGCAACCGACCATCGGGTTAGGTTCAACCGAACCCAACCCGCCATGGGCAATCATGATCGCCTGCTGCATCCAACGACGATCGTCGGTTGAGAATTCCATTTCGGGCTGGCAATGCGAATCACCCTGCATCAATGCAATTCCTTGGCGGTAGCGATCGTGTGGTTAGCCAAATGCCTTAGATCAATTCCTCAAGTCATTTCCCAGATTAAGTCCCTGGTAGCCAGAGCTTGCTTTCGCCTTGACCGGAAGGCTGAGCTTGTCCTGGAAGGATGATTCCGCTTTGTTCTTTGGCAGCTTGTCGGTCCGCGGCCGTAGTCATCATCTTCATTCCCAAGTCATCTCCGCCGCGCATTTGTTGCTGCTGAGCCATTGCTTGGAACTGTTGGAAGAACGCAGCAAGTTCAGGATCTGTAGCATATTTCTTTGCGGCTTGTAGCATGAACTCTTGAGCCTGTTGATTCTTGCCCAGCGTGTTCAGCAGATCAACCTTCAGCAGCACAAGCCGACCAACAGGGCGTTTCGCGGCCGCGCTGAGCTCCTCTAGCTTCTCAACATAGGTGAGCTTGTTGTTAAGGTCAGGATCCAATTCAAGCAGGATGGAGTTAGCGACATGCAGGCCGCCTTTAGAATTTTCACCACGACGAATGATCTCGTGAGCCATTTCATACATCAATCGCGATGCACCCTTACTAACGGCCAGTTGAGTAATGGCAACGATCAGCGCGTCGGATAGACCGGAATAGTCGAGGCGTAGAAGATCCATGTAGGTTGACATGGAGAATTGCGTGTCTTCAGCAGGTACAGGAGTCTTGGCGGGCTGTTGCAATTCAAGCCGCTTATAGATCTCTTCGATTGCCGATGCTGGTACGACCAAAGACATACTGCCTTCCAAGTGCAGAAGCAAGGCAACGAGGTTAGCTCGCTTGCGTTCGTCTGCTGCAGCTTCCAGAGGAGTCTGTCCCTCCAAGACTTGCTGCGGAAGGTTCAAAAACTCTTCCACCAACTGCCGACCACGTTCGTCGAGCGTAACCCAAGGGGCTAGGTCATTTTCAACAAAGCGATTGCGGTTGAGGAAGTCGATGTAATTCTGTTCGTACGGAGGCGCATCGCTGATCGGCTTGGTAATGTTCAGCAGACCAGTGATTTTCTCGATGACTGGGCGATTGGGTGGAAAGTCGGGAGCCATGAATAGGACGCGAGCTGGCTTGTCAGTTTGCTTTCCATAAACGCCGACGATCCCGACGAACGCTTTGATTGGCCCCGAGGACGACTGCGTGGTCTGAAATGCTTGGTAGACGCGTTTGGCGGGAACTTCGTCGCCGATCATCGCACCCATGAATGCTCGTGATTCGTCGACTTCATCCAAGCGAAGTTCGTCGAGCTTGGAGAGTGCATCGATTAGTGTTTCATCCGAATCGATCTCGCCAAACTGCACGACCGAGTTCAAATTCAAAGGCTTCTGCTCGAACTCCCAAGCTAACACACGGAAGTAAGCGCGATCCTCAGGCGAGACATCCTTGTGCTCGGCGAGCTTCTTAGCTGTCGCAACTGCGGGCCATCGTTCCAAAAGCGTAACTTGCGAGCGAAGCAAGTGAGATAGTGGTCCAGGCTGCGAGGGATAGTCGCGGAGAATGGACTGCAGCTTCTTCTCGGACTGCTCGAAGCGGAACGCAGAGCTGAGAACGGTAACTTCCTGCAAACGTTCAGCCCACGGAGCGTTAGGCGAATCGTCTACAATGCGATTGGGGGACTTGCAAGCTAGATGAAGCGAAGGGTCGCGAAGAATCGAGTAAGAAGGATTCTGAGCAGTGGCCTTTTCGTGCATTTCGCCCCACATTCCAATCAGACCAATCGACTCGGAGTCGCGAAGGCGAGACACCAACGAGTGTACGGCGAACAATGCGTGGGACGACAAGGACTCACGGCTCTCTGCCATTCCGTCGAGCAAGTAGCGAGCTTGCATCTCCAGCGGCTCTTCTTGAATCGCCGTTGCAATCGAACGAAAGATCAGCGCTAGCGGATTGTCGGGCTTGAGCTTAAGAAATCGGTTGGCCGTTTCGACAAAGGTCGGAAACTCTTGCATGGCCAAATTCAATTCGGCTTTCAGCGCTAAGAGCCACGATGCGTTGGGAATCTTGCTCAGTGTAGAATTGATGCGATCTAGAGCTGCTAAGTCTTGTTCGCCGTCCATCAGACGAAGAATCTTATCCAAATCAGCGACGTGATCGGTGGCTCCGCATTTGCAGAACTTGAACTTCTTGCCGCTCCCGCAAACGCATGGTTGGTACTGATCAATGTTGGTCATTTCGACTCTTTCAATGGTGACGCTGTATTAGCTTGTTGGTTTGTGCTGTTCTTCAGCTTTGAATTTTGGAGCTTGTGCTTATCGTGATTGCGAGCTGTATTATTTGCGGTCAGCTTTACTTGCGACCGGCGGCAGTTATGGACTCAGATTCTAGGTCCATTGCTGAGATTTGGGAATCCTGCTGGCTTGGCAGTATCGCGTCGAGTTAGTTTTGATGTTGCGCTGTTTCTGGGATTTCGGGCCGAAGGTCCAGCAATTTACATAGCCCAGTCCAACGGGCTGGGTAATCGAGCTTTAGTAGCGTAAGGGCCAACGGCCCTATTTTTGTCGTTCGTATTCAGCCCCAGCCCGATGGGCTGGACTATGTAAACGGACAGGGCTTCGCCCCTAAAACCAAACAGTGCACCACTCGTCGCACAACAGAATAAGCCTGCAGGATCTGGCATCCCGCAGGCTTACGCGTTGTTGACTTGGTTTTCGTCAGATTAGCCTAGTCTTCCTAAGCCTTAACCTTCGATCTGGCCTCTCGCAACCCGCGACTGAGGATGTCGCGAAGCATTGGCGAGTAGTCTTCATACTTGGCTTCGTCTGGAGAACCAGCCGCGTATTGGAAAATGGCATCGCGAGGTTTTGGACTCAGCGCAATCAACGTACTGCTGATCGTGCCCCAGTCCTGACCACGAATCACCATGCTCGCTCGACTTGTCGGTGTCCCATTGCGGGCGAAAACTTTGCTCGCAACAGCCAAGAACTTGACCGGCGAGTCCAGGTTTTGCAACGTTAGGAGACGGTGAGCCAATTGAACGCGTTCGTCCATTGGATCGTTCAAGTTCTGACTGCTAATGATATTCAGGCCATCTTCCAACGGCTTGACTTCGTTTTGTTCCGCATTGTTATACACAACCCATCCGCTTTCGGAGTCGCAGATGATCATGTTGAACGGTTCGTAGCGATGCGTCACAAGCTCGTCCATCGCTTTATCGATGCCACTTCGAGCTGATCCACAACGCAGTACTTCGCGAGCGACCAAACCGCGATTGCGTAAGCCTACGGTATCGGCTCCTCCAGGGACACGTCGTGTGCAGATGCCGACGAACATGCCGTGCTGGTTAACACCCAGCCAAGTTCCTCCGGCTCGTTGATCCATACCGCATAACATGCGAGGCTTGCCGGACTGAATGGTTGGGGGCTGTGATGGACGGTCGTAATACTCCTCTCTATTGGCGGCGACTAGGATTGGGCTCTCAGGAACAAGACGGTAGAGAACTGCCAATAAACACATCGATAGATGATCTTCTAATCTACGAGGAATGGTAGGATGGCGCGCAGGTAGGTCCAGCGTTTGGCCAACCTCCCGCTGACAATGTCAACAATCTACAGCTCTACGACCTCATGAACACCCCTCCGATGGGTCGGCTTTCGCGTATTTCTTCAATGTCAAATCCGCACATGGGGTTTTCCATAAATTGTTGACCACATCAACTCGATTTAGTCCATTTTTTCTGCGTATTTTGACATTAGGCAAGCTGATGATGGACAAATAGGTCTGCTTGAATGGCCCATTCGGTACCCTTCATTGAACAGTTAACGCCTTCGCAACTCGATCGGACACTCAGGCGAGCTCAAGATGCCTTGATCTAGCTTGTCTAGTTTTCCTAAGATGAACTTTCAGAACATTCAGAGGAATGAAACAAGCCGGACAGACCGAAGCTCAAGGCAGCACCAAGCTCAAGAGAGAACGATGAGCAGCGTCAACATCGAAGTAACGCCGGAAGTGTATGTAACGAACTTCCACAAACGCTTCACAGGAGTATCTGCGACCGCCGACGCGGTAATCTCGAAGCAGATCAGCCGCTACGCGCTCAAGCTAGTGGGTTTGCCGTTGCCTTCGCTTAAGCAATGTTGCAGTTATCGCCAAGCCCTACGATGCAGTCGCAGTCGACCAAATCAACGGCCCTTTGCGATATGGCATGTTCGACGCAACATGGAGATGTTGTCGGCTCTCTTCGCGCGAGACATTCTGCGTTTACCGATCAAGATCGTCTTCACCTCGGCGGCTCAGCGATTGCATTCTGCAATACCTCGACATTTGATTGCACGCATGGACGCGGTCGTTGCGACTACTACACAGGCGGCCAAGTTCGTACCCCATGTCGCGGCCGTTGTGCCTCATGGTGTCGACACGCAGCGATTCCAGCCAGCCGCCGATCGCCAAGCCGCTTGGCAGCAACTTGGTCTTCCAGGCCGATATGGCATTGGGATTGTTGGCCGAGTTCGACCAGAAAAAGGCACGGACCTATTCGTCGAAGCTATGTGTCGCGTTTTGCCGCAACGCCCAGATTTTACGGCGGTGATTATCGGCCGCTCCAAACCCGCTGAAGCCGAGTTCGAGAAAAAACTTCGCCAACAGTTACAAGCTCATGGATTAGAGCATCGTGTCGTTTTCGTCGGCGAGAAGTCGCCGCACGAACTACCCAAACTACTTAGCTCACTATCGTTGCTGGTGGCACCGCCGCGATACGAAGGCTTTGGTATGACGCCACTCGAAGCGATGTCCAGCGGCTTAGCCGTCGTCGCTACCGACACGGGCATCTTTCGGCAGATTATCGAAGAGGATCAAACGGGCTACGTCGTCGGCATCGACCAAATCGATGCGCTGTCACAGTCCGTTCTGAAAATCACCGCGGACCCTCAACGCCTCCACGAAATGGGCCGCAAAGCTCGTCAAGTCGCCGTCGAACGATTATCTCTCGATCGCGAGATCGAAGGCTACGCAAGTGTCTACGATAAACTGTGGAACGGAGAGCGATTTTAGAAACTGGCTGGGCAATTGCATCTTGAACCGCAGGCGGTAGCCGCCGTCAGCGTCGCAAGACGGATTTTCGTGCTCGTGCTCAGTCGAAGACGGTGCTCGTGCTCGAATCCGGTCTTTCGAGCACGATTACGAGCACCATTCCATTGAGCACGAGCACGATTTCTTGACACCTTCTTCAAAAATCGCAACCTCATCCCCCATGATTTTCCTGCCATGCACTGAGTGTATAGCTAATATGCTGTGCATGCATTGGATTTATGCTTGAAGATGGCCTAAGGTACTAGTGTTCGATCCTCTGTGGAAACAATCACAAGTACGATAGCCTACCCCTTCAAGGAATAAAACATGTCCAGGAGAACTCAAGCAGCGGGTTTGCTGGCAGGCTGTGTGGCACTCAGTCTAGCCGCAACATCTCTGGCTCAGACTGAGCCTACTTCCTCCAACAAAAGCCCACTAACGTCCACCAAGACCGAAAGCGACGTGGAGAAGTGTCCCGTCATCGGCGGCGCTATGCGGCCTAGCTCGCAACGCCACACTGCCTCGGGCGGTATGACCACGGGAGATTGGTGGCCCGAGCAGTTGAACCTGCACATCCTCCATCAGAACTCGCCCAAGGGTAATCCGATGGGCGAGACCTTTGACTACGCTACCGAGTTCAAGAAATTGGACCTCAAGGCCGTGAAGAAGGACATCGAGAAGTTAATGACCACTTCGCAAGACTGGTGGCCAGCCGATTACGGTCACTATGGTCCGTTGTTCATTCGAATGGCTTGGCACAGTGCCGGAACATATCGCGTTGCCGATGGTCGCGGTGGAGCCAGTTACGGAACTCAGCGCTTTGCACCACTCAATAGCTGGCCCGATAATGCCAACTTGGATAAGGCTCGTCGGTTGCTTTGGCCGATCAAGCAAAAGTATGGTAGCCAACTTTCTTGGGCTGACTTGATGGTTCTAACTGGCAATGTTGCCCTTGAGTCGATGGGCTTTAAGACCTTTGGTTTTGCCGGTGGTCGTGCGGATGTGTGGGAACCACAAGAGGATATCTATTGGGGGCCTGAAAGCGAATGGCTGGGCGACAAGCGATACTCGGGCGATCGCAACTTAGAGAACCCGCTAGCCGCGGTGCAAATGGGGCTGATCTACGTCAATCCCGAAGGCCCCAATGGAAAGGCTGATCCGCTCGCTGCGGCCCTAGACATCCGCGAAACGTTTGCACGCATGGCCATGAATGATGAAGAGACCGTTGCTCTGATCGCTGGTGGTCACACCTTTGGTAAGGCACACGGCGCGGCTAATCCCGAAGGTAATGTTGGCCCAGAGCCTGAAGGCGCGAGCATCGAAGAGCAAGGCTTGGGTTGGAAGAATAAGTTCGGCAAAGGCAATGGTGGTGACACGATCACCAGCGGACTTGAAGGAGCTTGGACGTCGACTCCAGCGGCTTGGTCTCATAGCTACTTCAACAACATGTTTGCCTATGAATGGGAACTGACGAAGAGCCCCGCCGGTGCACAGCAATGGATTCCCAAAGGCGGCGCTGCCAAGGGCACCGTACCCGATGCTCACGATAGCAAGAAGTCTCACGCTCCGATCATGTTCACGACCGACTTGGCACTCAAGCTTGATCCAGCTTACGGAAAGATCTCTAAGCGATTCCATGAGAACCCCAAGGAGTTCGAAGCTGCGTTTGCTAAGGCTTGGTACAAGCTAACCCACCGCGACATGGGACCAGTCTCGCGTCTGCTTGGACCCGAAGTAGCACCTGCGCAAATTTGGCAAGATCCTGTTCCAGCCGTTGATGGCAAGTTGGTTGACGAACAAGATATCGCCGCGCTTAAGTCGAAGATCAATGAGTCCGGTTTGTCGGTATCGCAACTCGTTTCAACCGCTTGGGCATCTGCTTCCACATTCCGCGGAACTGACAAGCGTGGTGGAGCGAACGGGGCCAGAATTCGTCTAGCGCCTCAGAAAGATTGGGAGGTCAACAAGCCCGCCGACTTGGCTAAAGTTCTACCTGCTTTAGAAAAGATTCAGAAGGACTTTAATGCGGCTCAAAAGACAACCGGTAAAAAGATCTCTCTCGCGGACATGATAGTCTTGGGTGGAAGTGCTGGATTGGAGAAGGCTGCGAAAAACGCCGGCTACTCAATCTCCGTTCCTTTCATTCCTGGACGAACCGATGCAACTGTAGAGATGACTGACGTCGAATCGTTTGCTGTGATCGAGCCCAAGACGGACGGCTTCCGCAACTTCTTTGGCAAGGTTCACGATCGTCCTGCCGAGGAGTTGTTGGTCGACCGAGCTCATCTGTTGACATTATCGGCCCCAGAGATGACCGCGCTGGTTGGTGGCTTGCGAGTCTTGAATACCAACACCGGCTTCGCACAACTCGGTGTCTTCACGAAGCGACCGGAAGCACTGACCAACGACTTTTTCGTCAACCTCTTGGACTTAAATACCGAGTGGAAGAAGTCTGAAGTCTGCGAACACTTCTATGAGGGCCGCGATCGCAAGACAGGTCAAGTGAAGTGGATGGGTAGTCGCGTCGATCTGATCTTTGGATCGAACTCACAGTTGCGAGCCATCGCCGAAGTGTATGCCGGCGCAGATGCTGAGAAGAAGTTCATTCGCGACTTTGTTGCCGCCTGGAACAAAGTCATGAACTTGGATCGCTTCGAGATTGATGCATCGCAAAAGGCAGCGGCTAAGTCGGCGGCTTTAAGCCAACGATAGTCTTACTCTGTGACAATGATTGTGTGACAACAACTCAGCGGTTGTATGTGCGACCGCTGATAGTCGCCTTTTGCTCCGCAAAAGTATGCGAGGCTGTTCTCTTCCCCAGGCTTTTTTTAATAAATCCTTCAAGATCGTAATGGATCGCTACGTTCTCATCTAATGGCCGCTAGTAAGCCGGATTAGCTCCAATAGCCGTTGAGCGGAAGTTCCAAAGTCAGGTTTATCTCGGCCTTGAGGCTTCCTGGCGATCAATCGCACTTGGTCGGGAGGAAAGTCCTTCTCGTCCAGCGCTCGCACAACCATGCTTGGTTTGGTACTAGCTCGAGTTGGCCTCATCGCTTCGAATGCGGCCACAGCTTGTTGCGTTGCAAAGCCAACGCCGATTCCAACTTGGACAAACTGCAAGAGACTCAACCATCCGCCGACTTCCAAAACAACGTTGGGCGATTTGTTATTTGATTGGCTGAACCATTGATCGAACTGTTGACGACGCGAAGCATCTGGCTCGGGCAAGATCAACGGAAATTCTGCGATCTCCTTGGCCGTTAACGCCCGGCGAACCGGCAACGCATCCCACGCTTTGCTCCACCAAGCCTTCGCCGGCGGGTTTCCAACGATAACAAAGCGGTCGATGTTCAGTGGTTCGACATAAAGCTCAATGCCAGCCACTTCACGAATCATCGACTCGTTGTCGGTCACAACGGCCATATCGAATTGCCCACCAGCCACGCCTTCGATACGCGATCTGCCTCGCGGAGAAGCAATGCGAACGGTTACATCGGGACTTTCGATCAGCAGTTGTTCCACAGCTTCACGCACAAAGCCGCTGGCTGCCGTCTGCCCGCAAGCGATCGCTAGTGTCGCTTTCGCATTTTGACCTTCTCCGATGAACTGCTCGACCTTCTCATACTGCCGAACCAGATCTGCCACAACACCGCGCACTCGTTCACCCGCCGGCGTTAACAACCATCGCTTGCCTTTAAGGATCAGCCACGGCCGTCCTTCCTCGGTTCCGACGATAAGTTTCAACGCCGTAAGTCGCTTGGAAATCGTCGGCTGCGAGATATCCAACGCTCGCGCCGCCGCCGACGCATCCCCATCGAACTCAACGATCTTGATGAAAGTTTGCATCAAATCAAGCGGGATATGATTCACGTTTCTCATTGGTTGTATTCCTGTAGTGGGATTCGCCCGAATTCCTTTCCCCTCGTAGTGGGACTCGCCAGAGTTCCTTTTTTGCCCTCTAACCAGAATTCCTGCGTCTCGGGAATTCTGACGATTCCGTTTCATCAGAATCTAATAATCGGACCTTCAAAAGGTATTACAATCTCTTCGGCTCAAAACTTGTTTTTGCCAATCGCCACCCGCAGACTGATTGTATTTCAGTTGTGTCAGTAAAGCAATAACCATGCGATTCTGGAATAGTCGCCTTTCGCTCCGCGAAAGTATGCGCGGCTATTCTCTTCTCCTGGTTGAAATAGATCGATTGGTCGACTTAAGATCGTGACGGATCGCTACTTTCGCGGAGCGAAAGGCGACTATCTACAAACCCGCCACGCTGTGATTATCATCTTTGGTGTTACCTTAACACTGATCCCAGATCCAACTATGCCCCAAAGCGTTGCGATTAACAGCTATGAATGACGTAGGAAAGATAATGATCGCGTTTTATGCCCTGCTTGGTTTTGTCTGTCTAGCCGCGTCTTCGCTGCAAAGCGATTCGACCACTCGAACGCAGAACTCCATCGATTCCAAAGTCACAGTCAGCATTCAACAATCCGAAGAGACTGTCGTTAATCCGAAGGTAGACAAGTCTGGGGCTCAATCGTCAACTTCCAACACCTCTACAGACAAGTCAGGCGCGTCACAAGCCGCAGTTACTCCTGGAGCGGTGAACTCCTGGTTCTATGTGGGTGTTGCGCTGTTGAGCATTGTCGTAGCCGCTCTGGTCGCAAAGCACCCATATCGGAAGTCGTTGGGAGGGGCGTTTGCTTTTTTTCTTGTCTTGTTTTTAGTGCCACAGCTTGGCGTTAGCTCACTTGGCTTAGTTGGGTTGCTCGCCTGCGTTGGATTCCTGATTCACTTTCTCGTGCCCCTGTGGATGGCCGAGAAGTCAGTCTTTCTCGGAATTGTGTTAGCCTTTTCTGCATTTGCGTTAGCCGTTGCCGGAGGTCTTGCAGCACACCCAGATCTAGATTTCTGGGATCGCTACTCTACTGCCTTTTACGAAGCGACTCAATTGCCACTTATGAATATGAGCCCGCATGACGGCGAAGTTCAGCCTGAAACTAAGTTCTACTTCACGCTGGCCCGAATCTTCGGCTGTCTCTTTGCATACTTCGTGGCATACAAGACTGTTGCCTACGTTTGCGAGAGGGCTCGTAGAGAGTTTTGGCTAGGTTTGTATTGCTTTCACAGCAGGAAGAAAGTCGCCTTGGTGATTGGCTTGGGAACAATTGGGCGGAGATTGATCCGCAATCTGCTTGCTGAAGGGCATCGAGTCGTGTCGATCGAGTCAGATAACGATTCGGTCCACATCGAGCGGGCTCAAGCACTGGGTGCTCAGGTAATCGTCGGTGATGCACTTGATGATCGTGTCTACGATAAGATTCCCTTTGATGCGATCTCTTCAATCTATGTGGTTGCTGGCGATGATCGAAAGAACCTGGAGATTAGCCACCACCTGCTCACCTACTCGATTCGACAGGTCGAGAAATCTACAGCACTGGCTGATCCAAAAATATCGCCCTGGTGGCGACGAAGTATTCAATACTTGCGAAGTAAGATACTCCGTAACGAAGAAGCGGTCTGTCATGTGCAGGTCTACGATTCGAACATGCAAAGCTGGATGGAGAAGGAGTACTTCAAACAACAAGTCAAACTCTCGCATATCGAAATGCGTCACTTCAACGCTCAGCAGAATGCAGTTCGAGACTTGGTTCAACGCGAGCTGACCAAGCCAGGCATTCGTCCGAAGGAAGATAATGAAGTTGGACTCTACGTCATCGTCGGTTTACAAGAGTTAGGCCAGGAGGTTGCACTCGGACTTGCTCAGTTGGCTCACTTTGACAACCTCAAGAAGTCCCGCATTCTTGTGCTTTGTTCAGATTCCCAGGCCGAGGCGGCTGCGTTCATGGCCAGGTATCCCAAGTTCACGGTTCCAGACAGCATCCTTCCGGATTGGAAAGACGTTCAGTTCGATAGCCAATTTGACGATTGGCATGAATCAACAAACGTAGTACGAACTAAAGCTACGGCCAGTGGTCCTGCAACCAAGGTAAATTCACGAGCAATAAAAGCTAAGCCCGCAGCGATTGGTAAAGTCACTCCAAAGGGACAGCAGGCCAAAGCTCCAAAGCCTGCAGCCCCAAAGGTCCCAGTGACCTTTGCAACCAATGCGATTTTCACACAGGCCCCGGTGAGTCCCAGCGATGCTTCCTTCTTAGATTTGATCTATCGGTTAACAAAGCCAGACGGCACAACTGTCGTCAAGCCCAGCGTTATTGTGTGCGACAAAGAGGTCAGCCGATCCTTTCAATGGTCCAGCGAGTTCGCTGAGGCATGGAATATGTACTCACAGCGCAAGGGCCTTCAGCCTGATTGTCCAAGTGGCGAGCCTCATCCGAGTCTTACGACCTATTTTTGGCTACAGGGGCATAAGGCGTTGACGGAGCTAGCAACGGACAACTTGCGACATGTCCCATTCGGCCTGGAAGAGCATTGCATCTCCACTGCCCTGCTCGATGCAACCCTGATCCGGAAGTTAGCTTCGGTTGTTGAGCACAGCTATGGTCTAGCAACATCCTCGTTGAAAGTCGGTTCGAAGTGCGAAGGCAATATTGAGCCCACGAAGTTTGAATTTCTCAAGTCGAATCTTCAAGCCGCAGCGCACTCCTTGATCAAATTCCAAGTTGCCGGCGGCCGGCTCGACCAAATTTCAGTCAAGGGAGACACATCGCTTCCCAAGATTGAAAGTGTTGCTTCGTTTCCCATGGAAGGCTACGAGTACTCTGATCCTCAAGCCGTTATTAAAGACGATCCCAGCCTACTCATGAAGCTTGGGAAAATGGAGCACAATCGTTGGATGGCCGAGCAACTGCTTAAGGGATACGAGTTCATCGAGGAAGAGAAGCCCAGGATCACCCTAACCACAACGAACCAGAATGGAGAAATAACCAAGAAAGATGTTCGGGCACCTCAACATGAGCACCAGCGAGCCACTCTCTGCTGCTGGAGCAGCCTCAGCGAGGCTGAGCAACTCAAAGATCTTCGCCAAGCCTACTACGTCCTCTACCATCTCAACGCATTAGCCGTCTTAAACACCGCCGCGAGAAGTAATACAGCATGCACCACTCATTGAAGAAGTAACAGATTGGGCACCATGGTCCAAAGTGTGATTTCTGTAACCCGACCAGAGATTTTGGTACTGTTGGACTGACACACGACAACGTTTCTACATAAACTGAATGATACTCATTTCTCAACACACAAGCTGCCATCCAAAAACGACTTTTAAATGCCTGCTTTTCTCAGTTACGCACGAAAGGACAACGAACGGGCCGAGAATAAGATATTGGAGTTCGCAACTCTACTTGAAGAAGAGATTCAACAACGCTCAGGCGATAGCAAGTTTCGGATCTATGTCGACAGAGAGCAGCACGAATGGGGTGTTAATTGGCGAAATTGTATTGACGAAGGGATTGACGAAGCGGTAGTCTTTATTGCAGTGATCAGCCCGACTTACTTTCAACGTCCTGAGTGCATTAATGAATTTGAGCAGTTTGTAAACAAGCAGAACCGAGTTCTAAAGTCCGAAGGATGGGATCCACGTAACCGACTGATCCTGCCCGTTTTGTATCGGCAGATACCGGATCGCTTGCAAACGCTCCGTCTCTATAGTGAATGCGCCCTTGGGCAGATTGAGAATCTTGAGGAGCATATCATCTTAGGCGAGTCGATTCGCTGCCGTAAGTTCGACGAATTTCGGAAACGATTAGCTTCGCGAATAATTCGATTGCACACTTTACTTGATGCGTTGCAGGGCGCGTGTGATCGCAATGATCTGGAGGCGAACAGGATTCTACTTTTGCGACTCCAAGTGCTCTCTCGCGGTTTTACCGAAATATCCCATAAACTACCCAACGGCAGGTCGATTGACCGCTCTGAAATCACACAGATTTTGGACGAACTGGACCGTCAGGAATATTCAGAGCAATATGTACTTGGCGACCCAGGCATTGGGAAGTCCACGGTACTAAGGGAGGTTGCTGCGCGTTGGATCGCTGCCGGGAACATTGCACTTGTCATTAAGGCAGATCTGCTACCGATTGAGATCAACTCACTTGCGAAACTCTCTGAGTGGGTACTTGGACGTAACGGTGATATCGTAGGCGAGCTAGAGCGTTTAGTCGGTGAGTATCAAGTTGCTGTGATCATTGACCAACTTGATTCCCTCGCAAACTTGGTCGATCTTGAGTCTGGACGTTTGAACGCTGTCCTTGACTTAGTAAATGCGCTACGAAACCAAAAGCTCATTCCGATAGTTGCGGCCTCGCGTCTTGTTGAACTGCATTCAGATATCCGGCTTGGTTCGCTGCTGGAACCGCGAGATGTTAAGTACTCTGTGAAGCGAATTGACCTATCGCTTCTTGACAAAGCATCAGTTGTCGCGGAACTAGCTGCCATCCAGATTGACGCAGCAGATTGGCCACCGAGTTCCGTGGAGTTTCTTCAAACTCCTTACCACTTAGCAGCGTATATTGGGTCCATTTCTGGACCCAGCAGCGAAACCGTTCCTCCAATGTCAAACTCCCTACGGTCATTGCACGCTATTCGCTGGAAGTTGCTTCAATCCGGTCCTGACGCGGCCGTTGCAATTTCGCTGCTTCAATCGCTGGCGCAACAAATCGCCTCCAGAGAAGAATCGTGGCACCTCGCAACTCAACTAACACTAGACACTACCGTCGTTGAGAGACTACGCGAAGCAAAATGGCTACGGCAGAGTGAAGATGGCAAGATATCGTTTGATCACCAGACACAGTACGAATTTGTAATTGGAAAGCTGTGGGCAAAAGATGTACCCCAGTTCGTACGGCACGTCGTAGAACGTCAGCATGGACTAAGCATTCGGCCAATTCTTTGGCGAACGCTCAACTATCTTAGAGACGACGATTATGCGGCTTATGTTGCCGCGATGTCACAACTTCTTGCGCAGATTTCTCGGAGACATTTACAGCGACTGTTGTTGGAATTCGTTACTACTGTGAAGTATCCGGAGCCAAAAGAGATCGAATGGATGCTCGGATGGCTAGATCACAGTCAAACACATCCAATCGCTTGTTACCGGCTGCGCAATAATCCAGCTTGGATTGCAGTGATCCCCGACGAAGTGATACTTAGATCACTTCGAAACTTCGACCAATTCTGGCCCATGGCCTGTGTAGTTCAAGCCGCATTTGGCGTTGACCGGGATCGGGCTCATCGACTTTTATTGGAAGCTTGGGCATATCGTCGAGGATTTAGGGATCAACTTTGGGATGTCGTGACTTCAATTGATCGTCCTGACAATGAGTTTGTTGCATGGCTACTCTGGCTCGTGGTCACGACGGAAGTCAGCGAACATAAGATTTCTATGCTTGAATATCGATGGAAACAATCTCTTCCATGCGGCGCAATCGAATTGATGAGCGCATGGTTACAAAAACAAATCAAACCGTTATCTCTCAACGCTGCAAACGAAACCGGCGACCGTGGGATTGAGTTAGGGGATTCGTGTTCCCTTCGACAAAATGGTGACACGAGTTCACTGTCCAAATTCTTGAGCGAACAATTCTGGACTGAGTGCATTGAGTTGGCCGAATTGGAACCTCGTCATTTCCTTGGATGTATCTGGCCATGGATTTTGACCGTCTGTGAAGTTTATCCCGCGTTATCGGCTTCGCGACTAAAGGCGTATCGAAGCGAGGCGGATTCACATTTCTGGCTTCGGTCGGATGATGGCGTTTTTCCTGGAGCGAACATCATCCGAGCGACCATGCGGGCATTGGATCGAATCGCAAAACTAGATCCCTCATACGTACGCACTTTCGTCATTCAACATCTTGCCATAGACTCGATGACCGTTCAGGCGATTTTGGCTTATGCCGTACAATTGATTGCAAAACAGTATCCCGATCTCTCACTAGCTGTACTTCGGGACGATTCGCGGAGACTCTCAATCCACTTGTTTTCTTCTGAGACTATTGGAACCGTGTCGTTAGTTCGTTCCGCACTCGCTTACTGGACGAAAGAACAGTTGAGTGAATTCCAACGGATCGTACTGAACTGGAATCCTTACCGCGATGAAGGAGAGCCAGAGTTCATTTTGGAGTGTCAGACAGACCTTCTATCCCTTGTTCCCAAACCCAACCGAACACCGGACACTCATGCTGCAATCGGTAAACAGGAAGAAATCATGCGGAAACGTGAGGCAGAATGGGAGCTTAGAATGAATACCCACATCGTAGTGGAGGATGAATTCAAACTGCCAACTGTGGACGAACTATGCCAAATGGCCCCAGAAGCAGCCATTGATGTCATCGATCGGTCTCTAGCGAGAGAGAGTATGGCAGGAGCTGCTCAAACAGATTTCCGACATGGGAGTATACACAGGTTGCTGCGTGACTTCACATCGAAGGAACACAGTGGTGCTTTGGCGGTAATCCGAAAGCTATCTCCAGATCGTCACTCGGACATCGCGGGCACACTGCTTGGTGCCATCGATTGGCCTCTAAGCAGCAAAACCTTGCCGTCTTTTTCTTTGGATACCGTTCATGACGTTGTTCTTGAGCTCATGGGCAGAAATTTTGAAGGACGTAGCTTCCACGACGGCATTGGCCGAACTGTACACCGACTTGCAGTTTATGGTGTGCCAATTAGCTTCAAAATTGCGGAGGAGTTAGCACGGTGGTTGCAAACTGATAACTTGCCTGCGCCCACCGAAGATAGTGACAATACAAGAAACGCTGTTGATCATATCGATACCGCATGGGCGAACGATGGACACGTGGGGCCAATTCTTTGGGGAATGTCTTCTGGCGATTTCATTCCGCATGAATTTTATTGGGTTGGGGAAGCACTAAAGGCGGCTGAGTATTCGCCGCTTGAGGGCGAAACACCATTGTCCTGGGTCTCTATCTTGAAGACATGCATTGAGCGACCATTCAACGAGAGATTATGGCGTTGTTGGCTTTTTGCGGCATTGCAGTATGTTCCAGATCGTGAAGCATTTGCTACGTTTTTGCTGCAACTTCTGGATAGACTACCCAATTTACTATCTAGTAGGGAAGCGTTATCCACGATCAGAGCCTTCTCGCCCTGGTTTAATCCCAATGAGCAACAACGTATTGTGACCCACTTGCGTGCATCCAAACTCTGCAGCTTGCAACAAGCGGCGGGTGAACTTGCCGCACTCTTTGCGATTCGCGATTTCAATGAAGTTGAAGAGATTGCAGAAAGCTACCAGCGACTTGGTGTTCAGATATGCGAACCTTTCATAACCGGGCTTGTACACACGGCGGGAAGCCTATTACACGTGGCTGACTTTCGCGATCGATCCGTTGACATATTGGTTGCCGTGTGTCCGTCAACACTTCCGCGAGTGGTAAAGGCGTTTAATATCGCTTTTCGTCATAAAGACGCGCTGGTTGACGATGAGTGTACGCTTAGGTTGTTGACGGCCATAAATGATTACCTGCCGTTTGATAAGCTCACTGATCCGTATCAGTTCGTGAGCCTACTTTGGCCGTTGGTTGACACACATCCAAAACTCGTGCTTTCCATATCGGGTAAAATCGTCAAGCATGCTCTAGCCAGCTCTGCGCATAGAATTCACATGTGCGAAGAAAAGCTAGTGCGGATTGCAACAACCCTTCATCGGAATGCGCTTTTTCGAGAGCCCGCTTTAACACTTTTCGAAGATCTACAACAATTGGAGGCCACAGCTGTGCAGTCCTTCCTCGATGAGTTAGATCACAAATCTGGCCGAGTTGATTCTGATTGATTTGTAGCACCGCCATAGCGTGAAGACTTTACTCTACTGTCAATGGCTGGGGAACTGGCCTTGCATAAGCACACAGAGATAAGCCGCTTGAGCGATCGTCGATCGCGAAATCGGTGTCGCTCGTTTAGACGGCTGTGGGTTGGCGAATGATTGAGAAGTCACACAGCTGCTTCTCGACTGAAAGGTAAGCGCCGAGTAGAACAAAACGACAACTTAATTGGAGACAAGGCGCATGAAGAGTATGATACTGAAATCGAAAGTAGGCGCTGATGGGGTTCTGCATCTTTCAGTACCTCTTGGTCGGGCTCTGGCTGATTCAGAAGTGCAAGTCACCGTCGAGCCCGTTGCAAACGCGACGTCAATAACCCAACAAGAATGGTCGGCTTGGGTGGACTCAATGGCTGGTTTTTGGCAAGGCGACTTCGAGCGTCCCTAACAAGGCGAACATTAGTCGCGTGAGACGTTGTAGTGAAATCACCGCGAGACTTCCAAAATCACTATCGTCTCGTGAAAACTAAACTTCATCTTCATAAATTCGCGGATTTCGGGGGATGGGGCGCCGGTGGAGCGGGCGAGGACGATGGCTTTGAGTTGGGTGGGGTTGAAAGAGTGATGGGGTTGGTAGCGGTCGATGTATGTGATGAAGGTGTCGGCGAAGACGCCGAAGTAACAGTAGCCGCGATGGCCGCTGGGGAGCTGGCCTTGCACTAACACACAGAGATATAGCCCCTTGAGCCATCGTCGATCAAGAAACGATGGCTCGAAGTGTTTGGATGGGGATGGGGATTGATTTGAGGGTGGAGACGGGAATTGGAAAGAGAATGGTGAAACGTCTTTTGCAGTGGGAGAAGTGAGTGAATGGTTGTCGGTGGAGGTTGTTGTGGTGCTGGACGAGTTGACGGTGTTGGAGTTATCTGTGTTGCCGTTACTAGGCGTGCTAGCGTGGTGAGAAGAGCTGGAGTTGCGGGGAGTTTCAAAATCAGCACCGTAATCGGAAGCAGCGTCAGAATCGACGAGCGAGATGGTGGTGTTGGAAGTGTCAGACTTGTATTCAAGGCTGACTTTGGCGGGTAAGAGCTCGGGTTGGTAGCGAAGGAGGATGTGCGCAGAGAGGCGACGTAGGAGGTCGATGTTCTCGGCGTCCTGATGCGGCTCGCAGACGGCATGTGCAGATCCGACTCGCACAAAGTCGATGTGCGCGAAGGGATTGTTGTTCTCCTCTTCGATGATCACGACTGATTGTGATGAACGAGTGGACGGCGTGACCAGAACTGAGCGAGCGGACGTACTTGCCTGAACAGGCTCAGTTGACTCAGCTGTTCGCGGTGGTTGAGGCTTCCGCATAGTCGCCTTTCGCTCCGCGAAAGTAGCGCCGCCGTCGCTAATCCCGCCAGGCTGCGTTGGTTGGGAGTGAAATGTTTGGGGCTGGCGGGGCCTGATGCGATCGGTAAAGGATGTGGGCCTTGAGCTTTCTTTAGCCATGATGAACGCCTTTCTGTAAGTCGCCGTCGTCTTCGCCGCGTTGACGCTGAGCGATCCCCTGTAACGTTGCTCCATCGCTGGGGATGGATGGTCCTTCCAATCCAGGTAGGCTGGGCCAATGGCCTCCGTGATAGGGATTGGGATCAAACATGCCAGCAAACATGCGATCCTTGAGATAGTCCAACTTGGTTGCATGCACTGTTTCGCTCTGACGCAGTATCAACTGGTCTTTGCGATGCATCTTGATCAAGGACTTGATCGACACTTGGAATAGCTCATCCAACCCAGCGGCCATGAAGGCGTCGGTCTGACCAAAGACTTGCTTGACGCCACAGTTGTTGATGATCGTTCGCCATTCGGTCGGATAGCAGGTCATCAGTTGGCTGAGATCTTGCCAAAAGGAATGCACTCGCACACCATACCCGCGACCAAGCGTGATGGCCTGAACCAGCGGAGCAAAATTGCCAAGCTGCGAAGCTTCATCGATCAAGAACAACGTTGGCCAATCGGGGATCTGTCGTCGCGAGGTGATGGCGGACATCAGCGTGGTGACCCACAGTCGAATCAATCGATTGTGGCTCTGTAGTTTGTTGGGTGGTAATACCAAGTAGACGCTGATCGGTTCCGACTCGGCAATATCGACCAGCGAAAACGTGGACTCGGCGAACGACGCTTCCACGCGCTGCGAGAAGAGGGCTTTGAAGTAACTGCGAGCCGTCGACAAGACGCTGGGGCGGGTCTCGCGTTCGGGATGCGTCAAATAGGCGGCGATTTCGCCGCGTGCCATCGGATGCATTGCTTTGCACGTATCCAACAACACGGCCAACTGGTAATCGGTGTCGTCGGCGTAGATCATCTCACGCAACGACTTGAGTATCTGATGAGCTTGATCGCGATGATGAGCCAAGTAGACAATCAACCCCGATACCAGCCCACCAGCCGATATGTCCCAGAAAGGATCTTTAGCGATCGACGCTCCACCGGCGAGTATCGAGCTGATCATTTGAGCGTCGCTTTCCAAGTCGGCGTTGGGAAGCTTGAAGAGGTCGAACAGGTTCAATGAATCGCTCGACGCTCCGATGACTTGAAAGGGATCGAGCCGAACGACTCGCTGACCAAGTTCTCGGCGACGCCGAGCCGTAACGGCATACGCTTCGCCTTTGATATCGACGCAAACAACTGGACCAGGATAGGTCAGCAGCTCGGGGGCAAGCACCGAACGAAACTTGCCTGCACCAGTCGGTGCGATCGTGATCAAGTGCTTTTCATTCGGAGCGACCAAGAGATTTTGTTTTGGTCGGTCGCTCTTGAGAGCTGCTTGAAATCCAATGGCTTGGCTAGTCGTCTTTTTTCTGCCCAGAGGAATTCGATACCGTTTCTTTTTACCTTCCGTCGAATGTACAGGAGCAATCATCGCGTAGCTTTCCACAAATGAAGTTCCGAAAATCAGAAATAAAGGACAACTTCATCATTGCAGTGGGATGCTGCTGGTCAAGATGTTGGGTATTGATGTAGAAAACCATGCCGCTTGAGAATTGTTTGAGGGTTGGTTGGAATTATGGGGCGACGATTGCACGTTCGGGCGATCTTTCTTGAACCGCAGGCGCAAGTTTTGATGTTGCGAAAATTGGTTTTAGGGGCGAAGCCCTGTTCGTTTACCTAGCACAGCCTGCAGGGCTGGGTACTTAATTCGCGAGAAAAAAAATGGGCCAACGGCCCGCCGGTTTGCGTGCAACCGGGCGGGCCGTTGGCCCTTAAACTTGGTCAAGTTCAAAGACCCAGCCCGAGGGGTTGGGCTAGGTAAATTGCTGGGCCTT
>CAUJKA010000346.1 GCA_963204965.1 Planctomycetota bacterium | reverse complement strand
AAGACCTTTCCCTACGAGCCGGAGTTCCGACAAGATCTCGCCACGACCTGCAACAGCCTTGCCAGTTTACTGCGAGAGCTTAACAAGCTTGATCTGGCTTTGGAATTGTATCAAAGGGCCATATCCGTTCGGGAAAAGTTGGTCACAGACTTTGCCGCAGTTCCCGAGTATCGTAAGAATCTCGCCGCGAGTCACATTGGTCTTGGGCAGTTGTTGCGCAAGCTGGACAGGCTAGATGAAGCTGAAGAGTCGTATCGCAAAGCCCAGATTATTCTTATGGCTCTTGCAGCCGAATTCCCCACAGTCGAATCCTATAGTGACAGCGTAGCCTCAAGCCACAACAGTCTTGCCAATCTACTGGCCGATCGGGATAAGCTGGACGATGCGCTGGAGCAGTATCGTCAAGCAGCGAAGATCCGCGAGAGATTGGTCACAGAGTATCCCGCTATTCCAGAATACAAAGTCGATCTCGCCGGCATTTACGCGAACACTGCGATGAAGCTCTATGACGCAGACCAACCGACGGAAAGCCTGCCGTGGTTTAAAAAAGCGATCGAGTTGCTTGAACCTGTTCATTCATCTACAGCCGCCTCAAGCAAAACAGCACGATACTTGGAAGAGAGCTACGAAGGTCGATCCAAGGCACTGGACAAGCTTCAACGATACGCAGAGGGCGAAAGAGACTGGGACAAGTATGTCGCGTTGAATCCGCCAGAAGACAAGACCAAGTTGCTCACGAAGCGATGGAAGAGGGTGCTTAAATTGGGGTTGGTTAGCGAGGCCATCGAGCGAATTTCCGAGCTCACAAAGCTTCCAGATCAGGATGCCGAGTTGTGGTACGAATTCGCGTGTACCTATTCGCTGGCCGCCGATCGCTCGTCAGAAAAGAAAGTAGAATTCGCGGATCGAGCCATGGAATTGTTGAATCAAGCTGTGAAGTCTGGCTACGACAATGTCAAAGGGCTGCGCACAGATTCCGATTTAAAGCAACTTCGCGATCGCGACGATTTCAAAAGGCTGGTGGCTGAAGTAGAATCGAAGGCTACGCCGAAAGAGCCCCCCTCTCCCCTGCCGGAGTCCAACGATTGACGCCTGACGAACTGCTTCCGGTTGTTTATCAAGAATTGCGAAGGCTGGCGGCAGCGAAGTTGGCAAGTGAACAGCCTGGCCAGACACTCGAAGCGACTGCGTTGGTTCACGAGGCTTGGCTGAAGCTGGCCGATGTTTCGATCGACTGGAACGACAAAACGCATTTCGTTCGCACTGCGTCAACGGCAATGCGACAGATCTTGGTCGATCGAGCCCGCGCTAAACTTGCATCGAAACGCGGCGGCGATAACTGTCGCGTTGAGTACAACGACTTCTCGGCTCCGCTGCCTGATGCTGAGTTGTTGCATCTTGACGAAGCACTTTCTCGACTCGCAATTATCAAACCCGATCATGCCAAACTGGTTGAGCTTCGTTACTTCGCCGGAATGAGCAACGACGAAGCGTCTGCCTCGCTCAACGTCTCACAAGCCACCGGGACGCGCATGATGAACTACGCCAAAGCATGGCTCAAGGTGGAGATGGAGAAAGGTTGATTTCCCCTCTCTTGCTTCTCTTCGTAGGGTGTGTGCAGCGTGCATCTGCCAACGGTCATTAGCACCGCGGTTTAGTCCGATTCACACACGTGTTCGAATGACTTGTTGTCCGCACGCGTAACACACCATCTGCGCGTCGATTGTCTTCTCTTCGTAGGGTATGTGCAGCATGCGTTCTACAAACCAGCACTGCCACAAAAGAAACACCCCACGACAATCCGCACTGCTTCCCAACTCAATCAAATGCGAAACACACCATTGGCGCATCGATTGCCTTTGTAGCTGAGTCAAACTCAGCACGATGGCGTGTTACGAGGTCAGAATATGGTTGATCGTGGTGCGAAACTTCGGCCAAGAACATATTTTGCGCGAAGCGACTTGGTGTTAGACCTCTGCACACGCCCTACGAGCCGTGGCGTGTTACCTTTGTTGAAAACTAACTGTCGTTAAGCGGCAACGCGACAAAAACTCAACTTTGAGCTTTTTGCTTACTCAAGCTTTGGAGAAGCTTCTGCCACCAAAGCGGTCGCTTGGGAGATGAGCTGTTTGAATCCTCTTTCTTGGAGCGGTTGGCGATAAAGGTGCCGATGGCATCGACCAGCACATAAAACAGTGGCGTGAAGATCAAGCCGAAGACTGTCACGCCCAACATTCCATAAAAGACGGCGATGCCCAGCGCCTTGCGCATTTCAAAACCGGCGCCTTTGCCAAGTAGCAAAGGTGCAACGCCAAGGATAAAGGCGAAGGAGGTCATGAGAATTGGACGCAGGCGGACTCGGCAGGCTTCAATGGCCGCCGATCGACGATCTTGGCCTTCGGCTTGCAATTGTTTAGCGAACTCGACGATCAAGATCGCATTCTTAGCGGCCAAGGCAATCAAAACGATAAAGCCAATCTGGGTGAAGATATTGATGTCCGATCCGTAGATCCATAGTCCGCCAATAGCGGCAAGCAAGCACATGGGAACGATCAGCAAGATCGCTAGAGGCATCGACCAGCTCTCATACTGAGCCGCTAGAACCATGAATACGAAGGCAACTGCTAACGGAAAGACCAGCTTGGTCAACAAGTCTTCACTAACGATAAGCTGTTGTAGAGCTAATTCGCTCCACTCGAAGCTCATCGAACTGGGCAGTTCGCGTTTGGCAATTTCTTCCATCAGCTTCATCGCATCGCCTGAACCGAAGCCTGCTGCCGGATTCGAAACATAATCAGCGGTCGGATACATGTTGAAGCGATAGACAATGCCCGGTCCCGTAATGTCTTTGACATCGATCAGTGTTGCCAGAGGTACCATATCGCCATCATTATTGCGAACCTGCAATCGCCCAATGTCGGCTGCGTCAGCTCGGAAGCGTGAATCTGCTTGCAAGTTGACTTGCCAGTTCCTACCAAACTTAGTGACATCGTTGGCATAGGCTCCACCAAGATAGATCTGTAGTGTTTGAAACACGTCGTTCAGGGCAACGCCTGCCGACTTAGCCTTCTCACG
This sequence comes from Planctomycetota bacterium, assembly GCA_963204965.1. Taxonomy (GTDB): domain Bacteria; phylum Planctomycetota; class Planctomycetia; order Pirellulales; family Pirellulaceae; genus Aureliella. The sequence continues at coordinate 5,363 of CAUJKA010000346.1, read as the reverse complement.
ATTGATGTCGATGTAAAGCTGTGGCTCGTTAGCGGTGAAGCTCGAGTAGGTGCCTGTCAGCCGCGGCTCAGCGCGACCGCTAGCCACAAGGTTCTCGATCGCACCCTGTAGAGCCGCCGGGCCAGTTCCCGCGCGATCCTGAACCTGCATCTTCATACCAGCCGTGGAAGCAAGTCCATCGATCGGCGGTGCACCAAGCACCACGATCTGAGCATCTTGAATCTTGTTGAGCTTGGCTTGAATCGTTTGAATCATCGATTCGGAGTAAAGCTCCTTCGATCCGCTTCGTTCTTCGAAGGGAGACAAGATCACAAACAGTCCAGCGCTGTTGGATGCGTTGGTGCTGGTCAAAATGGAGAAACCAGGAACGCTCACCGTGTGTTCGACGCCCTCAGTTTCCAGCAAGATCGTATTGATCTGGTTGGTTACTTCGACTGTCCTTTGAAGGCTAGCACCATCGGGCAGCTTTGCGTTGACGACCAGATAGCCTTTGTCTTGATTAGGAATGAAACCAGCCGGTGTCGATTGAAAGCCCTTCATAGTCAGCCCAATGAGGCCGATATACAGGACAACGAAGACTATGCCCAGCTTAAGTACCCCCGTAACGATCTTGCCGTAGAAATTCGTTAAGCGATCAAAGATCTGATTGAACACCCGGAAGAAGGCTTGCAGAAGTCCGTTGACGATCGGATGCAGGAACAACCCAACGGCGTACGCGATCAAGCAAACGGCAATTGCCGTGGACCAAGCAAACCATGACCAAGTTACGTCGGCGGCACCCTCGTCACCGTGTGTCAAGGGAATGCCTAGCGGCTTGGCGATCCACGGGAAAAGGAATCGATAGGCGAAGTAGGCAATGATAAATCCAACTCCCCAACTCGGAAGTGCTTCTGGTTGATGCCCTTCTTGATGAGGCTTAAGTAGAGTTACTGCTCGAGCCGGTGCCATGGTCATCGCATTGATCGCCGAAATGATCGTAGACGCAGCGATTGTTAGTGCAAACTGTTGGAAGAATTTTCCAGGAATGCCAGCGATGAAAACTGTAGGAAGAAACACACAGCTAAGAACGAGCGTAATCGCAATTACAGGTCCGGTGATCTCGGCCATCGCCTTAATCGTTGCCTCTCGAGCGGGTAAGCCCTTGGCCATCCAACGCTCGATGTTCTCTACAACCACAATGGCATCATCAACAACAATACCGATGGCAACTACCAAACCCAGCATCGAAAGGTTGTTGAGCGAAAAGCCCAACCACTGCATCACCGCCAGAGTTCCAATCAAAGACACGGGCACGTCGATCATCGGCATCAACGTCGCGCGCCAATCCTGGAGAAACACAAGGACCACAATGAACACGAGAATGAATGCTTCAAAGAGTGTCTTGTAGACTTCGTGCACCGATTCGTCGACGAACATCGTCGTGTCGTAGACTATCGCGTAGTCGACGCCGGATTCGAAGCGATTCTCCTTCAGTCGCTGCATCTCCTTGCGAATCGCCTGAGCCGTTGTCAACGCATTGGAGCCCGGAAGCTGGAAGACAGCCATCGTCACGCTAGGCTGTCCATCCAAAGAACTGCTCACGTCGTAGTTACGGGCACCGAGTTCGGTTCGAGCAACATCGCCGAGTCTAACCAGCTCAGTCCCCTGCCCTTTAACGACGATCTCATTGAACTGCTCGGGCTCTAGCAATCTTCCTTTTGTGCTAATCGCAAGTTGAAACTCTTGGCCTTCGCTGGCAGGCTCTTGACCAATACGACCAGCGGCGACTTGCACATTCTGTTCGCGAAGCGAGTTGAGCACATCTCCAGCCGTGAGCTTTCGCGAAGCCAACTTCTGAGGATCTAGCCAGACTCGCATCGAATAGTCGCGAGCGCCCAGCATCGAGACATCGCCAACGCCCTCAAGTCGCATCAATGAGTCGCGAACTTCGATCGTTGCAAAGTTCGATAAATACAGTTGGTCGTATCGCGGATCTTTAGCGACTAAGTTCACCGCAAGAAGAATGGAGGGGGATTTTTTCTTGGTGGTGATACCTTGTCGCTTAGTCTCTTCGGGAAGTTTTGCTTCAGCGATAGCCACTCGGTTCTGAACCTGGACCTGCGCTTGATCGATATCGGTGCCCAGCTTAAAGGTGACGTCAAGCGACATGACGCCGTCATTGGTACAGCGCGAAGACATGTACATCATTCCCTCAACACCATTGACCTCTTGTTCAATGGGTGCTGCGACCGTGTCGGCCACAACCTGCGCGTTTGCTCCAGGGTACACCGCGGTGATCTGGATCGTTGGCGGCGCGACCTCCGGGTATTGAGCCACGGGCAATTGCAGCAGCGAAATTCCGCCAAGCATTACGATGACGATTGACAGAACTGTTGCAAAAACGGGACGATCAACGAAGAAACGAGCTATCATGAGTTACTCCTTTCCTTGCGGTGATGAACCAGCCGCTCGCGGTGATGAACCAGCCGCATCAACAGCGTTCACCTTGCCTCCAGGTCGAGCTCGTTGCATTCCATTGATGATGATTCGGTCTGTCTCCTCTAGGCCTGAACGCACGACTCGCATCTTTCCGTCGAGTGTCCCGAGTGTGATGTCTTTGCGCTGGACGGTATTGTTCGAGTCAACCACCAAGACATACTTGATGCTTTGGTCACTAAGGATCGCTCGGTCGGGAATAAGCAACGAGTCTTTCGCGTCGCCAAAAGGCACGCGGACTCGCACAAAGAACCCTGGTGCAAAAGTGCGATCGGCATTGTCTAGGACAGCTCGTACTAGCAGAGTACCGGTCGTTGCACGCGTTTGGTTATCTATGAAGTCCAATATGCCTTCATGCGTAAAAGTGGTCTCATTCGAGAGTGCGACCAGCACCTTTTGGTCAAGATCGCGCACGTGAGTGAACTGAACGCTTTCTCCTTGCTGTCGGCGAAGTTCACGAAACCGCAATACGGTTGTTTCATCAACATCGAAAGCCACATGAATGGGTGCAACTCCCGCAATGGTCGTCAGCGGCTGAGCGTTGATCTGCGAGTTCGAAATCAAGTTACCGACGGTGACGTTCGCACGGCTCAACCTTCCAGCGATTGGTGCCTTGATGCTGCAGAAACCAAGGTCCAGCTCAGCCTGCGCGACCGCAGCTTCGGCAGATGCAACTTCTGCGGCGGCGGTCAGTTGCTTCTCGACTAATTCATCCAAGTCCTGTTTGGCGATGGCGTTATTGGCAAGAAGCGGCTTGTTGCGTTCCAACGTAAGGTTTGCAAGTCTGTTTTGCGACTCAGCCTGCTTGAGCCTGGCCTTTGCATTGTCCAGAGCAAACTGATACGGGCGATTATCGATCTCAAAGAGCGGCTCACCGGCAGCAACCTCTTTTCCATCGGTGAAGTGAATCTTGGTCAGGTATCCCGTGACTCGAGCGCGCACTTCGACAAACTCAGGAGCTTCAGTTCGTCCGATATACTCGAAGAACTCTGTGATCTTCTTCTTTTCAGGCAACTGCACACTAACATCAGGCACTGGCGCTTCAACAGGCTTGACCTCCTTAGGAGAACAACCGGGCATGATGCACGCGGAAAGAACCAGAATGAAGCTAAAGGTATAGGCCTTGAATTGATTCGGATGAATTCGCGAGCTTAAATCGATCCGATTTGGTTCACCGATCAGCATGTTCGTCTATTCTCGAAAAATCGTGAATTGCCAAGAAGAAATCGAGTCGACCTTAGGACTCGACAGATCGTAATCATAACCTGCGAAGGTGAACTAACCAGCGGCGACAAGATCTTTCAAATGCGACCGAGCAAAAATTGATTCTCCGATAGTGGACAAAAGTTGGTGATAAATCGAGTTCCAACATGCACAATCCTTGTGTCATCCTCAATTCGTTGGCTGGAGTCTACAATCTGTACGCTGGAGCTAGTCGAAGATCGGCTTGTCGAACGCTGGGCAATTGAAACGCTGGGCCAATGGAACACCGTTAACTATGGGGCAAGATCAAGGTGAACAACCTACAGCTTCCAGGTCCTGAATCCAGCGTAGGCTCGCAAGCAACCTAACTCAGATATCCGGGGCAACAATCAAGCAAGTCAGATAGGAGTGCGCCAGCATCCACTCTGGCCACCAAGGCGATTTAAGGAATTTTCTACTGTCACTTAGAAACGATTTTAAGTCTAGATCGACGAATTATTAAGGAGGTTAAAAGCACCAGCACGGAGACCAGAATCACTGCAGCAACAACAAAATGCAAGGGCATTGAAGTTCGAATAAAATTCACAACAGGATTATCAGATTGAATTCTCTGACCAACCTTTCTGCCATTCACTTCACTTACAAAGAGCCTGCTTCCTTTGAATACGATCATCGGATCAAAAATGCTTGGTTCGAGGGGCTCCCCCACAGAATGCCACCTTATGGTAAAGTCTTGCGATACGTTAGGTCCCCTTGCCAGAAATACTTTAGTTGGCACGAAAATCTCATTAACTTGTTTCCACTCTACCGATAGACGTTGGCTTGGGAGCTCGTTATTCGGATAAACTTCATTACATTCCAAAATCGAAAATTGCTTGGCAGGATCAAGTAGAAACCTCCGTGTCTCTCCAAGCGGAAACGGCCCGTAGACAAGTTGAGCCCTGCCATCAGGCAAGTCTTTCAAAGACAGCAGCCTTTTATCCCGCTGCATCGACGTTACCAATTCAGACGTCGTAAATCCTCGACCGAGTTCGCCAATCAACTCTAACCCAATCGAACTTGATTCAAACCATGGAATGTACTGCTTTGCAGTTTTTTCATCCAATCTCAAGACGTCAGAGTTTCCAACATTGTAATAAGCCGAATGGGAGTTTATCAGTACCCTACTAACACCTCCTGACGACGGGGAAAACTCGCATTTCAAATTACCCCGAGACGACCAAACTTCCAACCTCCCTTCAGGATAGGGATAAACAATCAAGCCTTCAGCCACAAAATGATAATCTTGAATTCGTGACCTTTGAATTAAGAGCTCATCTAGCATCCCCGTTGGATCATCAGCATTCGACTGAACTGCAAAAACAAGAATCAGAATCAGACAAAAAGAGAGCCCTGCCATTCTATGCCCAATGCGATTAGGGTTAAAAGTTCCGTCGCACGAAGAATTCGGTAGACTTCGAATTTACGTGCGTGAGTTTCGAGGATCTTGCGGAGAATTCGACCGTTCTTAAACCCTGCGGAAATTCGAAGAGTCGCTTTCACTTCCTCTGCGCATCGTGAAACTAGACCTGTGGCAGTTTGTTGGTCCATCCGGGATTACCGTGGGTAAAGATCTAGGCCGCCACAGTAGAAAAAGATTGCTGTCTTGAAGTTTTCTCTGTTACGAAAGCCACCGACCCTTCGCT
>CAUJKA010000345.1 GCA_963204965.1 Planctomycetota bacterium | reverse complement strand
TTTCTGGTGCGACGATGACAAGTCACGCTGTCGTGGACACGATGGCTCTTGCGGCTAAGGAGTATCTGGAACTATCGAAGGCTGATTCCGTTCCCTCGGTTGACTCGGGAGCGGCATCGCTTTTGAAAATTCGGTGGACATGGCACGATGTGGGAACTGGGATAGTTCTATTGTTCGCAATCCTCATAAGCTCGACTCGACTTCGAGGTCGAGCGTGGATTGCAACGCTGTGGTCGATCGTATTGATTGGCTATTTTGGATTGTGTACTGGCAACTTGGTTTCGCAGGCTCTATTGGTTGGATGGGCTTCAGCAGGCGTACCATGGCGACTGGCGCCAGGATTGGTTGCAGTCGTTTTTGTGGCGCTGTTTTGGCCGTCGCTCACGAAGCAGAATGTCTACTGCCATCATCTGTGCCCTCATGGAGCTGCTCAACGACTGGTCAAAGGGCGCTTAAAAGTCTGGAAGGTCCCTGCAGCGTTGTCACGATGGCTGCGGTGGATACCTGGGTTGCTATTGATCATCATTGTCGCGGCTACTTTGGCCAATCAAAAGTTGAATATAGCTAGTTTAGAACCGTTCGATGCCTATGTTTGGAACATAGCTGGACTTGCGAGTGTAAGTATCGCCGTTGTTTCCTTGATTGTTTCAGCTAAAGTTCCGATGGCTTATTGCAAGTTCGGTTGCCCCACAGGCCGGCTGTTAGAGTACTCGCGTCGCAATCGGCAAAGCGATCGATGGGCTTGGCAAGACTCGGTGGGGTGCTTGATTGCAGTATTGGTTTGGGGGTTGTACTTTAGCAATTTGTAGTGATGTTAGTTTGAGTTTGGACTTTATGAGGACCGGGGCAAGAAATCGTGCTCGTGCTCAATGCAATGGTGCTCGTAATCGATCTCCAGAGACTAGATTCAAGCACGAGCACGAGCACGAGCACCGTCTTCGACTAAGCACGAGCACGAAAAATCCGAAGAACGAAGCGTCTCGAAATCTCAGAAAATCGCGACTTCAAAACCAACGAGGCAGGTTGGGCTTAATCAGTCCCTCGCTAACGCAGCAGGTTGGGCTTAATCAGTCCCTCGCTAACGCAGCGGGTTGGGATTAGATCAACCACCAGCCTCACTACGAAAGCAATTGCGCAATTGCGGGATCGAGCAGAGTGTTGGCTCGATGGTGAGTACCCGAGAAGTCGTGATCTTCGCTGTGCGGGCCAGGGACAGCGATTGTACATGCACCGCTGGTAACACCAGCTCGACAACCGTGGTGACTATCTTCAAGCACCATCATCTGTTGCGTGGTAACTCCCATGCGTTCAGCGGCGGCTTGGTAGATGTCTGGATGAGGCTTACCGTTGACGACATCGCGAGCAGTTATCACGAAGTCGAAACGCTCCGATACTCCAACTTGACCCAGGACGCGCGCGGCAAATTCGGGTGAACTGCTTGTTGCGACGCATTTGGGCCGAGCGTTACGATCCAAGAGATTCAAAAGCTCGTGTACTCCTGGAAGCAGTTTCAGTTGCGTGGGCAAGATCGTCGAAAAGATCTCAGCAGATTCGGCGGCCAATTTTTCGATCGAGTCGGTCAAGCCCTCGCGCTGAATCATTACGGTCCAAGCTTTAGGTCCAGGCAGTCCGGTCATCTCGTTTTTTAGCTCGCGAGTGAAAATCTTGCCGCGTCTTTGTAGAATGGTATTTCCGACCTGCGTGTAAAGCTCTTCGGTGTTCACCAGCAGCCCATCCATGTCAAACGCAACTGCGAGAATTGGATGCGCCCAAGGTTGTGCACGATTTGGCCCTGAATTCATGTGTGCCTTCTGGTTCTTTTGAGTTTTCGGTTCGACTCTAGAATATCCATCAAACGGCTCTCTCTAGCAAGACATTAAGCCAGTGCAGCACTACGATCAAGACGGTTTACTTCGATGGGACACTGAAGCTCAGGAGCACTACGTACCGCTGCACACCACCGACTTGGTCGAGTTTCTGGCGTTGCACCCATCGATTGCTGAAGAGTCCATAGGGTTGTTTCGCCAGTTCGCCAATCTGATTCTGGCTATCGAACACCACTTGTACCGACAACGACATGAACAACTGTTGTATTCGTACGCTCCATTGGATCCAGATCTGGATCGCATGCTGGCCAGTGTGCCTACACCGGAGCAGCGTGACCTATTGATCGAACAAACGCGTCAGCGAACCGAAGCAGTCCTAATTCGAGCCAACTATCGGAAGCTGAATCAGGAAGAACTTACGCGAACGTTAGAAGCCGCCAGCGCGTGGGGCGTGCGGATGAAAATGAACTTTGAATTACAGGATTGGATGGATGTTTACACTCGCGGATTGGTCATAGGACGACGCAAACATCGTTCGTGGCGCAAGATGTATCGATTTACTTCGTATGAAGTTCCGCTTTACCAACGCTTGGTAATCGTTTTTCGCGCTAAGGAAGATCATCCGCAGAAGTTCGATTCTGGTCGGATGTATCTTCGCATGTTTAAGAATGTTCCTCGGCAAGACATCGATATGATGTTGCCGGGAGCTGGTGTCCATATGACGTGGATCGACCACTCCAAGATCTTACTGCCCAGCATGTATGCCGCTGGCATGACTATGTGGCGAGTCCTCAAGACGTTCTTGATGCTGGCGTTGTTGGGGGCCTTCAAGACGATCGGGATTGTGATCATTGCGCTGGTGGCCATCGGCTATGGCTTCAAGAGTATGTTCACCTTTCGCTTGCACACTCAGCGTCGTTATCTGTTGAACATGACTCAGAATCTCTACTACCAGAGTTTAGGGAACAACGAAGGCGTTTTGCTACGCCTGTTGGAAGAAGGCGAGCAGCAGGAGTCTTGCGAATCAATCTTGGCCTATTTTGTGATGATGCAAAGTCAATCCACGCCGATCAGTTTGGATCAGATTCGCGAGGGATGTCGCGATTTGGTGCAGCAGGCAACCGGAGTCAATGCGACGTTTGACACCGAAGCCTCGGTCAAGAACCTAGTCCAGCTAGGCGTAGCTCGCTTCGAACGAGAGGGTTGGGTTGCCCTGCCCTTGCCCGAGGCGATTGAGCAACTTGATCGGATCTGGGACGAATGGTTTACGCAATAGAGCCAGAAGTCTGAGAATTGAAGTCTGAAAAAGCACCCGCGCATGTAAAGCGGGCTTTCGGCATCCATCAGAAACAGGCAAAATGTCTGCCTGTCTATCAGTAGGTGGTCTATTCACGGCTCGAACGATAACTTAGGTCGAACAACTCTTCGCCCCGCCGCACAGAAAAGGTTGCACAATGACTCACGATGGAGAAGTAGCAGAATCCCATGTGGAAGCTGTCTATCGACCAAGTTCCGTAGGTAATGCGGCTGCTGAAGCCATCGATACTGCTCCACCGTTGTCGCAGGATGGTGCTTTCTACGGATATCTCACTTGTCAATTTCTGGGGGCATTTAACGACAATCTCTTCAAGCAGTTGATCCTGCTTCTAGCGGTGCCAACGGCTGCGGCCGTGGCCGTAGCAACCGACGCGGAGGCCAAGCCGGCTGATCTGCAAGGATTTGCGACCGTATTGTTTGGAATTCCCTTTGTGATTTTCGGCGGTATCGCTGGCTGGCTGGCTGATCGCATTAGCAAAACGACCGTGATGGTGGGAGCCAAGGCGGCTGAGATCTTGATCATGGGGCTAGGCATGGTGGCCTTTTACATGGCTCCATCATGGGGAATGTCAGGGCTTTGGGTTGTATTGTTCTTGATGGGCACACACAGCACGTTCTTTGGGCCAGGGAAGTACGGCATTCTGCCGGAGATGCTTCGGTCCAAAGACCTCGCCAAGGCCAATGGCTTGGTCCAAATGACAACGTTCTTTGCAATCATCTTTGGAACAGCACTAGCTGGTCCACTAAAAGATTGGCTTGCTCCAGTGCAAGAAGCGGCTGAGTCAGCTCAGGCGGACTTGACCGGCGACCTGTGGAAAGCTTCGCTCGTGTGCATGGGAGTTGCTGTTTTTGGATGGTTTGCCAGTTTGATGTTGCGGCGAACACCACCGGCTGATTCCACCGTTCCTCTAAACGCAGATGCTCTGGGCGTTCCTAAAGTAACTCGGCATTTGCTTCGCGTCGATCGACCGCTGTTGATGGCTCTACTGGCGAGTTGTGCATTTTGGTTGATTGCCGGGATGACGATGCAGTCGGTGAATTCGTTGGGTAAGACTCAGCTTGGACTTCCTGATACCTACACCAGTTTGATGACTTCGATCATCAGCGTTGGTATCGCCGTCGGTGCCGTAGCGGCAGGCTACTGCAGCAAAGGCGGAGCAGATCCAAGGCTTGCGACTTGGGGATGTTGGGGTGTGATCGCGTGCAGTGTTTTGCTCTCCATCACGATACCCGGCTACGGGCATCTGCTTGGGTTTAGTGGAACGATGGTCATGTTGGTCCTGCTGGGCGCTTCTGCCGCGTTCTTTGCGATTCCAGTTCAAGTGTTCATACAGTCCCGACCGCCCGCCGAGCTCAAGGGACGCGTTATTGCATTCATGAATCAGGCCAACTTCCTAGCTATCGTTTTGGCTGGATTGATGTACATGGGTGTGGACTGGCTGTTGAGAGTTAATGATTGGCCGCGAAGCGTTGCCTTCGCTGCAGCCGCAATCATCTTCGTGCCTGTGGCATTCATCTATCGATTGCCAAATCCGCCCGCACAAGCTGAATAATACACACAACTTTGGAGAGACAACTTTGGTTCGCGTACTTGTTTTTGGTGCTCATCCCGACGATGCCGAAATCTTTGCAGGCGGATTGCTCGTCCGTCATTGCAACCTCGGCAACACGGTCAAGATCGTTTCAGTCACTGATGGACGTTCCGGGCATCATGCAATTGAATCTGAACAGTTGATCAAAGTGCGTCGCGCTGAAGCCAGAGCGGCTGGCGAACGCATTGGTGCCGAGTATGTTACCTGGGATTTTCCCGACGGTTCGTTGACGCCATCGATCGAAGTTCGTGAGGCCATCATTCGCGAGATTCGCGCTTTCAAACCAGACCTGTTGCTTACCCACCGGCCCTACGATTATCACCCAGATCATCGCGCTGTTGGAACGGCGGTGCAGGATGCAAGTTACCTCGTCACCGTCCCCCACATCTGCGCGGAGACCGCTGCGTTACGTAAAGATCCCGTGGTGGCCTACATGCCCGATCTATTCACAAGACCTTGCAAGCTTCGAGCTGACGTGGTGATGGAGATCACGGCCGAGTTCGATACGGTTGTGCAAATGACCGCGTGTCACCGATCGCAACTTTTTGAATGGCTGCCCTACCACGACGGCATCGCCGTACCCGAGTCGAATGAAGATCGCCTTGTGTGGTTAGCGGACTGGCTAGCCGGATGGCACCGTAAGCGAGCTCAGTTTTTCTCGACCGAGTTGGTTGCTCGGGGTTTGCATTTAGACAAAGATCTGAAGCTAGAAGTCTTTGAAGTCAGCGAATACGCCGGCCAAGCGGATCTGGATCGCTTGCGACAGTTGTTCCCAGGTATGCAATAGCGAGCAGGAAGCTAAGAGACGCTTCGTTCTTCTAATTTTCGTGCTCGTGCTCAGTCGAAGACGGTGCTCGTGCTCGAGTCCGATCTTTCGAGTACGAGTACGAGTACGATTACGAGCACCATTTCATTGAGCACGAGCACTATTTCTTGATCCGGTCTTCAAAAGTGCAACATCAAAACGTTCGCTCTGAGTAGCGAACTACGGAGAACGAAGTTAGTCACGAACCTACTGCACGAACCTACTTGGACTGGTGCAGTTTGATGGCCCGCCCTGCTTCGTCCAAGACGAAATCGATCTCCATGAACGGTTCAAAACCGATGTCTTGCCAGCATACTCGTGGAGCACCACCATCTTTGGCAGGCAGTATCAAGAAGAGCCCGTGCAAAGGCTGCTTTTCAAAGTCATCGAAGCATCGCATGGCTTTGAATGCCGTTAAGTCTTGGTCCGTGTGAAGTGCGATGTCTAGTGGCTTGTCATAGTTCTTCAGTGCAGTTTGAATTTGCTCGACATTCTCTGAGCTGACGGCAACAAGGTCGATTCCCGACTTGCGAATCTCTTCAGCCTTAGGCGAAATCGCTTTCAATTGTTCAACGCAGTGTAAGCAACCAAAACCCAAGTAGAAGACGACTAGCGTAGGTCGTTGAACCGAGTACAGATTCAAATCCTGTCCTTGGATGTCTTTGACGGTGATGTTGGGCATTGGGTATGGACTCCAACGATAGGGACCCAGCGTGTCAAAATTTGGTCGCGGTCCAATATCTTCAGCAGGCTTATAGGTTGAAGCCCATGGTTGAGCTTGGCCCAACGCTTGAGCGACCCAATTGAGCCTCTCGAGCAATGGCGTGCGGGTATCGGCTTGTGAGCAAAGTACACACAAGCGTTCGAAGCTCTCGCGAGCCGCCTCGGGGCCACCGTGCTGAAACTGAATCCATGTCTGCAAGGCCACGGGCAAGACTTCACCAGGTAGGTCCGAAACCTTCTTCTTCGCAGCTTCGATAGCTTTGTCAAAATTACCCGCAGCCAATTGCCACTCGATCGTCAGAAAATCCAAGTCCTCGCCTTTGCCGGCAAGATCGACTGCATCGAACCAACGCTTTTGCGATGCGCACTGAGCTGCACGAATCGTATTGACCACCTTTTCAAGCTTCTTTTGCGACTGATCAATCTTCTTGCGAGACTCGTCGTTCTTTTTCTTCTGTTCGTTAAGATCCTTTTTAGTCTTCTCGATATCTGCTTCTGCTGGCTTGCTTGGCCCTTCAGTTTGGTTTGCAGGTTGATTTGCAGCGGCGGTATCTTTCTTGTCGGCGTCACAAGGTGCCGTCGAGGGAACAGTGGCGGGTGCAGGTTGAGGCTTTTCGGCAGTCCCTTCGGCCTGCGTCTCTACAGTCTTCGCTTCATCGGCCTTTGCAGCTTCAGGCTTTGCAACTTCAGTCTTTGCTGTGTCTGTCTTGGTAACCTCAGCTTTTGCTGCGTCAGCAACGGATGTTTCGCTCGCAGGCGTCTTCGTCGCAGGAGAGGCGGGCTCGGGCTGCTTTGTTGGCGGCGGAGGATTTTTCAACGCTTCTAACTTTTGCTCAATCTCCTTGTCTTGTGCGGTCAACTCATCCAATTGCTTTTGGTTTTTCGCGATGCGTTCTTGCAACTCCTGCAGGATTGGCTGTGCTGCATCGGCGGATTTTCCAAGTGCTTGAGCGACACCAACATATCGCGACCATTGCAGGTGTAGATCTTCATCATCGGGAAGGTCTGGCAGATAAGATGTCTGGGAGAACTCGATCATTCGGTCCCAAAGTTGGTAGGCGTGAAGAGTCTGAAACAGACGTTCACGACCGTATTTGGCACTGCCAGACTTTTTGAGGGTGTTGTACTTGGGATGTCTAGGCAGTTCGATCATATTCGTGGCGAGCGAGATGGCTTCGTCGACTCGGCCAATCTTGATCAGATTGCGAATCAACCATTCGTTGTTGTGGGCAAAGTTATGAATCTGATCGGGCATGACTCGATCACGCATCATGTGAGCGTGGTCGACACGCGCGGAAGCTTCTTGCTGCCAGCAGGCGTCTTGATAGCGGTGCAGCTTGGAGTAGATGTGGCCTGGCATGTGCCACATGTGAGCGATCCCAGGCATGCTCGGACCACACAGCGCCGAACTCTTGAGTGCTTGATCGGCTTTCTTGCGATCCCAAAGGTGGATTCGGTAGTGATGGGCTGGATGCATTGGGTTCGCGTCAAAGACCTGTTGCAACAGAGCGTTGATCGCTGTGTGACCCAAGATTGGCAGTTCGTTGCGCTCGTTGGCCCAAAGTTGACCAGCCAGGAGCGCTTTAGCTTCGATGTCATCGGGGAATTCGATGACGATCTCTTCCAAAGCTTCGGTATACTTTTGAGCTCGCGTTTTTCCAGGGATCTTTTTCTTGCCATCATCCTCAGTATCGACGCAGAACTTGCGATAGGCATCGATGTACATCTGCTCGCGGCGTGTCACCTTTGCTTTGCGATCGACGGCCTGTTGGATGAACGCTTGAGCCCGCTTGAGATTCTCGACATTAGCCATAGCCATGCCCCAATACGCGATGGCGCATTCGGGATCAATCGCAGCGGCTTGACGAAACGATCGCTCGGCTTCGTAGTACCAAAACCCGTGAATCTGCGCTAACCCTTGGTTAATAAACGCCTGAGCTTCGGGAGAGGTCGTAGTGGCGGGAAAAGAGAGCTTGGCCATTCCCTCCATCAGATAAGCGGCACTGCGCGGACCTTCGTTGTACGCTTCGCCGTGATACGAATGCCCTTGAGCAACCTCTGCGGCTGGTTTTTCAGTGGCTGGCTTCTCTGTCTGGGCCTTTTCAGCTTGTGCTTTTTCAGTTGCCGGTTTCTCTGCCGAGGGCTTATCAACAGGCGTTGCCGCGTCTTGGGCTGACGCATGAATTTGACAAAGCAGAATCAAAGTTAGCGGGAGAAGCTGCCGTAAGTAAGATGTCAGTGTTTGCGAAACGCAGCAGGCTTGAATCGATTGGCGTTGCATGACGGTCAATTCGGCTGAGGTGGGATGCATAGGCGGGATGTTGAGCACTTTATGCTCACTCAAATCCCTAGCTAATGCAATTCCCCTTCTAGGCGAAGCAGCCAAAATAGTCGCATGCAGCGAAAAT
>CAUJKA010000344.1 GCA_963204965.1 Planctomycetota bacterium | reverse complement strand
CCTGTGCAATTACATTTTGGCCTGCCGCTTTCGCTCGTTCTACAAGCAAGACATAGAAGTCGGGGTGTGACTTTGTGGCTTGCTGTAAGTAGTTCAGCGATTCTTCAAACTTTCTCTTCTGCCAAAGTAGATTGGTCTGCTCGAGCAGGACTTCTGGAAATGTGTGCTTCCATTCAACAGCCCACTTAGCATGATTTTGGAATTCATCGATCAGGGCAGGCTGACGAGTCTTCGCGAATTCGTCTCGACAGATCTTGGCAAGGATTGCGTGAGCTGGAGCAAATCCTCGCGCGTTGGCTGGAGCTATTTTTTGCAACGTCTGCTTAGCACTTGGTATCACTCCTCGTTGCCAGAGAGTAGCGCCAATGACAAACTGAGTTTCAGAGCTTGGTTCAAGCAAGTGGGCTCGCCGAAAAAGCATCTCGGCGTATGGCGAGAGTTGAGTCGAATCACTTGTGTTTTCAGACTTAGTCGCTGAGGCGTCTGCGGTCGAAGCTACGTCAGGTTCAGACTTGTCGGCGGCTTCGCTTGGTTGCGAGGGTTCAGGGCTCGCCGCATCCATCTCTTTGTTGGCTACATCTTTCAAACCAACCTGACCCAACTGCGATTGCCAACGTTCCATCTCGGCTTGACCAAGTTGGATGTAGCGATCACGCAGTGCAGTCTTGTTGAGTAAGCCGCCGGTGAAGACCGCGGTCGCCAAGCCGATCAGAATGAAGCCAGGAATCGAGTACAGGAAGATCTGGGACCACTGTCTGCTGAAGATCCAGTCATTGACTAGGCCAGCGATCGCGATTAGCCACTTGGTTGGGTCTAAGTTGATTTGCATACTTGGTGAGCCAGAAAAAGCTGGATTGGTTTTGACTTGTCGGCCATTCGAGGTTGGCAACCATTGTCAGGAATATTATTCTCGGCGATGATTGCAATTCCTAGCCCCACCTACTCGTGTGGTGATTTTCAGGTCGTCCAGGGGTCAAACAGTCACCCCATGTTACCGAATTTGTCGGTTGTACCAGTTTTTGCGAGTCCTAAAAGATGCAAGTAATTGATTGTCACCATCACCTTTGGAACTATTCAGCCGAACAATACCCTTGGATTGGACCAGATGCAGGTGTGCTCAAGAAGGACTTTCTCTTACCAGATTTGCAACAATTGTCGGAAATGAACGACGTCCATGGCTTCGTTGCCGTGCACGCTCGTCAGTCACTTGAGGACACCCACTGGCTGCTGGAACTAGCTAAGCAATCAACTTTGATCCGTGGAGTGGTAGGCTGGGTGCCGCTACGCGACCACGAGCAATTGTCTCTGGCTATGGAGAGCCTATCAGGTAACAAGATGCTGAAGGGAATCCGGCATGTGATTCAAGACGAACCAGACGATCGATTCATTTTGGGCGACGCATTCAATCGCGGTATCGAGATTCTGGGTTCGACTGAATGGGTCTACGATATCTTGATCTATGCTAAGCATCTTGCGAACACTATCGAGTTTGTGGATCGACATCCCGAGCAACCCTTTGTCTTGGATCACATCGCTAAGCCCACAATTTTTGCCGATAGATTTGATCACGCTTGGGCTGAGCACATTAAGCAGTTAGGCAAGCGACCGAACGTGTCATGCAAGTTCTCGGGCGTCGCTTCGGAGGTTCGCGATGCTTCTTGGAATTCTTCAACCATTCGTCCTTATTGGGACGTTGCTCTAGAGGCTTTTGGTGTCGAACGACTTATGTACGCTAGTGACTGGCCGGTTTGCTTGTTGAAAACTGACTATTCACGATGGAAAGAGACCGTGGAAGAGTTTGCTTCTGAGCTTACGAACGACGAGCAAGCGGCGTTTTGGTCTGGCAACGCGAGTCGCATTTATCGGCTAGGGTAATGCTTGCTTCGGATGATAGATGCTATTGTCCTAGTTGCTTCTTCCGTAGTTGCTATTGCTGGAAAGAAGCGTCAAAATGGTGAACCGAGTCTCTAGCGAATAGCGTTATGGAAGTTAGTCCAAACTTGTGGAAGCTCAAGGGTTCGCAAGCAGGGATAGCTTATCGTAAGGGATTGTTTTACGACAGGATGCATTCGATGCTAGTTTGGCCAAAGTACTTGCAAGCGAAGTCGCTGGAGTGGATCGAGAAGAGCTCGCTGGTCTCCCTTGTCTTTCCTAACGAGTGTGCGTTTTGCCAATGCGCAGTGGAAGGTGGTCAAAGGCTATGCGAAGCTTGTTTACAGCAGTTGGTGTCGAATCGATACTGTTGCCAACGCTGCGCGATGCCATTGCCTAGCGTCTTACCAAACGATCAGTGTTCGCGTTGTCGAGATCATCATTGGCACTTCTCAAACATTCTCGCCTTGGGGCACTATCAAGGTAAGCTTCGCGAAGCGGTAATTCTTTGCAAGAAGTTAAGGGTGGAGTATCTAAGGTACGCTCTGGCTCGCGAATTGGCCAATCGAATTCGCGAGCGATTTCCGGATATGCAGCAGCGGGAGCCGCTGATCGTACCTGTCCCTTATCATTGGAGTCGTACACTTGCTCGGACGGCATCCACAGCCAATTCCCTGGCTGAACTGCTTTCGCAACATTCAGGATGGCCTGTTGCGACCCGAATGGTCCGAAGAATCCTCAGAACCGGAAAGCAAGGAATGCTGTCGCTAGTCGAACGTCAGCAAAATGTTCGAGGAGCGTTTCAAATTGTGGGCTCACCGTCGCTATCTGGAAGGCATCTTCTTATTGTTGACGACGTGGTGACCAGTGGAGCAACGGCTAACGAACTTGCTAAGCAGCTTCGGCGCAGCAAACCTCTGGAGATCAGCGTCGTAGCGCTCGCTCGAGCAACTGGATAAAACCTGCGTAAAGTTACAGTGTTTTTGCTGGGTTCGACCCATGGTCGTCCCTTCGCTACGGCTGACACGAACGGGCTGAATCGTGTAAGCTTGAGGGGTTCGAGTAAGCTTGGTTGGTTCGATTCAAAATAGGTTTACATCCAGAGTCATACTGGATAATGGAAGATTACCCCAAAGTTCAAACTGCTATGAATAGAAAACCGTCGGCATCGTTGAAGCACTTCATTTGGCGCGGAATCAGCATGATTGCTCCTCCGCTGGTCACACTGCTCGTGCTGATTTGGCTGTTTAACGCCATCGAGCAGTATGTGCTTTCTCCTCTGGAAACCGGCGTGCGTTATTCGTTGGTCGCCTTGACTTCGGATGTATTCGAAGAGGCACCTGCGGGATCTAAGCCGCGCGATCCAGCCAAACCTGAATCAGGGTTTACATTCGAGGGCTTTAACTACGTGCGACCACCGGTGGGCCGAAGGTTTATCCCCGAGCACATCATTACGTTTGTCGACGCCAACCAAGAGTACTTGCCCAAGGAGATGCAACGGCCTCTTTCAGCTTCCGACTATTATTCGGGCTACGTCAAGCTGCGCTACATGCCGCGATCATTCACCATTCCACTGCTGCTGCTTTTTGTGCTGTGTGGATTGTTCTTTATCGGCCGCTTTTTCGCAGCCGGAGTCGGACGTTTTGTCTTCAACATTTTCGAAGGCATCATTTCCCAAGTGCCATTCGTGAGCAACGTGTATTCATCGGTGAAGCAGGTCACAGACTTTGTGCTCTCCGATCGTGACATGGAGTTCACGCGAGTCGTTGCCGTAGAGTATCCTCGCAAGGACATTTGGTCTGTCGGCTTTGTTACCGGTGAAGGGCTTCCCAACTTAGAGAATCACGTTGGTGAAGATCTGGTAGCTGTCTTCTTGCCGTGTTCGCCCATGCCTATGACTGGTTACACCATCAATATCTCGCGCAAGGGAGTGGTCGACTTAGATATGACAATTGACCAAGCGATTCAATTCATGGTCAGTTGTGGCGTCGTCTGTCCCGTCGATCGCTCAGTCATCGATGGTGCCCGAGCGGCTCAAGCTGGAATGATCCCCGATAAATCCTCGGGTAATGCGTAGCTGAAGCCCTGCCCTACCGTACCGACTCTGCTCTACCGATTTGTGGATTGCCAAACGGAGGTGAGGAAAGATCGATGAATGAGCAGCAGGAGAATCCATACGCCGCGCCGATAGTGCAGACGAAGAAGGTCAAGACGCGTCGGCAACGCGTTCGGCGCATTGTGCTTCGCCTACTGGGAGTTGCCTTCATTCTGGTGTTTGCAAGAATTGTGTATGGAGTCTTTTCAGAGTGGAGCGATGCGCGATACATCGGCGACTGGCTAGTTTTGTTAGCCTTTGTTGGCTTTGCATTTTTCGTGGTCTATTCGCTTGGTGACGGTGAGGAAGGTTCGTAGCCAGACACCGTCTTCTGGCCTGAAAGGCCACAATACCAAAGCCCAGGGCAGAGCGCAGCGCCGCCCTGGGAAAGTTGTAGTCCCAGAGGGAAGTTGCTAAGATCACGATCGAGTGACGCACAAGCACTTTCAATGTGACCAAAAACTACTACTCGATAAAGAGCAAACTATGCCAACTGGAAATGAATGGACGAGCGAAGATTTCGCAGGCGGGAATTCACCGTTGGTCACTATTGGTGCAAACGAATTCGTAGCTTTTTGTGTTTCAAAAGGAACCTGCGATCTAACGGGAGAGGTGCTCGAAAAGTTCAAGGAGATAATTCGACAATTCCCAATCGAAGAAGATGACGAAGAAGAAGATGACGATGACGACGAATACGATGCTCAATCGCACTTTGCCGTCGTGGTCAGGGAGCGGCTGATCGATGAAGGTTTATTGCCCAAAGGCGACCCGAACCGCTACCAGTACAAGATCAGTATGGGGTTCATTCATTTCGCCGAATAGATTTCGCGGAAGTACTCAACCATAACTCGATGGCAAAGCTAAGTCCATGGTTATGGTAAGCAGCCACCTGGACCAACGCCAGACGATTCGCCACGAAGGCAAAACCAAGTTGTGCAGGCAAGCCTCTGAGCTGTTTGAGTTCCTTGAGGGTGGAAGAGGAACCCAAATTAAATTTGCCTGTGGACCAATGGACGTCTCCAATATGACTCGTCCAGACAATCGCTGCAGGATGGGCGTTGAGGAAAAAATAGAGCAAAACACAAGTGTTGCGAATCCCTAGCATGACTCCGTTTGATTTCGACAAAGTTGAACAGGAACTAGACATCCGAGTTCCACACGTGTACCGAAACTTTATGACGCAGGTTAGGGACTTGGGGATTGTTTTTGAAGATTGGGAGTTCCCTAATACAGCCGAGGAACTCATTGCGTTAAACAAGGCTCTTAAAGAAGCTTTTAGCGACATTTGGAAGGACAACTTTATTGCACTCTTGCCTGACGGTTGTGGCAACTACTTCACATTGGATGCATATAGTCTTGACTCCGATCGAATGGTAATTGTCGCACATGATCCCTACGGAATCGAAGATTTAGGAGACGGTGCTCAGGAATTATTCCGTGGATACCTTTCAAAACCTAAGCGGAAATCCAAGAAAGCATAGCTCAATCCAATGAACGTCTGCGATTTGCTTTTTGGTGCCAGATGAGACTATCACCCCTGCAAGCCGCCAAAGAACGTAGAGGATGCTGCTGATGTGCCTTTAAGCTCTCGGGTTGAGCTTGCTACTGATTGGTGCCGCACGTTGATACACTTGGGTTTCAAGCTAACGATATCAAACAACCTTTACGCAATCTGGTTCGAAGATGCTAACAAGCTTACTTTAAATCTTTGGTGGGCTTCGTGCCTCAACCCACCCTACCGAATTCTCCTCTGCATTCTGGGTTTATGCTCAATTCACAGTCAGCTCAGTCTTGTTGGCGGTGACGCCTAGCTGTTGGGCGAGCCAAGCTTGAACGGCTTCAGCCTCGGCACGACCGTTGAGCTGCTTGAGAATCTTGACTGGCATAGCTGCTTTGATGCTATCGCCTTCAAAATCCTCACCTGCCGGCGGAGTTGGTAACAAAAGAAGGCACCACCACTCGCCGTTTTGCTTCCGGTAGTCGACTTTGCATTCGATGATCGTGTCAGCATCGCGAGCCGTTGCCCCGCGTCGACGGAACCCAGCGATGCCAGATTCAAAACGTATTCGATCGGGTTCGATTACCAAAATACTCTTCCAGAACAACATCTCTATGATCACGTAACTAAAGATCGCCAGAAAGACTGCTGGTAAAAACGAAACAAATGCTGCCACCGGCCAGCGAGGAATGAACCAAAACGCAGCGATGATTCCACCGATCATGACGGGGATAAACCCCAGGATCGTTCCGAAAACGGTGGTGTCCCAAACGCGAAAGCTGAACTCTTCCTCGCAATTCTCGTTGGTTACTTGCTTCATCCTAAAGCGCTCAAGAACGGTCGGTACATGGACCTCCTCAAGGAACGGAGCGATAAGATCATCGTCGATCTGAAAGTCTCTGCGACTCTCACTTGTTCTAAAGATGGGAACAACAAACGACGCGCCCATCGCGCGATGGTTGTCTTTCTCGTTGATGTTCAGCTTCCAGACATAGGTATCTGGGGAATCCTTGGCTAAGGTCGATGTCTCGGGGCTATCGTAGGGGATGGCAAACGTAAATGGAATTTCCGTCTTAGTAGGGTCGTTGCCCAAGGACTTGTTGATGTAGATCGTGGAGCTCCACACGGTGCTCGTCCGTTGGCTGGACTCAGTACCTTGATTTGAAGTGCTGCGTTCGGTGTGCTCGCATTTCAAACAACACTCAAACGAAGTGCCTTCAGGAAATGTCTGATGCAAAATAGCAGCTCCCGAAAACGGTCCACCAATGACGCCTGGACAATTGGCCATTAAGAGCTCGGAGCGATTCCACTTTCGATTCGCCCAGAAGACTCTGCAGAACAGCAGAAAGAACACACCCACCACAGCTACAAAAATCTGTATCGGTCTTTTTTCAGTCGCTATGGCCAAGGGAATTGCGATTGAAACATAGCAAAAGGCAATCGTCAGGAGTGTGACCACCGTGCTGCGATTGCTCAGGCGAATATGTTTCGCAGCCCATTGTGGATCAGCCAACCAGGGCTTGTAAGAGTTGGCAATTTCCCGTTTCGAGTATTTGATGATCGCTTGAATGACCAAAACCATTACCACGCAGGGGCAGATTGGCCCCGTGACGGCAATAATCTTCCAACACACCGTGGGCCAGTTTATTGGCCCTTCAGCTCGTAGAGTTTCGACAAGCTCGGGGATATTGGCTAGCCCGGAAAAGATCCCAACAAGGAACGCCGCTTGAATGAACCTTAAAAGAATGCGAACGATGCGAAGTGCCACGGAAAGGTACTCAATTCTAATGAACGAAGGAAGCGTCCCGGCTAAACCCTTTTGACGCGATTTGGAGCGAGTGCAGGAATGTTTGTGCCGTCGATGGCATTATGATCACCATCGTAAGCAACCCATCATCGCGGCCAGCCATTGGCAAAAAGTTCTTCGCTTTTCCTGACAACTAGATTGTTACTCTATCGCCAAAGCGTTTTGAAAGAGGTTCTGGAACTTCCGTTAATCCAGTTTGTACAAGCCTCAAGTGCTTCAGGCACAACGGATTAATTTGGTCGGAAAGTAAACGTAGCGATTCAAGGTCACTGTCGGCAATAAACAGCCTACGGTTGTTGGAAAGATCCAAGACTTCAAGTTGCGAGATAAACGGCGATTCTG
>CAUJKA010000343.1 GCA_963204965.1 Planctomycetota bacterium | reverse complement strand
CCATTGTTGCGTGGTGCAAAAAGCTTCGAAGTCATCGATCATGGCGCATTGCTTGGACAGTCGAAAACGCTCGAAAGCCATCGACAACATCTGACGCTTGATTTCAGTGGCTGCTTCAAAATCGGCTTGCGATCCCGAGGGTAGCTCATCCAACTCGCGCATATCCTCTTCGCGCAGGAACCCGTCTTTCAGCAGCTTGACGGGGCTGATCAGCAGCGGGTTACCAGCAAAGGCGGAATAACTGCTGTAAGGTGAATTGCACTGAATCGTGGGGCTCAGCGGCAAGATTTGCCAGATCTGCTGACCGGCTTCCACCAGAAAATCCACAAAGCGATAGGCGTGCTCGCCCATGTCTCCGATGCCGTATTCGGAGGGAAGACTGGTAATGTGTAGCAGTATTCCGGAAGATCGTGGAAACTGTGGCATGAATGTCCTATTCGCCCATCAAGCTGAAAGCGGAAACACCAGTAGAAGATCACCTCTCCACTTAAAGCGTCAACTTCAAGTGAAGAGGTCATGCGTGCAATAAGTTCTACCGGTATTTTTGAATCTGGAAATTATTCGGCCACTACAATCGACAGGATTGCTGAAGATTTCCCAACAGGATGATCCTTCGATTCCGATAACATAAGCTTTAACGGTGACCCAATCGTTGTACCGACCAAATCTCGTCGGCATACTGTTGAATGGTACGATCACTCGAGAACCATCCACTAGAAGCCGAGTTGATGATGCTCATTCGATTCCAGTTGTCCTGATTCTTGTAAGCGTCGTTGACTTGCTTCTGCATGTCGAAGTAGCTTCGCAGGTCAGCGATGGACAACCATGGATCGTGAGGACTTCGCAAGCCGTGGGTTAGAACGTCAAAAATGCCGGGCTCATGAGCGTTGAACCGTCCGCTCTCCAGCAATTCCATGACGTAGCGGATGTCACTGTCTTCGGCGATGATCCGATTTGGATCGTAGCCCATTCGCACTTCGGCGACCTCAGCGGCGTTCAGACCGAACAGGAAGAAGTTCTCTGGGCCCGCTTTCTCGCGGATTTCAATGTTGGCGCCGTCAAGCGTACCGATTGTCAACGCCCCGTTCATCATGAACTTCATGTTGCCGGTTCCCGAAGCTTCTTTACCGGCGGTCGAAATCTGCTCAGACAATTCGGTGCCTGGGCAAATTACTTCCATCGCCGAGACGCGGTAGTTCGGGAAGAAGACCAACTTCAGCAAGTCGGCAGCTCGGGGTTCGTTGTTCACGACAGCGGCCACATTATTAATCAGCTTAATAATCACTTTGGCCACATAGTAGCCAGGCGCTGCCTTACCACCGATCAAAACGCAACGTGGCACCATGCCTTCGGTTTCGCCACGAACGATTCGCGCGTAGAGGTGAATCACGTGCAACACGTTCAGCAGTTGTCGCTTGTATTCGTGAATTCGCTTCACTTGTACATCAAAGATCGCATTCTCGGGGAAGACGACTCCCGTGTTCTCTTCGACATAGCGAGCCAAACGCCGCTTGTTCGCAGCCTTGACTTCACCCCACTTCGCACGGAAGCTTGGGTCATCAGCGTAGGGCAACAAGTGCTCAAGATGGTTCAAGTCCGTTTCCCAATCGCTGCCGATGACCGATGTGATCAGACTTCGAAGCCGTGGATTGCAGTGTGACAACCAACGTCGTTGTGTGACGCCGTTCGTCTTGTTATTGAACTTGTTGGGCCATAGTTCGTGGAAGTTAGCGAACAAGCCAGACTTGAGCAGTTCGGTGTGCAACTGAGCGACACCGTTGACTGAGAAGCTGCCGATGATGGCCAAGTAGGCCATGCGGAAGTGAGGATTGTCACCACCTTCGACGATCGACATGGCATCGCGAATCTGTGTGTTACCTGGCCAACGCTCTTCAACCAACTTCAAGAAGCGACGGTTGATTTCAAAAATGATCTCAGTCAGCCGAGGCAACAAGCGACTGAACAGTCCAACCGACCAACGCTCCAGTGCTTCAGGCAACAAGGTGTGATTGGTGTAAGCCATACAGCGAGTCGTAATGGCCCAAGCTGCGTCCCAGCTTTGACCATACTCGTCCATCAGAACTCGCATCAGTTCTGGCACGGCGCAGGCTGGGTGAGTGTCGTTCAATTGGAAGCAGTTCGCTTCACCAAACTTGCTGACATCACGACCATGCAGCTCAACCCACTCGGCCAATACATCTTGCAAGCTTGCTGAAACGAGGAAGTACTGTTGCTTGAGTCGAAGCTCTTTGCCGTTCTCGCTGGAGTCGTTCGGGTAGAGCACCATCGTGATCTTTTCCGCCATGTTCTTCGCGGCGACGGCTTCCGAGTATCCACCCGCGTTGAACTCATTCAAATCAAACGCGTTAGTCGCGGCCGCTTTCCAGAGTCTCAACGTATTGACGGTTCGATTTTTGTAACCTGGGATTGGCATGTCATAAGGCACGGCAAGCACGTCTTGCGTATCGACCCAACGGCAATGATGAACTCCGTCTGCGTCGTAGTACAGTTCGCTACGTCCATAGAACTTCACGCGACGCGAAGATTCGCTGCGTTCGAGCTCCCAAGGATTGCCGTCCAACAACCAGTGATCAGGGTCTTCGACTTGACGACCGTTTTCTATTCGCTGATGGAACATACCGTACTCGTAACGAATTCCGTATCCGCGAACAGGCAGTTGCAGATTCGCACAGCTATCTAGGAAGCACGCGGCCAAGCGGCCTAGACCACCGTTGCCCAAGCCTGCATCGCTCTCGCGTTCAGCGACATCCTCAAGCGTTGTTCCAAAGTGCTTGAGCGCTTCGCCGGTCGATTCCTCAAGTTCCATGTTGAAGACGGAGTTCGTTAGCGAACGACCAATCAAGAATTCAAGCGACATGTAGTAGACGCGTCGAGGAGCCTTGACCTTGATCCGTTGCTCGGTAGCGTTCCAAGCGGTGATTAAGCGATCGCGCACGGCGATGGCCAAAGCGCGATAGATGTATCGCATGCTGGCAGACTTGGCAGTGTGGCCAAGGGTGTAGTTCAGATGTCGATGGACTTCGCAATCCAGACTTAAGAGGCCACAATTTGGAGCAATATCACTATCGGCAACAATTGGATTCATTGAGTTGACTACGGCAAGAGAGGAATGGCAACGCTAGCAGTCGCCTTTGGGATGTGAACAAAGTAGATGCGAACCATCTTATTGTCGGCATTTTAGCCTATTCGCTATGCTAGTTTTACTGCGCATCGACCGACTCTCACAACAGAGGTTCAAAAATCGGTGGTCGAACAATTGCCCATCTTCACATTGGCAAGATTCGTAGAGCTAGTTGATTTTGCGTTCGTTCGATGAATACCCAAACGAATTGAGTCCCGTCCTCTGCTACGTCGGCACTCGTTTTACCCATAACACCTAGATTAAGGCGTGTCGCTCGCCCGGAGAAAAGCACATGAACAGTAAGCAAGTCATTCGTGAGACGCTAGCGATGGCGGACTTAGTCGCTCAAGCCTACTTGGCAGATTTATCCGATAGCGATTTGCAGCAAAAGCCGCATTCATCGTGCAACTGCATCAATTGGCAGGTCGGACACCTGATTCTAAGCGAGCACACGCACATGGGGCGCATTGATCCAAGCTTCATGCCTAAGTTGCCCGAGAAGTTTGAGTTGATCTACGTTAAGCCCAGTTCAGGCACGATTGAATCTGATTCGATCAATTCACAACTTGCTTCAACAGATCAGCTACTCGACAAGAAAACCCTGATGGACTGTTTTCATCAGCAGCGGAGAGCAACGCTTGAGTTGCTGGATCTTCAGACCGATGAAACGCTCGACACACCAACCGGCGTTCCGTATGCAAACACGCGAGCGGCGTTGTTCCATTTACAAGGAGCCCATTGGTTAATGCACAGCGGCCAGTGGGTCATCGTTCGTCGCCAACTCGGAAAGCCTGTTGTCATATAGAGGCGGTTGTCATCTAGAACTTGGGGAACTAG
This sequence comes from Planctomycetota bacterium, assembly GCA_963204965.1. GTDB lineage: Bacteria > Planctomycetota > Planctomycetia > Pirellulales > Pirellulaceae > Aureliella. Next base: position 6,398 of record CAUJKA010000343.1, on the reverse strand, counting down.
TCGTATTATTCTCTCATGCCACACACTCTCTTGCTTAGAGACGGAGTTCAAATCCTGCTGGCTTGCCCAGCAGTTCGTTAGGCTTCGAGCTAAAAAAACTGAACACCCGCCATTGTTGCACTCATGATTTCTCTGGCGAGAAATCATGAATTCACCGTAATGCGACGACGGAGCGTCGCAGCACACTGTAATGACTCGGTGGGTTTCGTACCTCAACCGCACCCTACGCAACCTAATCGAATCCATTAATTCGTTTTGTTTCGCTGCTTGATTGTTGCTGGGGTACAATCACAAGCTGTGATTCCCTGCGACTCAAAGCCGGGCACCTCTTTCCTCAGACATTTTCTTACCCCTATGTTCTTACCAATCGTGCTTAGGTTTTAACTTAGGTTCGTTAAGAAGTAACAAAAAATGAATGAGATGAACCCCTACTCATCACCAGAAACTAAACTCGAGGTAGATCCCCTGACCCCCAGTGTTGTCTCGTGGAAGAGGTCGATGTTGAGCGGCGCGGTTTGGTCCATCCTCGCCGCATTTCCAATCACCGTGCTGCTAGCGCTGTTCTTTCGCTTCCCTGTTCCATTTGCCGGAATCGGCGGTGGTATATCCTACGTAATACCGGCGATCTTCGGATTGTTGATCTACGGCATTCCCTTGGGTGGCTTCATTCTCTTAGGAGTTTGTGGTGCTTTTGCAGGACTGTTATCGCGATTAGCAACTGCTTCGGCAGTTCAGCAAATACAATTACAACGCGGGCTATCGGTTGTCGTTACCGCGATCTTGTTGTTCATCCTCGCAACTTTGGACTGGTTCATCGGACCGTGGTAACTGGTGAAAGGCGAGCGATTGAATGCTGGTGACTGGTATGCAAAATCTTATGTGGCACGACTGCACGCCACTTACTGATCAAACCACTAATTCGCACTAATCGCCGCTAATCAAATCCATTGAGAAGATTAATGGTTTCCAAATATTCTCTCCAAGCCAAAGTCGTCCAATTTCCTCCTCAAGCATTTTCTTACCCCCAATTTTCTTACCAATCATGCTAAGGAAACCATGACCGAAGCCAGTAAGACAACAACTGCTCCGCCGATCACGGGTGTCTCTGAGGTTGTGCTCAACGTAGCCGACTTGCCGAAGGTTCGCGACTTCTATGTTCGCGTCTTAGGGTTTCCAATACACAGTGAGGTTTCCTTGGAGACTTCAGTTGTGGACCCAGATGGTGATCCAACGATTAGCTTCTTAACGATTTGCGAAACGGACACTCCGCTCGGTCGTGGCGGGCACCCGCAACTATTGGCGTTGATCGATTACCGCCGACATGTGCATGCAAGAAGGCGATTTGTAGGTCGCGACGTTACGCACTCAACTTTGAATCACTTAGCCTTTGAAGTTCCGCCGGAGAGTTTTGAAATCCATGCGCAGCGACTCCGCGAATTGAACATTGATCTTACGTTTTCTGAGTTTCCGGCATTGAACGCGCGGGCCATGTTCTTTAAAGACCCCGAGGGCAATGTGCTTGAGCTGATTTGTCACGACTCGATTCCGAGATAGTCTTTGTCCATCGCTCACTTGTCCAAATGTTGAAAGACTCTTACGCCCAGTAGGTCTGAATGCCTTTTCGAAGAAAGGCCAGAGATTCAGCCATTTCGCCCATGCCGTTCATTCCATCTTCAATACTGATCCAACCCGTGTAGTTGTTCTGGCTTAGGATCGTAAAGATGGAGTGGTAGTCGTTAAAGCCTTTGCCGGTTACACCGTGCTTTAGGATGGTGGCATAGCCTGCCGAGCCTTCGGCTTGTTTGAGATCATCCAACGTCGCTCCATCAACCAGATAGCGATCACTGGCATGCATGCTCACCACGCGACGAACAACTTGACGCAACAGTTCAACGTGATCGTCTCCGGCTACTACAGCATTGCTTGGATCGTACTGAACGCCAAAGTTTTTTGACTGTGGAATGAGCGCAAGAAGATCCAGGAAGACATCTGCCTTTTGAGCGAATTCAGCGTAGTGCCAGAAGCCATCCTTGTAGTGATTTTCTAGGCCTAAGACGACATCCAACTCTTCGGCCAAAGGCAAGCACGCCTTGATACCATCAGCGGCGTACTTCAATCCTTGCTCGCGTGTCAATTCGGGCCATCGTTGACCGCTGAGCACTCGACAAACGGTTCCAGGGCCGCCAAGCGTATGAGCGACTCGAATCATCTTTTGTTGATATTCAATAGCCGCCATGCGTTTTGCTTCACTAGGATGCGTGAAGTCAGGTGAGCAACACAACATTGGCATTTCACGACCTGTTGAGTTGATTGCTGATCGAACCTCAAGCAGATACGATTCGTCCAGTCGTTCGAAGAAGCCTTCGTACATCTCCAACCCATCGCAATCGAGCTGCCGGGCTTCTTCGATCCATGTGAACAGCGACATTCGACGCTGCGAGATCTCTTCGAGATAACACTTGGGAAACGCGCTGATCTTGGGTTGTTTTGGCGAGTTGTTCATTGCAGGATAGCTGGAAGTTGTCGAGTGAAGAGTTGAGTCAAGATTGAGGGAGGAAGACGAGCAGTTTATGCGAAGGCAAGTCTGCTTGGTACCCGAACGGATCTGGACGGTGCGCGGGCGTCCCGCCCGCTCATTCACAACCCGAAGCGTCAGCGAGGGACGCTAGCCTCAGTCAGATATGAACCGCAGGCGCTAGCCGCAGTCAGAAACAAGTGATTTACGGACTGCGGATAGCGCCTGCGGTTCAAACCAAGAGCGGGCGGGACGCCCGCGCACCACACCTAGCCTTAGCCTCTTTAGCCAGACCTCCCAGCTTCCACCGCTCGTGAAATGCTTTCAAAAAAATTCTGTGAGACTTCGATGAATTTCGCAGATCGGACGAATTCGAATCACCACTCCGAAACCGCCGTGGAATGGGAGCTTACGACGAATCACTCGCTAGACCGGACGAAGGATGCAGTTAGTGTCGAGTCGCCGGAAGTGTCCACTTCTAGCCAATTTGCGCGGCCCTTTTGGAAATAATTTGACACGGGCAAGCGATTCGATAAACTCTGCTCTCAGTGCTATATGTTGTGGCCTCGGCAGTACGATATACTATACGTAGTGGTTTGGGGCCGCCAACATCTTGGTCAAAGGAGTCTTGATGCAGGCGGATTGCCTCAGAAAAGAAATCCAACGACTAACCATGATGGTGAACGTAGGTTCAGTATTTTCTTCTTATCGGTGAACACTTTTCGGCGAGTCGGGTGGGGATCAGTTTGCCCATTTGCCAAGAAGCTCAGCCCCTTTCATTTTCCAAGCAAGGAGTTTGTGACGGATGGCGACAGTTGAATTCAATGGACGCAAGGGTCGAAACGTCAAGTCGAGCGGCAAGTCGCGTAGCGAGAAGATCTCTCAGCAGCGCGCTTTGGTGGGTTTGCACATCGAGCGACAATTCTGCCCAGCAGGTGTAAATCCATTCGATACAGTCGAATGGGAAACTCGTAGCGCTGCTATCAAAGACGAGAGTGGCAAGGCGCTGTTCGAGCAGACCGACTGCCAGATCCCGAAGAGCTGGAGTCAATTGGCTACCAACGTGGTTGTTAGCAAGTACTTCTATGGCGAACCAGGAACACCCGAGCGCGAGAACAGCGTTCAGCAACTAATTCATCGAGTAACTCGAACGATCGCCGACTGGGGTATCGCCGACGGTTATTTTGCATCGGCCGAAGAAGGCGAAACATTCTACGACGAACTTTCTTGGTTGTGCCTGCACCAGTACGGTTCGTTCAACTCGCCAGTATGGTTCAACGTCGGATTGTTCCACGAGTATGGCGTGACTGGCGCGCGATGCACCTGGAATTGCAATCCTGAAACTCAAGTGGTTGAACAACCTGAGAACCCTTACGAGTACCCACAAGCTTCCGCATGCTTCATTCAGAGCGTGGAAGACAACATGGAAGACATCATGCGCTTGGCTAGTAGCGAAGCGATGTTGTTCAAGTTCGGTAGCGGTACTGGTACGGATCTTTCAACCATCCGCAGCTCACGCGAAAAGCTGTCCGGTGGTGGAACACCATCTGGACCTTTGTCCTTCATGCGAGTTTACGACTCGATCGCCGGAGTTATCAAGAGCGGCGGGAAGACTCGACGCGCTGCAAAGATGCAGTCGTTGAAGGTTTCGCACCCAGACGTGTTGGAGTTCATCGAGTGCAAATGGCGTGAAGAGCAAAAAGCTCACGCGCTCATTCGCGAAGGCTACGAATCGAACTTCAATGGTGAAGCCTATTCGTCCGTATTCTTCCAAAATGCAAATCTATCGGTTCGTGTTACCGATGACTTCATGATGGCAGTTCGTGATGGACAGAGCTGGACCACAACTTGGGTTAGCGAAAAGGTTTCGGGTCAACCGCCAACCTATGATGCAAAGATGGTGCTTGAGAAGATGGCTGAATGCGCGTGGCACTGTGGTGATCCAGGCGTACAGTACGACACAACCATCAACGATTGGCACACCTGTCCAGGCTCGGGACGCATCAACGCCAGCAATCCTTGCTCGGAGTACATGTTCCTGGACAACACTGCTTGCAACTTGTCCAGCATCAACTTGATGAAGTTCCGCCGTGATGACGGTACATTTGACGTCGAGCGATTCAGCGCGACAGCTCGCCTGTACTTCATCGCTCAAGAAATTTTGGTTGATCACGCCAGCTATCCAACTGAGCTGATCGCCAAAAACAGCCACTTGTATCGCCCGCTTGGATTGGGCTACTCCAATCTCGGCAGCTTGATCATGACGGCTGGGGCAGCTTACGATTCGGACGAAGCTCGTTCGATCTGCGGTTCCATCACTGCTTTGCTACACGGCACAGCGAACATGACCAGTGCTGAAATGGCTGGCGTCGTTGGACCATTCGCAGAGTACGAGAAGAACAAGGTTCCGATGCAGCGAGTAATGCGCATGCACCGCGATGCTGTTGAAGAGATCGACGATGCAGGTCCAGCCTACTTGAAGCAAGCAGCTCAATCGCTTTGGGACAAAGTGATCGAACTGGGCGATCGTTACGGCTATCGTAATGCACAAGCTACCGTGTTGGCTCCAACTGGTACGATCAGCTTCATGATGGACTGTGATACCACGGGTATCGAGCCTGACATTGCGTTGGTCAAGTACAAGCAATTGGCCGGTGGTGGTGTACTCAAGATCGTCAATCGCAGCGTATCGCTGGGACTTGAGAACTTGGGATACACATCGGACCAAGTGACCGACATCATCGGCTACATCGATGGCAATGACACCATCGAAGGTGCTCCGCACATCAAAGACGAACATTTGGGTGTGTTTGATTGTGCGTTCAAGCCCGCCAATGGAACTCGAAGCATTCCTTGGCAAGCTCACGTTCAAATGATGGCCGCCGCTCAACCGTTCCTTTCGGGAGCGATCTCTAAGACGGTCAACATGCCTAACGATGTCACGCCTAAGGACATTGCCGACGCGTACTTCTGGGGTTGGGAGCTGGGCTTGAAAGCGATCGCAATTTACCGCGATGGCTCCAAGCAAAGCCAACCGCTGAACACCAAGGCGGAGAACAAAGAAGAGGAAGCGGATCAAAAGCCGAAGGTGATCTACAAGGCTCGCCGCGAGCGCTTGCCCGATACACGTAATTCGCTGACTCACAAGTTCAACATTTCAGGCCATGAAGGCTACCTCAATGTAGGACTTTATCCTGATGGTCGCCCTGGCGAACTGTTCATTACTATGGCCAAAGAGGGCTCGACCGTCGGCGGTTTGATGGACGCGTTTGGTACGGCAATCTCCATGTCCTTACAGTACGGCGTACCGTTGGAAGTGTTGGTCAACAAGTTCAGTCATACACGATTTGAACCCATGGGCCACACCACCAACCCTGACATTCGAATCGCGAAGAGCGTTTTGGACTACATCTTCCGCTGGATGGGAATTAACTTCCTGGCTGGTTACAAGGAAGCATCGACCGGACAAATGAAGGAAGGCGCTGTCGTTAAGCCAGCCGTTTCTGCCAAGTCCGCTTCGGTAACTCCTGCAATTGCTGCCAAGCCGGTAGCGAAAGTGGCCGAGACTAAGGCTGAAGCGAATGGAAACGGCGCTTTGGAAACTTCATCCGAAGTTCAAACGTCTGCATGTTTCGGAGGCGACTCCGAAGTCAGTGCCAGTTCATTGGAACGAGCCGGTGTCATGATGCAGCTCGATTCCAAGGGCACGACTCGCGATTCACAATTCGCTGGGTTCCAATCCGACGCTCCAAGCTGTGATAACTGCGGTTCGATTACCGTCCGCAACGGCAACTGCTACCTCTGCCACAACTGCGGCAACTCAATGGGTTGCAGCTAGAGGCTAGGTTGCCGATTCAACTGGAGGAGATGTCGCCGCTATGGC
>CAUJKA010000342.1 GCA_963204965.1 Planctomycetota bacterium | reverse complement strand
TACCAAAGCGCCCACCGGCTCCGTTGCCGAAAAAGAATAGGCCAAAGGATACCACTTTACACGGATGTTCGTTCTATGACCCAAATTGGTACCCTTTGAGGCGCCTTTCGCTGGTACCCTTTGAAGCGCCTACTGACAGCGAGGCGTCCGTTTGTCCCAGTATGACGTGCCCAAGAGTTAGGGCAAGAGTGAACTGCCCGTGTGGTAGTCGATGAACAAACCATTTTATTCCACCGTCGTAAAATTCGATCGCAGGTCCGACGATCCGAAAGCGTCCACCGAATAGAACACCAATGAATCCAATCGTCAGCCCGATCATTGAGTAGGGCGACGCCCAAAGTATGGCCGCAATCTTTCGCAAAGCTCTCAACATGGGCTTAAGGCTATTCATAGGGTTCTACCAAACAACGAAACGCGCTGCTTCGCAATTGCAAGATGTTTCATTAACACTACTTGATTAACGGCCCAAGAAACTCAATCATTGGAGCGTAGAACTCCGGTGAAACTTCGTGCCCAACTTCGACTAGCTTAAGGATGCAGCGACCTTTCGCAAGCGATTCGATTTTCTGGTGGGCACGAGTCGCTTGAAAGACTGGTACAAGCTGATCTTTGGTCCCGTGCAGGATGAGCACTGGCGATACGTCCTTGTCGATCAAGCGTTGAGGCGATGCCTGCCAGGCTTGTTCGAGACTCGGACAGGTTCCAGCGACTAGCGTCTCGGGTATGCCACCGAAAAGCGTCATTGTGATTCCCAAGCTATTGGGATCGTTGTACGCATCCGACTTTCGTTGAGTCCGATGAGCTTCCAGAACGTCCTTCAAATCCCAAGGTCCACCAACGACGATCGATCGCTCGACTTTGCAGGACCATTGACCGCTGGGGTCCTTGACGTCGGCACATGCCAAATGCGCCGACAACAGGCCGCCCGCGGAAAAACCAATTGAAGCAACCTTCGATGGTTCTACTCCCAGTCTCTCAGCGTTGGATCGTATCCACCAAATCGAAGATCGAACATCATCCAATTGAGCCGGCCAGGTCGCGTAGCGCTTGTCCGACGCATCAAAATTAGCGGGCTTGGGATAGGTTGGCACAACTCGATAGGTCGTCGAAATAGCTACGAAACCCATTCCTGCGAGATGCTCGCAGTACACCTTAACGGAATTGGGGTCGCAGGTCAGCCAACCACCGCCGGGAATCAGAACAACCGCTGCTGCATTTGATTTCGGAGTCTTCTCGCTTCGGAAGATCGCCAAGTCGACTCCATCGGACAGATGAACCTTTTCTGTCGATAGCTCTTGCCCTTGAGAAAACGAAGGCGTTGCAGCGAGGACAATCAAACCAAATACAAACTGTATTGCAATTCGAAGCATCATTCCTCCGGAAACTTGTCAGTCGCTCAAAAGATCGCCGCGGCGTTCGGTGGTGCGTTGTAACCGTTGTTGGTCACGCCAAGCGGCGATCTGAGCGTGATTGCCACTGAGGAGCACGTCGGGTACCGAGTGTCCGCGGAACTCGCGCGGCCTCGTGTATTGCGGAAATTCTAAAAGCGGTTGATCGGAGAACGAGTCCTGTTCGTAGCTCTCCTGATCGCCCAACACACCGGGGATCAATCGAATACTCGCTTCAATGATCGCCATCGCAGCAACCTCGCCGCCGTTGAGGATAAAGTCGCCTAAGCTGATCTCGCGCGGTTTCAAAATGTCGATCACGCGTTGATCGAATCCCTCATAGCGACCGCACAACAGTAAGATCCGCTTGGTTTGCGAGAACTCCTGAGCGATCGACTGCTTCAGCGTTTGACCGGACGGGGACAGCATAACTAACTGGCCAGGCTGGCTGTCCATGGCTTGCACTGCTTCGACACAATCCACCACCGGCTGGACTTGAATCAACATTCCTGGCCCGCCCCCAAAGGGACGATCGTCGACCTTACTGTGCTTGTCTGTGGTCCACTGCCGTATATCGTGAGTATGAATCTGAACGAGCCCAGCATCGATCGCTTTTGATAGCAAGCTTTCGCTCACAAAACTGTTGAAGATCTGCGGGAATAGGGTCAGGATGTCAAAGCGGATCATCGTGGACTCAATAAGAGCTATTGGAGGTTTTTGTACTTCGAAAGCAGGCAGGATGGGCGAGCGTGGCAATTTAGGCAACACCACCATCCAATTGTGTCGTCAAAATTGGCTTAAGCGGCAAGCTTTACGTAACCGATAAAGTTTAACAAGTGTACTTTCGCTGGCTGAAAATGCGCTTATGGTTGCAAGGAAGTGTCGAGGCCAAGCCTATCGAGCTCGGCAACTCAAAGATACTCGTTCTGTAACCAAATCCCAACCTAAAAAGCGAGTCATTCGTCGTGTCATCGGGCCCCCAATCATACTCGGGAAGCAGCGTCATGCGCGAGCCAACCTTCTTCGAAGCAATCTTCGAGTGGGTTAGCACGTGGGGTGAACTGACCATCGATGCCATGACTACGCTGGGCGATATGGCGATATTCGCATGGCAAACCTTGGTCTGGATGGTTACGGCCAAGCCATGCAAGGGCACAATCATGCCCAACTTCTACTACGTTGGCGTGCTGAGCCTACCTGTGGTTGCCCTGACCGGAACCTTCATTGGGATGGTATTAGCCGTTCAAAGCGTGGAACAGTTTCGCGAAATTGGACTCGAAAGTCGCCTCGGTGGCGTGATCAACATGAGTCTAGTCCGCGAGTTGGGGCCAGTGCTTGCAGCCACCATGTTGTCGGGCCGCGTAGGGTCCGCGATGGCTGCCGTGTTGGGAACGATGCGAGTCACTGAACAGATCGATGCTCTGGTGAGCATGGGAGCCAATCCGATTCACTACTTGGTAGTGCCGCGTTTTCTGGCGTGCTTGCTGCTGATTCCTGCGCTAACAATTATGGCCGACTTCATGGGTATCGTGGGTGGTTACTTTTTCAGCACGGTAGTCCTGGATATCGACCACTATCAGTATCTTAACAACAGTCGCAGTTTTGTTCGCGGATGGGATTTCTTCCTAGGAATCTTCAAATCGTTCTTCTTTGGTGCGATTATCGCTATCGTAAGTTGCTATCGTGGATTCCATTGTCAGCCTGGTGCCGAAGGCGTGGGGCGCGCGGCTACGGCGGCTTTCGTGATTAGCTTTGTGTTGATTTTGGCCGTCGACCTAATGCTCAACATTTTCCTCGACGCGTTTTATGCTGCCGTGTGGGGAAGCTCACTCAAGTTGATCTAAGCTCACCACTGTTTTCTGGATTTTAGTCGTGTCTAACGTGCTCACCAATCTGAAACCGCGAAACACCAACCAAGGTGGTGATGGTCGCGCGCTGGTTGAGCTGCGAAATATGACGCTTCGATTCGCTAAACAAACGGTGCTCAACGAAATATCGCTCTCGATTCCTCGAGGCCAGTCGCTGGCCATCATCGGCGAGAGTGGTTGCGGCAAGACAATGCTGCTAAAAATTGTGGCTGGCTTGATTCGGCCAACAACGGGCCAAATCTGTTTCGATGGTACAGATATCAATGCACTCAGCGATGTCGAAATGACCAAACTGCGTCGCAAGTTTGGCTTCGTGTTTCAGAATGCTGCACTTTTCGACAGCATGACAATCGGACAAAACGTAGCTTTTCCATTGGTGCAACACAGCTTGGCCAGTGGACGCGAAATTGATCAAATGGTCTTTGATGGATTGGCCGAAGTCGGCTTGCCTGAGACTGTCATTCCGAAACGACCTTCGCAGCTTTCTGGTGGAATGCGTAAACGAGTCGGAATCGCGCGCGCCTTAGTACTCCATCCAGAACTCATGTTGTACGATGAACCCACGACGGGGCTCGACCCGATCATGAGCGATGTGATTAACGAATTGATGATCAGCACCGGAAAGAATAAAGGTGTTACCAGCATCATCGTGACTCACGATATGAAGTCGGCAAAGAAAATTGCTGACCGTATCGTGATGCTGTATCCTTACTCCAGATTGAAACCTGGTGAGAGTCAGGTACTATTTGATGGGACTCCCGATGAATTGGATGCTGTGAAAGACAAACGAGTTCATCAATTTGTCGAAGGCGAAGCTGGCGAGCGATTGATGGAAATGCGCCGCGAGTCGGCGGAAGGAATGGATGGCGGATTCAGTGAGACTCCGATGCACGCAGACACTGTCGCTGCAAAGGATCATGAAAAACGCAAACGAACTGGACAGCGCCCAGAATGAACGATCAAGGCTACAAATTCGGCGTCGGCGTGTTAGTGGTTGCCTCGATGGTAATCGCTGTCATTCTGATTTTGTTTTTTGGAGCAGCTCCAAACTTCTTCGCGAATCGCTATGATGTCACGATTCGATTCGATAGTGCACCAGGAGTCGGCACCGATACGCCTGTTCGCAAGAATGGTGTCGCCATTGGTCGAGTTAAAAGCATTAAGCTGCTCGACAAAGGAGTCGACTTGACTCTGGAGCTCGATGGACAATACACCGTCCGCGCGGGTGAACAGCCACGGATCGCCAAGGGCTCATTCATCACTGGCGATGCAGTAGTCGAGCTCATTCAACTCCAACCTGACGATCGGCGGCTTCTAGCCAGATTCGACGGCACCGGCGGTTCTCCTGTCGACGGAGTTCTCGATCAAAATGAACTAACGGTTGCTGACCAACCACTGAAAGCTGGTGACTTTTATAGCGGGGGTATTGTTGTTCCAGATCCGATGGACGCTCTGATGAATATGCAGCAGTCCGTCGCACAAACATTGGGGTCGATCGAGACGGCGGGCAATCAAGTGACGGCCTTAGCTGGCGATGTGCGCAAAATGATCGGAAGTGGTGATGGCGAATTGGGCCGAATTACTCGCAAAGCCGAGCAAACGATCGACAACTTGAACACGACTCTAGCCTCGGTGAATCGCATTATCAACGATCCTCGGATCGGCAACACCCTCGATACGATTAATCAACGACTACCTCAGATCATCAACGAAGCCGAAGGCGTGATGCAACAAACGGCAAGTACGTTGAAGGCCTTTGAAGGCGTTGGTCGCGAAGCAACAAAAACGATGCAAAACGTGGAGTCGTTCACGAAACCGTTTGCTGATCAAGGCGATGACTTTGTGAACGAGGCCAAGCGATCTCTCGACAATCTCAATGGACTCGTCGGCGACCTGCGACAATTGAGCGGCCGCGCCAATACTTTGATGACTCGCGTCAACAATGGCCAAGGTACGTTGTCACGACTGATCGACGACGATCAGTTGTACTATTCTGTCGTTAATACGCTCAACAATATCGAAGTCGTAACTCGTCGACTACAACCCGTGATCGAAGACGCGCGAGTCTTCTCAGACAAGGTTGCTCGCGAACCCTCCAGCTTGATCAACATTCGCGGCGCCATCACCGGACAACGCGGCGGCCAGAAGTAATAGCCGCTGCCAATTCACACGATCTGCAACCGGTCTTCTTGAGCAGTTATAA
>CAUJKA010000341.1 GCA_963204965.1 Planctomycetota bacterium | reverse complement strand
AAGCAAGACCCGCATCACTTCGTCAATGTCGTCCTGCGAGTTGGCTTTAACGAATCCGACGAGCAACGTAAGAACCGCGTCAAAAAGCTCTCCAACGACCTCACTAACCCTGCCATGGTACGAGAAGCCTGTTGGCAATTGGAAGCACTCGGCGAATCCACCGCCGACGTGTTGGCTGAACAGTTAAGCAATCCTAACGAAGAGATCCGATTCTACTGCGCGCACTCGTTGGCCTATCTTGGTGATCGACGATCGATTCCTGTTCTGAAAGAGCTGGCCTATCGTCAAGCTGCGTTCCGAAAGATGTCGATGGACGCGTTGGCTTCGATCGATAACTTCCAAGCTGAAGAGGCCCTGAAATCGCTGCTTCATTGCGACGAACCCGAAGCTCGTTACGGTGCGGTTCTCGCGCTCAGACATCGTAATCCTCGCGATCCCGTCATCGCCGCTCAACAAACGAAACAGCTTGGAGGATTGCTTGAGATTCCTTCGTCTGGACCAGACTTGGTGGCCGTTAGTATGCATGAAACGCCAGAAGTGGTTTTCTTCGGACAAGTGCCAATGGTCGCATTGCCCAAATTCCACAACGTCAATCCAAACATCTTGATCCAACAAACGGGGGCTAATGAAATGACGATCACTCGATTTGTTCCCGGTCAAGATGACATCAGCGTCAAATGCTTGGCCGACCTTCGCAGCATCCTCAACGGAATCGGACAAGTTGGCGGTGGCTATGGCGACTGGGTGAGCTTTGTACGCGAGTGCAAAGAGTTAGGGTTCATGTCCGCACCGATTGCTATGAACCCAGTTCCAACTACAGGACGAGCCTTTGATCGCGAGACTGGATCATCGATTTCCAATCCCGAACAGTTGGTCAAGAAAGAAGAAGAAACTTTAGAGACTGCTACCGCTACCCAATGGTATAAGCCATGGACTTGGTGGAATTAGACGAATGTAGTGGATTTCGCTAGAACTCTCTGAACTTCGAGGATTATGGCGAAACGCCTTCAGGAATTCTGGCGAATCCCGCTACTTTATTGAACAAATTAACAGAACCTTTCCTTCACACGATAGCCTGGCCCGCTCATGCTTGTAGCCCTGGAATTAGCAGGCTTCAAAAGCTTTGCCGACAAAACGCGATTCGACTTTCCCGATGGGATCACAGTTGTCGTTGGTCCCAACGGTTCTGGCAAGTCGAACGTCGTCGATGCTATTAAGTGGGTTCTAGGTGCGCAAAGTGCTAAGGCGCTTCGCGGTAAGGATATGGCCGATGTGATCTTCAAGGGATCGGCTGGGTCGGGCCGCAAGCCAGCCAATAGCGCTGAAGCTACTTTGGTCTTCGATAACTCGACGCGCGCTCTTCCAGTCGATGCGGATGAGGTCCAAGTCACTCGTCGCGTTTATCGAAGCGGCGACAGCGACTATCTGATCAACGGCGAAGTAGCTCGACTGAAGGACATCAAGAATCTCTTTCGAGGCACGGGCGTTGGCGTCGACGCGTACAGTCTGATTGAACAGGGTAAAGTCGATCGTATGCTTCAGGCGTCGCCCAAAGATCGTCGCATGATCTTCGAAGAGGCTGCCGGAATCAGTCGCTTCAACGCTAAGAAGGTCGAAGCCGAACGACGGATGCAGCGTGTCGACCAGAATATGCAGCGACTCAAGGATATCGTTGACGAAGTGCATTCGCGACTGAGTTCGCTGAAAGGTCAGGCCACCAAGGCGCAGCGCTTCCGCGAAATGACTACGCGACTGCATGAGATACGCCTTCGCCTGGGCTGGACAGAGTACAACGAGAATCAACAAACGCAGGAAGCGGCCAAGCAAAAGTTGGCTCAACTGCAGCAACAACGCGAATCGCATGCTGAATCCTTAACGACATCACGTCAAAATGCTCAAGCGGCTGAAGTTGATCTTCACCAGGTGGCCGAGCAGTGCCAATCGGTCGAAACGGCAATGCAAGAAGCGCTCCAGCGAATCGCTGTGGCTCGCAATCAGCAACAATCGCTACATCAGCGCATTGCAGAAACCGACGAGGAATCCTCGAGAATCCAATTGCGATTCCAGGCCTTGATGCAGCGCGTAGCACAGGTGACTGAAGAATTGTTGGTTGCTGAAAAGGATCAAGTTTCGGCGCAAACCGAACTCGACTCGGCAAACTCCATAGCCATCTCAACCGAGGCTGAAGCTGTTCGTCTGCGAACAATCCTCTCGGAGCGAACTCAGCAACACGACGCTCTGCGCAAAGAGCATGTCCAACTGTTGCGGCATGCTTCGGAGAAGGCTGGCGAGTTGGCGCAGCAAGAAAACTTGCTGGCGGAACTTCTGCAAGCAATTCAGAAAACAGAACAAGCATTAACCGAGAATCAAGCAACGGAATCGGCCGCGCGCAAGACGGCCGAACGTTGTGCTATGCGACTCAAAGAGATTCACGAACAGAATCAAACTACGGCTGGCGACCTGGAAAAGGCTAAGGCTGAACTTGAGGCTAGTCGCACTCTGTTGTCCAAACATCAAGAGGAAGCTGCGATTCTTCAAGGACGACTGGAAGGTGCCGCGGAACGATTGTCGATTTTGGATGAGCTTCAGCAGCACCTGGAAGGCGTCGATGCCGGTGCGCGGCATGTGCTTAAGTTGAAGGCTGAAAACAAGAGCGATGTTTACTCGTCGGTCTACGGACTGGTCGCAGATATCCTCCAAGTCGACGTCAAATTAGCACCGCTGATCGATACTGCCTTGGGTGTGAATGCCAACGCGCTCATCCTCAAAGATGGACATCTCATCGACCTAGCTCGACAGGGACAACTGGATGTGCCTGGTCGATTGACAATGATTCGGCTGGATCGCGTTCCTAACGCACGCTTTGGTGAAAAAGTACAACTTGATGGTGTGAATGGTGTGATTGGCCGCGCGGATCGAATGGTGCGATTCCGCCGCGAAGTCCAGCCGCTCGTAAAGTACCTGCTTGCGACAACTTGGTTAGTTGAGTCGCTGGATGTGGCTTTGGAGCTCGGGCATTTTCGTGGGGCGGGCCTGCGATTTGTGACCAACGACTGTCAATTGATCGAATCTGATGGAACAATCACGCTTGGTTCATTGCCAAGTTCTGGTGGCTTGGTATCTCGACGTAGCGAAATCGAAAACGCTCAAAACGAAATTACTCAGTGCAAAGCTCGCTTTCAAAAGCTGCAAGGTGAAATAGAACGTGAACAGGGCCGAATTCAAAAGCTTCGCCCTGTAGTTGAACAACTGGAATCGCAATCCAAGGCGTTGGCTCAAGAGTTCGCACTCCAACAGGCGAACGCTCAAAACGCGGTTTCCCGACTGGATGAGATCGAACAACAAGCGGAACAGCTTTCGAAGTCTCTGGCTGGCTATCAGCAGCGTCGCGTCCAGGCTGAGCCCACGATTGTGGTGATACAAGCCGATGCCAAGATTTGCCAAGAGAAGATTCAAGTGCTTGAAGAGCAATTGGGCAACTTCGAAAGCACCATGCGAACACACGAAGCAGGACTAGCCAAAGCCAGCGAGGCCCACCTAGCCGCCAAAGTCGAATTGGCCAGAACTGAGCAGCGATATGCATCGGTTTCTGCCACGCTCGCTCAGTGCCAACGCACATTGACTGAACGACAGCAGTCTGTCGAAGAAGCTCGCAGCGAGACTGCTCGACTGCACACGCGGAAGCAACAAGCCGAACTAGATATCTTGAACCTAACAAGCCAGCTAGCCGAAGACTACATTCAGGCCGAACGCGAAGAGAACGCTTTGGAAATCCTGGCAGCACAAGCTAAAGTTCTGCGCGATCGACGTACCACAGCAGCCAAACAGCTTGAACAGATCACGCGGACCATCGACAAGTTAGCGACGCAGTTGGAAAACTGTTCTCAAGAATCACAGCGATTAGAAGAAGCCGGTCGTACCCTCTTGGTCCGATACGCAGACGATTATCAAATCAGCTTTGAGATGTTGCAGACCGCCGAACTGATTACCGAAGCTGGTCAGTTGCAGTCGATGAACTCCGAAGCCGCTCGATTGCGACATGAGATTGGATCGGTTGGCGAGATCAATATGGCCGCGCTTGCTGAATTGGACGAGTTGCAGCAGCGGTATGATACTCTGCATGGCCAGTATCAAGATCTGCAATCGGCCAAAGAGTCCTTGCAACGCATCGTCCAAAAGATCAACGGTGACTCGCGACGACTGTTCATGGAGACGCTCGAAGCAATTCGTTTGAACTTCCAAAAGCTATATCGCAAGTCGTTTGGTGGTGGTGACGCGGATATCGTTCTAGAAGAAGGCGTGGATGTTCTTGAATGTGGCATCGACATTATTGCTACGCCTCCAGGTAAAACCGCGCTCTCCAATTCGTTGCTCAGCGGAGGCGAAAAGGCGCTTACTGCAGTCGCTTTGCTGCTGGCCATTTTCCAATATCGCCCAAGTCCATTTTGCGTCTTGGACGAAGTGGACGCGCCGTTTGACGAGGCCAACATTGGCCGGTTTGTGAGCGTGTTGACTGAGTTCTTGGACTGGACCAAGTTCATCATCATCACGCACTCGAAGAAGACGATGACCGCCGCGACGACATTGTATGGCGTGACCATGCAGGAGTCGGGTGTGAGTAAGCAAGTCGCCGTACGCTTCGAAGATGTCAACGAAAAAGGCGAGATCGTCTCCGGCAAGTCGAATCGAAAAGCCGCGTAGCCCGCGGATTGTTCACTGCCTTACTGTATTGTGTTTAACCGTCAGCCGAAGGCGTACGCGGGTTCGTTGCTGATACTAGGTCCCTTCCTGCCGCATCGGTCTTCTATTCTTGAAATCTCGGTCCGCTACTCCACCAGCCGTAGATTCGCTCAAGTCCTCGTACGCCTTCGGCTGACGGTTAAACACGGTCGAGCCCGAAGGTGTTTGACCTACTCAGGCAGTTTGATACACGTTTCGCCGAGCGCATCTGCCAAGGGATCAAAATCAGCTTGCGCTAAACCAAGATGCAAGTGCTTTCGCCAACCTTCAGCATAAGCAAATCCTGGTTGACTTCGAGCTCGCGAGAATTGTCCCACTTCGGCGTTAAGTTCGATCATGGTTTCGAGGTAGGCACTGATACCTTGAGTCGAATCGAGCCATTGATCTTGGCTGGCATGTGCGGTCAGCAGTTCGCGTTTGCGGTCTAGAAGATTGGTTACATCTACAAAGTGAGTCGGAAT
>CAUJKA010000340.1 GCA_963204965.1 Planctomycetota bacterium | reverse complement strand
CCGTTGTATACTACTGAGCAACATCTGGAACAAAGTCTTTGATAAATGGCTACAATCAAAACCCGCTGTCAGTGATCTTATCCCCCAATGAGCCGTGGAAAATTAACTGCCGACGAGCGCACCAGCCGGACCGCACCCATTAAATAGTCTTCATCGCGACCGATTTTCAGAAGCTCTGTTGGATCGATTGTCAGATCACTACGAACTTGTTTTGAAGAAGAGCAATATTGTCGACGATGATCTACAGTTACTATCCTTGGCCCCAACCTTCTATAGCCTCGACCTGTCGCACACGGCAGTGACCGATAAAGCCCTGCCGCATCTGGATTCATTGAAAAAGCTAATGTATCTCAAGATCTCGGGTACAAATATTACACCAACGGCGCTTGGCGAATTTCTTGATACACACCGATCCATTGAGTCATTATCCCTTGAGGACATGCAGTTAACGGACGATCAGTTCAAGACAATCTACAAGCCGTGGATTAAGGAATGGCGTTTAGCTGGAAACAACCTCACCGATGAGGGTGTAAACACCATGATGAGCAACGACACGGTGCGTATCGTAGACCTATCTCGCAACCCGATAAGCCGCAATGCTTTTTCGGTGACAACTCGACTGAGCCGAATCTCTATTCAAGCTGACAATTGTCCCTTAGATGATGTAATAGTTGCAAAGCTGGTTAAAGCTGGCTTGCTAGGCGAGTTGATACTCGGTAAATCGTCGGTGACTCCAGCCGGTTTGACCTACGCTCTGGATATGGGAGTTTCGGTAACGTTAATGCCGGGCAGCTTCACCGATCCAGAATTGGAATCTATCGATCCTAAATCTGGCGACCTGGAAATCGCGGGAATGAAAACTAGTGGAAGTTTTCTGAAGTACTGGAAGCAAAGCCCTAGATCATTGCGGACTAGCGACACACTGTTGAACGATGAGGCCCTTTTGAATTGGTCTGAAGAACGCAGATCGGAACCGATCAAGTCGCTCGGACTTCGTGGAAGTAAAGTCACCGATGCATGCATCCCCGCAATCAACGTACTTCGGCCTAAACAATTAGATGTGCGTGCTACGCAAATTACTGCCGCTGGCCTAAAGAAACTAAGCCTTGCCGATACACTTTTGATTGTTGATTATGGCCAGTTTTCGAACGATGAGATTCGATCGCTACAAAAGCAATTTTCTGCAGTTGGGCTTGGCTGCGATGATTATTGAACAGCATGGATAGTTCCTGCTTCAATGCGGGCGGGACGCCCGCGCACCGAACCCCGGCGCACAGGCTGCAGATCACCAAAAGCGTCGAGGTTTCTGTGCACAACGTAAAACGGACCCAGAGATGACAATTACTTATTGCCTGAACGATCATCTCGGATTTGTGACTATAAACGCCGAAGGTATTGTCAGCGTTGACGATCGGCGAGCTATCGTTGAATTGATGGTCAAAGACAACAGTTTGCCAAACACCTCTTCGATCCTTATTGATGTGACAAAAATCATCAATCCACCGGATCCTAACGACGTTCAAGCGATGGCAATGCTCTTGGACGTTCTCATGAAGAGGTTTCAATCAAAGATTGCCTATCATGTCGTACAACCAGGATTCGTGACTCCGTATATGCTTGCGTCTCTTCATGCGTTGAACGCCTCGTCAAGAGTCCAGGCGTTCATGAGCTACGATGAAGCTGTTCGTTGGCTCGCATCAAGCTGATTTTTCCGCATTGCGTCTGTCTTCTGTTCTTCTTAGCAGAGAGCTCTTTTTCACTTGTTAATGCCAATCGTCGGGTGCCTGATCAAAAGAGCGAAAGATTGCAGCTGACAGAATGAACGAAATTTGCGAAAAACGCTAACGAGCATAACAACTCTTTGAATTCAATCGCCAACCAAATAATCTATCCCAATCGCAATAATGGCATCATTGTGAGTCACACCGATGAACCACTTGAACCGATCATCAAAAACACAGATGTCGTAGTCCTCCCAAGGTTCCTTAGTACTTAGGTAGGCTTCAAGATTAGCGATCGTCGACTGACGGACTTCGTTCAGATTTTCAAAGTACAGATACACTTCCATTTCGCCGGTAAGCCTATCGTCTAGGGATAGACCGGGCGTCTGCGCACCCATCAACCTACAGGCGAGGGGTACGTTCGTCGCCATGCTTGTATCGATCTTTCCAACTAGTTTCGCACGAAGAGATTCGACCAGCTTAGCTGCATCATCTGGTAGAACCCTGCGGCCCGGTTTCGGTGTGCCTTCATTGCTCACTTGATACTCTCCGTTTAGGGCAATACCGTTCGATGAACACCTAAATACGTAGTGGATGAGGTTACGAGTCCCCAGGATTCCCTGCAAAAAGGACTCGTGACCTCGTCCACTACGAACTTCATTGAACGTATTGCCGTTCAGGGCCTCTCGATGGCCACCCTTATCGTGTCGGCGTCTCTGTGTCCTCTGCGTCTCTGTGTTTTACACTCTTCGCGGTTTGGATAGTATGCACTGCTAGATCTAAAGTTGCTTGAATCTCGGAAGGTGTGAGCAGTCTAGTGGATTTCGCCATGCCGTTTTGGGAACTTCCTCGATGCAATCCAAGCGTCGCATGTCTAAAAATAGTCTTCGAGTGAAAGTTGAAGCGAGAAACGCAAGACAAGGGAGATCCTCACCATGAGTGGCAAATCGGACATTGTTAAAGGGCGCATCAAGGAAGCTGCTGGTGCACTGACTGGCAACGATAAGCTCCGTGAAGCGGGCAAATCTGATCAAGCAGTTGGTAAAGCAAAGCAGGTTGTCGAGAAGGTAGCGAACAACGTCAAGAAGACGGTCGATGAGATCGCCAAGAAGGTGTCGAAATAACCCTGAGCCCGAGTAAGAACGGAAATAGCGATGCAAGGCTTCGTGAAGGACATTGAGAGTATTGCCACAAGGAACGTCGATTTTCGACGTGTTCTCTACACTGCAAAGTACAGCCAATTGGTTGTAATGTCACTGGCTCCGTCTGAAGAGATTGGAGAAGAGGTCCACACGCTCGACCAGTTCTTCCGTGTTGAAGACGGGACAGGAGTAGCAGTCATCGAAGACGTGCGAACTGCAATTGCCGACGGCTTTGCAATTATCGTACCAGCGGGCGTAAAGCACAACATTATCAACAATGGTCTCGTTCCTCTGAAGCTCTACACGCTTTACTCGCCTCCAAACCATCGTGATGGTGTAGTTCATCACACACGCGAGGAGGCGACTGTCGACAACGAACATTTCACCGGCGAAACAACGCAATAGTAGTAGCGATTTGCGTAGTGGCCATTCCGTTTGCATCACCGGAATTGCCTTCTTTGAGGCCCGATAGCTGATGCTAGATTGCTCGACGTAGTGGAGGCTGCATCTTGAATCAAATAGTACTAGTTGAACATGCTGAAAAGTCTAGACTTGCCAACAACAGCATCTCATTGCGAGACATGGACGGTACGTCCAACAATCCGCCGTGGAACGATCTTGTGATCGGTGCTCTACAGAGATTGCGGTCCTGCCGCAATTTCGAGCTCAAGCGGCTTCATTGCACTGCCCATTCTGGAAATCTCATCCTGAGTGGTCAAGTGAGTTCGTACTACCTAAAGCAGTTAGCTCAAGAGGTTCTACGATCGCTCAACGGTGTCCATCGTATCGTGAACCACATAGAGGTTGTCTATGTTATCATGGACAGTTGCGAAAGTGACCAAGCATCGGGAGAGCGTTACGATAGGTGACAGACTCTTCGCGGGCATATCTCTAGATTGATCTACACCTATGCGATTGTCTCATCCAGAACTACACCGAACAGATCGCATCGGATGGCTTCGCGCGGCCGTTCTTGGTGCGAACGATGGAATTGTCTCCACCGCAAGCCTCGTTGTTGGAGTTGCTGCGGCAAACACCGCCAGCAACGAGATTCTTGTAGCGGGTGTCGCTGGGTTGGTCGCAGGAGCGATGTCGATGGCCGCGGGCGAATATGTCTCGGTAAGCTCGCAAGCCGACACCGAAAAGGCCGATATCGGACGCGAGCGAGCCGAGCTAGCATCGAATCCAGAATTCGAGCACGCCGAACTGACGGCCATCTATGAGAAGCGTGGACTTGACCCTCAGCTCGCCAGCCAAGTAGCCAGCCAGTTGATGAAGCACGATGCCTTAGGCGCCCACTCGCGCGACGAGCTTGGCATATCCGATTCGCTGAGTGCTCGACCAGTCCAAGCCGCATTTGCATCAGCGGGGACATTCGCAGTCGGAGCTGCGATGCCTTTGCTGACTGCCGTCTTAACACCGCAGCGTGCACTCATTCCCGTAGTTGTCGCCACGTCGATTCTATTTCTCGCGCTGCTAGGCGGCTTTGGTGCCTACGCTGGTGGAGCACCCTGGATAAAGCCCGCGCTGCGAGTCACATTCTGGGGCGCGCTAGCCATGGCCATCACCGCCGGAGTCGGCGCCGCCTTCGGCGCAGTTGTTTGAATAACGCCCTCGCGGTAGTCAAGCCAGCATGTTCGGCTCACCGAATCACCTAAGAAAAGCAAAAGTGAGGGTGCGGGGACTTGAACCCCGGACCCACGGATTAAAAGGCTAACCGTGAGCACGTCAGAAATCACCATTTTTCCTGGGAAACAGTGAGTTTTTCACCCACTTGATCCAGTTGCAAAGGATAGCAACCGAACGCAATGATTATCAGGCAATTCGGGTATTTGTCCACTTCGTTTTGGACATTTGTCCAAAACAATATGGGCTTCTAATTATCATCCGCACACTCTTTGAAGGAGATCATAGCTAAATGAAACAGAAACTTACTTCATTCGAGAAATCCTCTCTCTTGTGTAGGCATCTATGCCCTCAACAATGGAATCACAACGAAACTCACATCCCTCTTTGATGTTCTCAAGCAAACGATTCATGTCAGCCCAAATTGCCAATTCCACCTCATCGAATTTTCTGACGTTCCTCAAAGAAACGAAGTATTGTTTCAGAGACTCAACAAGTGACATCAAATCTCTTGTTGCCTCAACTTTAATGGATAATTGATCCTCAAGACTAAGGCTTGTGTAGGATAAAATTTCATCTAAATCAGCTTGAACTCCAGGTGTGGGTAAGATCTGATCGTTTGCGACTGGCCCCAGAATACTTTTAGCTTTATCTCTTGCTTCGCAGGCGAGTGCATTGAGGCTGTCATTCTCTGATTTAAGCACTGCCAAAATCTTGGGAATTGGGCGAAGATCAAATAGAAATCGGTGAATAGTCATTGTTGACCTTTCGGTTCGGTGACATCGTTCGTCTACTACTGAGAGGTCCAGAGTTTCCAAAGCTCCTTCTGATTCTCCAAAATTGTATCACTGATCTCTCCAAAAATCTCCTCGTTCCACTTTCCCTGCTTAATTTTATCCTTAGCCTCATCTTGCAATTTCTGCGCATCCTTTATGATGTCGTTAAGACGCTTTGATTCTTCAACAAGCCGAGTGCTCTCTTCGGACAATCCCTCGGGGCCGTTTCCGCCACTACTCATAGCTAGCAGAGTTACACCGACACCTCCTGAAGCAACTACTGAAAGGTTAGGGGTCAATACCGTGGTCGTAGTTGTACCAACCGAAACGCCAAACGCTCCGCCGGCTTCACTCAAGCATCTACCAGTCGATTTCTAAGACGCGTCTTGGGCAGGAAGTGTCGATCTCTCCGAAAGCAAAGCGTCTCGCTTCCAAAGGGAAAACCAAGGCGACTCGAAAAATAACCAACAAGGGAAGGTAGCCTTTGTTACGCTAACTTGAGAATTGCGAGTTGCTTAATGGCCGCCATTAGATCGGTCAGGACCTATCACGAAATCTGAATACTCTAAGTTCTGGCCAAAGCCCAAAGCATAGATGGCACGGCTACAAACTGAAAGGAATAGCGTCACAGCGGATTAGTAAAAGTAAGCGGGCTCGCCGAGCATTCCGAAACTTCGCAAGTGTATTTTCAACACCCCATCTGCTGCTGTTGAAAGAAGCTGTCGAAATACTGCAGTTTGTCTTTTTGTGGATCCCTGTGGAAGACGTTTCTCTCCCACTAGAATCCAGAAAAGCCTGAGATTTGACTGTTGTAGGAACGAATAAATGGTTTCGGATTTGACTAACAGTGCCTGCGGCCCTGGCTCTTCAAAAGAAGGGTCATATGCTACTACATTTCTAGCGACATCTTCAAAGCGGAATCTTTTGCGAGCCCAGTGCAACCCAGCTCGATAGGCAAACCAAGCCGATGGGATGCACGCGGAACAGCCTTCGTCCCGTGAGCAGTCAAACGAATTGCCCTCAGAGTAATATCTCATTACTGCAGGGACGCCGGTAGCACCGGATCGAAATCTTCGAATTTGTGAATGCTCCTCAATTTTCTCATCAAACGGTTTCCCGGCGTCTTTGATGTACGGAATAAAACTTGGAGCCCAGCCGTATTCACCAAGAAAGAATTTATAATGATCTCGCGAGAGAACATCATACCCTGTCCAATTGAATTGTCGCATTGATTCGGCAAAGGTCACTTCCGAATCAGCGTGCACGAAGTATGCACCAATTGAGAAGGACAGTTCACGCGCAGGCTCAATTGGCAAAGCAAATCTCCGTTTGGAACTATGCCATGTGTTTGACACCTCCAAAATCATCCATTCGGAACAATCGTCGGGACGAACCGCCGAAGTAAATGATGAAAAGTCTGGTAAAGACTCGTGATCTACAACCCAATCGCTTCCGGACACTTGATGTGAGTCGTCAATAGGATTTCCTTGCCGTATCCACCAAGAGGTTGCGACCTTCTGGGGGATCTCCTTGCACAGGAATGTTGGATCGATATCGCGGAGGAAGTGATCCCAAGGGCCGTCAAATCGTTCAGTTCCGTCGAAGAAATTGTGCCTAAGGGGTCTTTCGTCCGTAATGCGTCCGAACAATTCGTGGTAGGCGATCCACTGGTACTTCTTTCCGATTCTTTCGGCCTTGTGCGACGCGCGCATGTCGCCAAAACTAAGCGAATCGTCGAATCTAGCAAAAAGTTGCGGAGTCCATCCCAGCGACAGAACACGAAGGAATATCCACCTTGCAGGAAAATCTAGCGGTAGACGCTGGCTCGATGCTTCTGACTCAGCATCAGACAACATACGGTTTTTGAGGTTCTCCATATTTATGTACTCGCTAAACTCTGTCTGCTCATCGGCGGTCAGCGATTCGTAGAATTTGTCGGTAGAGGCAAGACCAAGTGGCGCTGATTCGGTCTCCCTCTTGCCGGTATGAATCAAATCTGATTGGTCATCAAACTCCCCAACAGTGGCATTGTCGAAGCTAGCCAAAATGTTTCGATCTCTTACTGCACGCCACCGAGAGCGCAAGGATTCACTCAACTCTCTGACTTGTTGTTCCCTGCATCTAGCGAAAGGATCTGTGGCATTGGTCCATCCCTGAATTCCTACGTGATACGAATCGACTCCGAGAACGTAGCGAGAGAAATCTCCCATAACAGGGCAAAGTGATAATAAAAGGCCGGAATGGCTCGAATCTCTATATTTATTTCGCAATTCTTCCCAAGTAGGAACCATTTCTTCGACCGGATCAGTGCGGTACGGTGGACGGATAGAAGTTGGTTCTATTTCAAGCTCACAGCCTTGGTTTAGAGCATATTCGATAATATCCCTCGCGTAGTCTCGAATCAGTATGTGGGCGGTCACTTTCTTAGCAAAGACTTGTTCAAAAACAACTTGGGCAATCGGCTTGAGAAAACCATGTACATCAGAAGTGACAGAAGTGAGTACGGCTCCATAGACCGAACACATCAACCGTTCCGTAACGTAGGGATCGTCGACCGACTCGAACTTCTTAAGCAAGCTAGTGATTACAGGTCCGCGATTTCTGAGTACACATACAAGTGCTTTAGTCGCTTGGTCTCGAACAAAACGATTGGATGACGTCAAGCACCATGTTAGAGTGACTCCAGCAAGCAAAACAACCTCATCACCAAAGTTATGACAGGCGCAAGTTTCATGACTGTGTGGTTGCCAACCCCAGTCAATAATTCTTTGAACGGATGGGGCAGATCCATAGTTATTGGCAGTCCAAGACCGGTGGAGGAAAATTGTCCAGATCGCGTCTCGCTCAGGCATTGGAATTCCTATGAGCGTGTCATGAAGCCAAAATGAGTTTAGCTTGTGATCAGGATTTGCCGTCAAGAGAAGTACGCGATTTAGTGCAGCATCCCGAGCTCTAAAGTTGGTAGACTGTGTATCGTCAATTGCCAACAAGTCATTGAGATACACGATACAATCAGCGGAAATTTGTTTCGCTGCTCGCCAAGGCAATGCCTCAAGAAATGCAGAGCAATAAATTTCCCTTTCCTGAAGAAGGTCCGGCATGAACTCGACCAGCTCGCGACTGGTACGTTCTGGGACCAAAACTATTAGGGCGGTTAGTAAGCCTCGGTTTCGATCGATCTGTGTGCTAGCTAAGTATGGTCCAAGTTTATTTGAAAGATCCGATATCTCAGGATCGTGCTCTGTATTGCACGAATCCAGTAGGCGGTTGCCTCGATGAAAATCTGCCAATCGCTCGTACGCAAAGTATACAACAAGGGCTGGTACTTCGTGGCCCATTCTTGGATACATGCCTTGAGCTAGTATGCCTTCGTCAATGAGTTTTCTCAGGAGAGATCGGGAGTAACCAACATTAGGTTGGGGTAACACAGCGCAGAGAAGTAGTTGCACTTCTTCGATCAACAGCGAGTTTGACTCAGCTAACAGCATCGCGTCTACAATTTTATCAAGAGCTCGGCGAACAATCGGCACGTCTCTGTGAAAATCAAGTTCGTTGGGATCGGCTAACTTTTCATTTACAGAATCTATTAGACTATTAAAGATTGCCTGCAAACCATGATGCCCCAAAGGGGGGCGTCGTAGCCCCCGATTTTTTAGCCCCTGACAGAATAGTTTTAGGAAGAGTGGATTCCCAAACTCAAAATCTAATGGAGGGACGTTTAGTGACTCTAAATTATAGTATGCCGTGAATGCTCCAAGGGCCTCGTACAATCTACCGCCAAAGCCACCATGTTCGATCCGAGTTAGTTTATTCGGGACGAGATCGGTCCGCACAAGGTTTATCTCGTAGGTTGTACGACAGCTAACGGCGACTCCTATGTAAGGATGACTTGAAAGTGTCGACAGGATCGCAGGAAGTCCATCCCTCCAATTCAATTCCGAAGCTTCATTAATCGCGTCGATTAGTATTAGAGCCCGACAGCTTTTGGCTTCAGCAATTGACTCTAGGGCACCAAGAAACTCCGTTCGACTGCAGTTTAGTTGCAGGCTGCTAATGAGCTGAGTCCACAGATCGCCTTGTCCGAGTAATTGCCCGAGTATGACCACTGCGGGTTGACCGGCCTCGATCTGTCGCCTGGCAACATCACACATCAGGTGAGTTTTTCCACTTCCAGCATCTCCGCATAGCAAAAGAGATGGAACACAGGCCAACCTCATTGTACTATTCAAAAAGCCATGCAAGATACCGTCAATCTCACCAATCAATGCACTGACGACTCGAGCAAGTCTTCCAGAAGCATCAGAGCTTAAGCGGCTCTGTAAAGCTAGAACTGATTCTATAGTTTTTTGTAACGTAGCTTTAAGTGTTTCAAACAATGACAATTCGGGTATGTTAGTCTCAATTTTCTCAAAGAGTAGACGTAGCTCTTCTGCATTATCACGGATCGAGGTTGTTTCTGGTTGCTCTAAATTGACTTCACCTAAGTCTCGCATCAACTCGGAAAATAATTCCGAGACCTGGACTCGCATGTTGACACAGTCCGACTTAAAGGACGGGGAATTCGCGAGTGCTTCGAATTGCTTTGCAATTTCGAGCTCAACGTTCAGTTCAGAGCTGTATCTTGCGCCCGCAGCGGCAACAGCAACGGATAGATGTTGTGAAAACCATTGATGCGAAAGTTCGGTTGTTCCAAACCAAAAATACCGCCTTCCCGAATGCTTTTCTTCAGCGAGCCGACTTGTAAGCTCACTGGCCCCCCAATGATGGAAAGTGACGGTTCGTCCAAGTCTTTCCGCCATACATTCCCATTGCTTTACCTTCTCTTTCCATTTGTCACGTAAAGATTTTTGATCCTCAATACCAGCATCGGGAAAATCGATTGGTAAGCATATCGTGTAGTTTGTAAGTTTCGGATGTGTCCTTAGTGCCGTCTCGAAAGATTCTTTCAGTTGCTGCCACTGAGTTTTCTCTAATCGATCAAAATACTTTGCTTGCCATCCATGTTCTTCACCGTTCGGAAGAAGCCAGTATGCCTCCACTCCCCCGTCGGGAGTTCCGTTTCTAATAAACCTTGAGCCTTCTGGAAAATGTTCAAAGCGAGCCAGTTGACAACAAAGTTCCTCAAAGGCATTGTTGACTGAGTTCTTGAAGGGTCGAATTGCACTAAAGTCTATGGGCATTTTTTTTCATTTGACGTGAGTTGCGAAGGGTCATTCGATTCGTTTCATCTACGATATCACGTGGTTATTCCCTCAGGAGTCGCCGCACAAGTAGCGGAAAGAGACCCAAGGGCAGTTCGGAGAATCTCTGCATATGTTGCAATATCTGAACTTTTCAATAGCCGCTTGATCAGATCTGGATAGCCGTTATTGCCAAGCTGAAAGCAACTAGAAATGCGATTCGCGAGGGATTTGCGGTTGTAAACGCGGAGAATATCATCTAAGGATCCAGACAAAATCTCTGAGATTGTTTGCTGCGCTTCCTGAACATGCTTGCTAACGTCGAGATCCGCCAAGAGTGATGCCACCCCCAGCTTTAGACCGTCAGTGTCGTTACTGGCGGGTGAATAGCAGGATAAATGATATCGGATTCGGCGAGCTGCTCTCATTGCAACTTGAGCTTCCTTTTCTTTTAGTAATGCGTCCCGAATTAGTGTTGAAACCTTCTCCACCGTTTCCTCTTCATTCAATCGCAGATGCAAAGCCACTGCCCGTACAAGTTGTTCGCAACAGAGAAGGTTCTCAATCTCAGCAAAAGGAATCGCAACAACTCCGGAACAAGCTAGAGAAGCGATTTCTTCGTTGGAGCGAAAATCCCTGTCAATGACGCCTATCGCAGTATATCCGTGCAGCGATTTGTTCAACCTAAAAGACTTAACAGACTCAATTACCTTCTCGGCCCCACCCAGTGGAACTACATGCTTTTCAGGGAAACACGTCTGATATAGGAAATGATCCAATCCGCCTTGTTCTCCCTCACAGAACAGCACGGGCTTACGATTACCAACTAGCTCAAGTACCAGTCGCTCAGGCAGCACATTGTCTTTGAGTATTATCTCATGTTCCCACTCCCCGTCGTCAAATGACTTTATCCAATACTTCGTGGCATCGACGCGAGTAGCCGCGAAATCAAGATCATGTGTGATGTAAATGAAAGTCTTGTCTGGACAAGCGGCTTCTATGCGGGTGAAGAGCTTGTCAAGTATTGATTTGTGGAGATGCAATTCTGGCTCATCAATTACGATGGTTTTCCATGGAGTGCAAATACACTGTCCAAGCATGTATAACGCTACTCTTTCGCCCTCACTCATTTGAGCCCCTGGGTATCGACGGGTAGCTACACTTCGTTTCGCCATTACAGTTTCGTCGGCGAAGATTAGCTGACACTGAGGCATTACCTCCTTCCAGATTGAGATCACCAAGTCTATCGGGCTATCTTCTACGGGATGGTACGACTCATTCCTCCGAGCGTTTTGAACGTACTTTCGGTTCCGCTCGTTTTCTAAGGCAAACATTAGGGAGAGAACTTTGTCATAGTCTTCTACTAGATGGTTCGCTGGTTCGTTTTTCCACCTATTTGCTTCCCTTAATCTATCCAGCGCACCTTCGTCCGTTACATCACTTTTTTTTGTTGCGTGGCCGAAGAGCAACTCTCTTTGCGCTGTGTATAAGTTCTTGGGAGGGGCAAAGGCGGGAATTCGTAGCGATTTTTGAGCGGGTATTCGATGAACTTCTGGGTTGTGTTGCTCAATAAAAACTCCCAATCTGGTTTTTCCTGAGCCATTCGCTCCGACAATTACGATACGAGAGGGGTCGGGAATTGTGACGCCAGGTAGAAGTTGAGTCATTTTGGAAATAGTGCAAGAGTAGATTGAACTGGAACTCAGTGTCCCTAGATCATAGCCGCTGATTCATACAACAGCAAAACCCTGCGATGCGTGGAATTGAAACGAAATATGTTGGTTCCATCAACCTGATTCCGGTCGAACTAGCTCGGCAAGACCGCAGTTAGGTTGTTGGATGCGTGTTGTTTTAAATCTACCCGATTTCCTTTGCTACCCGAACAGCTAGTGATTTGTCTCGCTCAGCGTAAACTTGCGTAGTGCCAAGCTGAGTGTGTCCGAGGGTTACCTGAGCTGCCTCGATACCGAATTCCTTTCTAACCTTCGTGGCCGCGGAGTGTCGCAGTTGATTTGGAGCCCAGTGCGATACTCCGGCCGTTTTGGCACCTCGAGAAATTGCTCGAGCGTAAGAATGTGGTGTGTAACAACTTCCGACACGTCGATCAGTTTTCGCCTTTTTAGATCCGGGCCGGTTACCGTAGGACAGCGGTGTAATCCGCGCAGTGTGTTTTTCTTCACGACGCTTTCGTTCGCCTTCAGAAGGATCAAAGCAGAACGAATCTGCCTCCCGAAGTAGATAGGGTAGCAAGATCGCCTGAGCTTGTGGCCCAACGAAGATTGTGCGATCTAAGCCATGGTGAGCTGTCTTGTGATCGTCCAAGCGAATCTCCCAAATCTCATTAGCTCGATCGACCATACTCGGCTTGAGACCACAGACTTCACTAGGTCGGCAGCCAACCAGCCTTTGAAATCGAACCATGTCTGCGACGATTGGAGGGAGATGGGGTATAGTTGCTTCGACGACTGAGTCCTCGACTGGAAGAATGCGTTTCGCTTCCGGCAACCCGCATTTGCCGGCCTTCAAGCCAGCAACGAGTTTCATCGACTCAAAGTTAGAACTCGGGAACTTGCCTTCTGAAGCTGACCATTTGAAGAACCGTAGAATTCTCTTCATTTGCGAATTCACGTACTGGCGCGATCGCAAGCGCGGTTCTGACGGGGACTTGGAGTCTTGACCTGCAATTGCCGGATCGTCGCGCTTTGCGGCCTTTGACTTCGGCTTGTGGGCAACCGGTTCAGATGCGAACTTACTTCTGCAGGCTTTGAACTGAAGGCTGCCAAATTCCTTGACAGGTAAGCTTCCGTAGAGAGACCTCAATATCTTCAGGGCGTACTTGATTCGCAGGTACTCTGAGTTTTGGTCCGTTCCGTAGTGATCCTTCGCCCAAGCCAGGTAGTCCACCATGCATTGGGAAACTGCCAACTGTTCCGGCTCGACTCCAAAGGTTAGCTGCCGACCACTGGCAAGATACTCAGCAATCAGCCGATCGTACGCCCTGCGCGATTCTTTTGAACCGTAGGGGCCAAGGTAGTAGGTTCGGCCATTAAGAGTGACTCGTGCTTGGCCAGAAGTGTGGCGACGATATGACGGTAAACGCATAGCGCTTTCTCCAGTTTTGGACAGTATGTCCAATTGCGTAACTTGGAAAAACAGCGCTCGGGAACCACTCCCGGTAACGTTTCATCAACGAATCGCCTGATAAAAGCAAAAGTGAGGGTGCGGGGACTTGAACCCCGGACCCACGGATTAAAAGTCCGATGCTCTACCGACTGAGCTACACCCTCGTTTTTGCTTACATCAACGTTTTCATTGGTTTTTTGAGCATAGCCTAAAGCCTTGCCCATCTTGCCGACACCCGCTTCGACACCTACCATGTAGTCCGATGTTCTAAATCAACTATACGGAGGCGTCAAGTGACGAAGGCAAAGCCAGCAAAGAAACCAGCCAAACCCTATGAAGACTACCCATTGTTCGCTCATGACAACGGCCAATGGGCGAAGAAGATTAGAGGGAAACTTCACTATTTTGGCAAGTGGTCGGAGCCAGATGAAGCCCTAGATGCCTACCTGCAGGACCGGGACTACCTTCACAGCGGTAAAACTCCCCCCAGCCGTGACGGACACACAATCCTTGAGGTGTGCGACAGATTCCTGATTAAGCGACAGCATGACGTTACGGCCGGAGAGCTGGCGCAGCGAACCTACGACGATTACAAGAGAGCCTGCGACACCCTCACGGATCTAGGAGGCTCAATGACGATCGAAACAATGAAGCCCGAAGACTGGGCCAAGCTCAGGGCTGACTTGTGCAAAGATGTTGGAACAACCACCGCGGCCAACCGGATAAGGATTGCGAGGATTGCCCTGCGCTATCTCGATGAAATCGCCCAGGTAATGCCCAGGTGGGGCAAGAACTTCTCGGAGCCATCGCAGCGAACTAAGCGCAAGGCACGCATTGAGGCAGGCGAGAGGATGCACACGCCAGATCAGATTCGAGCTGCCATCGAAGGAGCGAATGAGCAATTTGGCGCGATGATTCTCCTGGGAATCAATTGTGCTTTTGGGAACAATGATTGCGCCTCGATAGAATGGAAGCACATTGATCTGGACAAAGGTTGGCACACTTTCCACAGGCCCAAGACGTACATTGAGCGCAAGGCTAAGCTGTGGCCTGAAACCGTTGAAGCGCTACGGAAGGTTTTGCCTGAAGAAGGCAGCAGCCCGGTGCTGGGGAGGGTTTTCACTACCAAGTACGGAAATATCTGGCGAGGCACTGCGGTGAGTCACGAAGCGCACAAGCTAGGCATTGAATTCTACAATCTGCGAAGGACGTTCCGAACCATCTCGGATGAAATCCAGGACACCAAGGCCATTCGGTTAGTCATGGGCCACACGGCAAGTGCAAGTGATATGGATGCACGATACACTCAGCGTATCAGTGACGATCGACTCGAGAGAGTCGCCAATCACGTACGCGCCTGGCTGTATCCGCAGCATCAGCAGAAGCCGAATGAAGCTAAACCCCGGGCTGCAAAGAAGAAAAAACCGCAACCAAAGAAATAGCGCAACCTCTAGTTGTTGCGTCACTTCTGACGAACACTGACACGTTTCGGTGTTGCGGTGGTGTACGTGGGTGCTCGCGATCGCGCCTATCATCATTGCCATGAACACACTACCACCACAAACATGGCTATCGATTCAAGGGGCAGCGAAAGCGTTATCCTGCTCCGTCAGTCACATCCGCCGCATGGTCAAAGCGGGCAAGCTCCAGTGCCAGGATATTGGCCTACAGCGGCAGAAGATGATGCGTGTCATGCTTCCGTCGGCGGATCCTGCACTTAGCACACCTACGCCAAAAAAGCGACGACGCTACGTTCCAAAGATTCTGACCTCGTAGCATTAGCAACCAACTAACCATCTATTGCGATGGTACGCGTAGGCGTGTCTTGATTCGAGTCGTAGCCCTCGTAGGAGGAATTGAACAGACAGCAGCCCGGCATTGGTGATTGCCACCATAGAGCTAACAGCTCGCCCACTCGATGCCAGGGCCGCCATGAAAATACTTTTCCAAAACTGAATAAAGCTATGGGGAGACGAGCTGCCGACGAACGGCCGCCGCTGCCCATTGGAACAAAAGGAAACAACAAATCATGGAACGATTGATAACGGTGGCTGAGGCCGCCAACCTCGCAGGATGCACGACGGAAGCAGCCCTCACGTTATACCCCGTCTATCTCGTCGGATCATCGACGCTAATGTGCCTCCAATCCGAGGTTGAAGATTGCTTGGATGAATTGGCACGGGTGCGTCAAGGATCGCTTGAGAGAGCGTTGCAAAGACTCGAAGCGCGAAGGGAGCGAAACTAATGTTTGTACGCTATGGTTCATTCGACTTTCATCCTTGGGAGGCCGCGTTAGAGGTCAGCGCCGAGTACGCCCGAAGCAGCCGCGGATTCAAGACATTTCAGTTTCTCACATTCCGCATTTATGGCGAGATCGTGGAGTCCGGACAATACGCCGTCGATACGCGACTTCAGCAGATCATGACTGCCTTCTCCCAGGACGGCCAGAGCTGCGGATTGATTCATGATGATGGATCGAAGACGTGGCATTGGATGCCATCAACCGCGGAGAATTCCGCCAACTTAACAGATGTGCAAGTCATCTCGCAAAAGCTCCCGGTGACGAAGAACGGAGAGTTTGTTAGCGGACGAGTTTTTGAGATTGTCGTGAGCGCAATGTTCCTCGATGCAACGTCTGGACTGCTCGACTACCGAGATTCATTGACGCGACATGGTAACGCTGGACCAGAATGGAAATGGAAGCGCGAGCCACTGCTAGGCATGTGGCTGCCTGAGATGGAATTGCCGAACACGCTTCAACACATCACCCACAGCGGTAGTGCCATTGGCAGTGTCACATGGCCGATACCACCAGCGCCGTTCTATCCACAGCCGTTCGAGAATGGCACGGCGCGAAT
>CAUJKA010000339.1 GCA_963204965.1 Planctomycetota bacterium | reverse complement strand
AGAATCAAATGCACTTGATCAACCGGCGCCATGCCTAGAAAATCCCGGGGTTTGGGGCTGGCCCCAAGTCGGCTGCTAAGTGAGTCTCGCTTTGCATCAGAATTGTTTTCCAAATTTTGGAAACTGGCTATTGCCTTTTTTAACACGGTCGCTCCCGCGAAATAGTATGAGCTACGGTCGGCTAGAGCGCGCGGGAGAGTTCAGCACTCGCGCGCTATGAGACAAACGAACTTCAGAAGTCTTTTGTTGCTTCTGGGTTCTTTGGAGATGGTAAGAAAATGTTTGGTAAGAAAATCTTGTCTCGTATCTTCTTACCCCTCATCTTCTTACCTTGTTTTTGCCAGAGAGTGTGAAGGCCAGAGTTACTTGGCAATCACGCGAGACATCTCGCAGACTTTGTTGGAATAGCCCCATTCGTTGTCGTACCAAGCAACTAGCTTGACGAAGGTTGGATCGAGCATGATTCCGGCTTCGGCGTCGAATACGCTAGTGCAAGCTTCACCGCGGAAGTCGGTGGCTACAACCTTGTCTTCGGTGTAACCCAAAACGCCCTTCAACGCGCCTTCGCTGGCAGACTTCATCGTCGCGCAGATCGCTTCGTAGGTTGTTTCTTTGCTGAGTTCCACTGTTAAGTCAACTACGGAAACGTCGGAAGTTGGAACGCGGAATGCCATTCCGGTTAACTTCTTGTTCAGCTCAGGAATGACCTTGCCTACAGCTTTGGCTGCACCGGTCGAGCTTGGGATGATGTTCTCAAGGATACCACGGCCACCGCGCCAATCTTTGTTGCTTGGTCCGTCAACAGTCTTTTGAGTTGCTGTGGCAGCGTGCACTGTGGTCATCAAACCACGCTTGATGCCGTAGTTGTCGTTGAGCACTTTGGCCAAAGGAGCCAAGCAATTGGTGGTGCAGGATGCATTGCTGATGATCGTTTCACCAGCGTACTTGGTGTGGTTGACGCCGTAGACGAACATTGGTGTTTCATCCTTGGAAGGAGCGCTCTGGATTACCTTTTTGGCTCCGGCGTCCAAGTGCTTTTGGCAAGTGTCCAATGTTAGGAACAGACCTGTCGATTCAACAACCACATCTGCGCCGACATCGCCCCACTTGAGTGCCGTAGGATCTTTCTCTGCAGTCAGTCGAATTCGCTTGCCATTGACGATCAATGTTGTGCCGTCAATGGCGATCTCACCCTTGAAGCGTCCATGAACGCTGTCATACTTCAGCATGTAAGCGAGGTAGTCGGGTTCTAGCAGGTCGTTGATGCCAACCACTTCAATGTCACTGCCAAAATTCTGCACTGCAGCTCGGAAGACCATTCGACCGATGCGACCAAAACCGTTGATGCCCAAACGTACGGACATGAAAACGCTCCATTCACTGAGGGTAAGATATCTGCCTTAAGATAAGGGCAAAGATTATAATGCTGGTTGACGAATTCTCCCAGGGGCGCTTGGCCAACTTTGCGACTATGGCATTAGGCTTTGGGGCAATGCCCGGCTTCATTTGGAACGCGTTCCTCCTTTAATCCGCTGCTGTGGCGAACTGTCCTTCATTAACTCGAAAATAGCGGACTGCGATGAACATTCCAAGCTGGAAATTGCCACCGGGAGTTTGTCGCGGAACGTGGGATTATTTGCAATCCGAGTCGATTGCCAAAGACTACGACGATAAGCTGGCCGATAGCCCGCTGCTGCAATTGGACCAACGCTTCATCCAAGACTACCTGCCCAAGATTCAATCGGAGCAAATTCCGCCGCGCATTGGAGACTTCGGATGTGGCACAGGACGAATTTCTCGATTGCTGTCGCCGCTTGGATATCGCATGCTGAATGTCGATCTCAGTCCAACAATGCTGGATGTGCTCAAGCAAAATTGCCAGCACCCAGAATTAAACGAATGCGTTCAAGCCAATCTGGTCGAGCTTGAGTGTATCGACCCCGAGTCGTTGCAGATGGCTCTTTGCTTATTCAGCAGCATCGGCATGATTCAAGGTCGTCTGAACCGCCAGCAGTTCCTTCGCGGCGTGCATCGAGCACTCCAGACCGGTTCGTCATTGATTGTGCATGTCCACAATCGCTATCACAGTTTGTGGCATCCGACCGGGCCATCGTGGCTGGTCAAGACTTGGCTGAAGAGTCGTTTCGATCGAACATGGGAATACGGTGATCGCGTCTTTGTCGACTTAGGCATTCCGTCGATGTTCCTTCACATCTACAGTCGACGTGAATTGGTTCAAGATCTTCGCGCTGGCGGATTCTCGAACATCAAAATTGTTCCCATCAATGTTCCCGGCAACGGTTTGCTGAGCGATCATCCGCTTGTGTCGTTGCGAGCCGGTGGCTTCTTCGCTGTCGCGAGTTGAAGTATTTTGCCAGTATCTCGCCATCGTCTGAGGATTCCGAATGATGGCAACTCTGAATTGCGAATCGTTTTCTAGCTTTCGCCGGGCGGCATTGG
This sequence comes from Planctomycetota bacterium, assembly GCA_963204965.1. Classification (GTDB taxonomy): domain Bacteria; phylum Planctomycetota; class Planctomycetia; order Pirellulales; family Pirellulaceae; genus Aureliella. Next base: position 2,230 of record CAUJKA010000339.1, on the reverse strand, counting down.
AGAGTAAAATGTTGAGAAGCTCTCGATTGTGTCTTCCAATGAATGGTGGTTCAATGTCGCCTTCCCTACTTCCCGAAATACTGGCTCTTCCTGTATCGCAACGAATGGAACTGGCAGCGAAAATCTGGGAAAGCATCAAGCCTCAGGAGATTGAACTTACCGAAGAGCATCGTCGGATCTTGGATGAACGAATCAAGGCATATGAAGCGAATCCAACCGAAGGTCGACCATGGGAAGAAGTGAAAGCGGACTTGTTTAAGAAGCAATGAGCTACCCAGTTATCGTCCTGAAGCCGAAGACGAGATAAAATGGGCTCAGGAATACTACTTTGCTCTAAGTACCGCGCTTGGAGAGGATCTTCGACTATCAGTTGTTGAATGCATCGAACGCATTGGAGAGCATCCAGAACTCTATGCCGCAATGTATGGGAAAGTCCGACCTGTTGCGCTTCGAAGATTCCCGTTCATTTTGAGTTACGTTTTCGAATCTAAGCGAGTGGTTGTAATCGGATTAGTGCATTCGAGTTTTCCGCACGAAACTTGGAATCGTCGTTAATAGCTCGCACACTGCTAGTATGTCGAAGCCAACGGGCTTGCACTGTTCGAAGTGTCGTTACTCAACGGCGAGGTCATTGGCGTTGCTGGATTCGCAACGGAGTTAGCACGGGTGGGACATACATTACTCGCCGGAAGACTTGGGCCAATTTCGGATCGCGATGCACAGCGACGGAACTCAAATACATCGCTGACGCAATGCTTGAGGATTTCCAGTCCTTGTTGCAATAGTTCGCTAGGTATGTTCAGAGCTGGCATACAGCGAAGGACTTCTTGTCTGCTTCCAACAGCGCTGATCAGTAAGCCGCGTTGGAAGGCAAGATCGATGATTTCCTTCGCTACCAGGTTGTTGTGCACGTCTAGAGCCCAGATCAATCCTCGTCCTCGTACCGTTGACGCGAAGTCTGGATGTTCGTGGGCGATTTCATCTAGGGCAGCCTTCACGCGAGTACCGCGCTGAAGTATCTCCAGTTCGAAACTAGGGTTGATCCAATGATCCAACACAGCACTACCAGCGACGAAGGCTAGATTGTTGCCGCGGAACGTTCCACCATGTTCGCCTGGCTTCCACGTATCCAGTTCGCGACGAATCAAGTTCAAAGACATGGGCAAGCCACCGCCAATCGATTTCGATAGGCAGACAATGTCGGGCTTGATACCAGCTTGCTCGAAACTGAAGAACTGGCCTGATCGACCGCAGCCAACTTGAGCTTCATCGACGATCAATCGAATATCTCGCTTCTGACAAGCTTCGGCAACGCGTCGTAACCATTTGGTCGACGCTACGTTGACTCCACCTGCCGCCTGGATGGTTTCAAGGATTACAGCAGCGGGCTTGGGAAGTCCGCTACCATTGTCGTCAAGCATCTTTTCAAGTAGCTCGGATGTGTCGCGATCTCCCCAGTAGCCTTCGTAGGGCAGGTGCGTCACATTGTTGTGCGATCCATAGAACTCGCTGTGGTATGACTGATTGCTCGTGAGAGCCAGCGAACCAAGCGAGTGTCCGTGGCATGCTCCAGTGAAGGCTGCGATATGCGAACGACCTGTCTGCTTGCGAGCCAATTTAATAGCCGCTTCCACCGCGTTGGAACCTGTTGGCCCTGTGAATTGGACTCGGTAATCGAGATTGCGCGGCGATAAAATAGTCTGTTCGAACTTCTTGAGGAATTCGATTTTTGCCGACGTGGTCATGTCCAGCGAGGACTGGATTCCGTTCGATTGAATATAGGAGACTAAGGCTTGGTTGACTTGCGGGTAGTTGTGACCGTAGTTCACCGAGCCAGCTCCGGAGAAAAAGTCGATGTACTCTCTCCCCTCTTCGTCCGTCATTCGTGATCCAAGCGCAGACTTGAACACAGTCGGAAACTGACGTGCGTAGTTCCGTGCGTTGGATTCAAGTCGATCGATGGGTTCAACCATTTTGCCAATCCCGCCCCAATAGATTGCGTTCCGCCAAGATTGCTTGGTCGGGTTCGAAGTAGTTTCATAGGTCCTATCTCAACGGATAGGTTGCCGAAAACGCCTTGCAAATTGTTCCAATCTGCAACTGGTGAGTTTTCTAATCGCCAGCTGAAATAGGTCGGGTTGTAGCAGTCGTAACGAAGGTGGGGGATGACGTCGAGCTAAGAATTTTTGGCGCTTTCCATGAACCTTCTCGAAGCTAAATCACTAAACTT
>CAUJKA010000338.1 GCA_963204965.1 Planctomycetota bacterium | reverse complement strand
GGAGACGCAACCGAATCAACCCTCGCGTGATCAAACGAAAAATGTCACGATGGCACAAGTGCCGTCCCAAACATCGGAAGCTACCGCCCCTTACGAAAACCTTTGCAGAGACGGTAGTTATGGCTAATTGAACGGTATTGTCCTTAACGCCAAGACGGCGGTCGTCTTCGAGATCGGCATTAGAATGTTGACATATGGAGGAAGTTGTCCATTTGTCGAAATTCTGACGTACCAGAGAAGCATCAAATAGGGTTAAGGTAAACTGTACCGACCTTGAGTAAGGTTCACTTTCAAATTGACGCAGCTCATGCCAGTGTTTTTCCTAAGATTGTTTTTGCTAACATTCATCGCTGCTCCCGCGGTAGTAGCAGCGCAGGGCATGCCCACCACAGCAGGAGTTGCTGGAAAACCTCGCAAGCTTCAGTTGCTCACTAGTGAACGCGTTGCAACTTTGGATCAAGACTCGCAGACTCAATGGCGGGCCTACCTGAAGAAGTCCGAGGATCGATTTGTCCACGAGCAAGCGGTAATGGCCGACGAGTGTCGACAAGCTGGACTTTCTGCACCACAACCAGCACCAAACACTAGCGCTCAATTTGCAGTCGACTCCAAGAAGCAAGATGCTTGGTTCTCAAGCGACGAAGCCATCAAGCTTGCCGAGACCGTGATCAGCTTTCAGACTCCAAGTGGCGGTTGGTCCAAGTCTGTGAACTATGCTTCAGGGCCGCGGAACAAGGGTACGCATTGGACAAGTCAGCAAGGAAACATTTGGCACTACTGTGGAACGCTGGACAATCGATCGACTACCGAGCAGATTCGATTTCTCGCGAAGTATCACTCGATTACTTCGAACGGCGCGGCAAAGGATAGTGTGCTTCGCGGATTGGAATGGATTCTCGAAGCTCAATATCCCAACGGTGGATGGCCGCAGAACTATCCAGTTGAGCCTGGGTATCATGAGGCAATCACGTTGAACGATGATGCTATGTTGCACGCACTTGAGTTATTGCAGGATGTGCACGAGCAAAATGAGTTGTTCAAGTTTGTGCCGGATGATTTAAGACAACGAGCGAAACAGGCTTACGAACGAGGCCTCAACTCTCTCTCGATGGCTCAAGTGCAAGTAGGCGGATTGCGAACCGTTTGGTGTGCTCAGCATGATCCCTTAGACCTGAGCCCTGTTGCGGCGAGAAAGAAAGAGCCGCCTTCGCTGAGCGGTGCGGAGAGTGCGTCGCTGCTCAAGTACTTGATGCGAAAGGGACCGATCAATGCTCAGACAACCACGATGATTGAAGCGGGAGTGCAGTGGCTGGATCAACACCGTGTTGCGGGGCTTCGCAAGACGACCAACAGCGCGGGCAAGACTGACTATGTAGCCGATCCGAGATCGACCGAAGTCTACTGGGCAAGATTCTATGATGTGCAGACGTTCAAGCCGCTGTTTGCGGGAGCTCAGGATGGGATAGTCTATGATACGTTTAGTGAAATGGCTTCGAAGAATAAAGTAGCCTACGATTACTTTACGACGAAGCCTGGAGAACTGATCGACAAAGAGATGACGCGATGGAAAAAGCGAATCAGCAAGTAGAACGCAAAACTCTAGACTACAGTTCTCTTTCCGATGTGAATCGACGCGAATTCGTGCGCCGAGCGTCGATTGCGTCGGCAGTTATGGGACTAACTTCGCTCGCTTCTTCGGCCCCTTGCTCGCAATCACCGCGATATCGCATTGGTGTTTGCGATTGGATGATTCTTAAGCGCCAGAAGCTTGGAGCGATCAGTTTGACTCACGAGATCGGCGCTGATGGCGTTGAAGTCGACATGGGGTCGCTGGGCGACCGCGAGACGTTTGAGAACGCCTTGGCGAAAGCGGATGTGCGAAAGGCCTTTAAGGATGAGTCCGCTAAGCACGGCGTGGCGTTCTGTTCGATCGCGATGTCAGGCTTCTACGCTCAGTCGTTTTCTGAGCGTCCGACCTACCGCAAGATGATTGCCGATTGCATCGAGACAATGGTGCAACTGGAGGTCAAAGTCGCCTTCCTGCCGTTAGGCGTCCGAGATGACTTGGTGCTGCATCCAGAACGTCGCCCCGCGGTGGTTGAACGATTGAAGGAGGTCGGCAGGATGGCCTCGGACGCGGGAGTGGTTGTCGGCGTAGAAACAGCACTCGACGCGCAGGGGGAAGTTCAGCTTTTGGAAGATATCGGATCGCCTGCGGTACGCAGCTACTTCAATTTTGCCAACGCTCTTCAAAAGGGCCGCGATCTGATCGAGCAGCTTACGACTCTCGGCAAGGAACGCATTTGTCAGATTCACTGTACCGACGAGGATGGCGTTTGGCTCGAACATAACCAGCGACTTGACCTGCAAGCCGTAAAGCAGACTCTGGATCAAATGGGTTGGAGCGGCTGGCTGGTGATGGAACGATCTCGCGACGCCAAAAATCCTCGCGACGTTCGCGGCAACTTCGGAGCCAACGCAAAGCACCTGAAGAATATCTTTTCTTGATGCAATCAGCCTCATTCTGCGCTATTCATCACCTTGATTTGGCTCTCGGATCCGAGCTGTGTCTCGCTTGATTCTCGGAAAGCCGGGGAACTAAAAACATTTTCTAAAAATCTTTGTCCCCTCAGTCCAAAATCTCTCGCTGGTTAACTGTCGCGAGAAATTAACCGCGGCTAGTAGTCCAATACTTGCCAGTCTGATGGGGGTGTCCGATGAAACTCAAGCAATTTTCCACACGAATCCTTGCCTTCCTTTCCTTAGCTCTACTTTCCATGACCGCCAACGCTCAAAGCGCCGGGACATGGGTGGACGTTGGGCCGGGGCACGCCGGAGCCGGTGGATCAGCGACAGGACAGTTTCAGCATGTCGACACCGATTCCCGCGTTGGTCCGATGGGCAGCGTCGCTCGAGGCGTTGCTGTGGGAGCTGGCCCAAACGGTTTGTCGATCTCGCACTCCATCGGTATCAACATGGGCGGTCGAGGAACTGCACAGAACTTCAACCTCAGCATTGGCCCCAACGGCACTCATGTAAGCCGCGGCAACGTTAACTCGACAGGCGGTAACTCACGAGTGATTGCTGGCGGCAGTTCGAATGTTGGATCGCCATGGAACAACCCCAGCGGCGGCAGTTACGCAACAGGCTACGGTCGTAACACAGTAGCTCAAACCCACGCTCAGACTCGAGGCCACCATCCACATATGCATCCATCGATGGGCACTCCCTTCGGCGGAGCGATGGGCGGGCCAATGAGAGGACCTATGGGTGGCCCGTTTGGCCCCTTCGGACCGCGAATGTAATTGACCGTCGTTAAACGAATTCGGCCGCCTCGCCGAGTCTGACTTTGGCGAGGCATGAAGAAGATCGAGTGTCGCACAGGTTCGCCGCAACAAATCAAAGCCCAAAAGACTATTGGAATCACAATCATGACTCGAAAGTTCGCATCACTTCTGCTTGCCGCTGGTTTGTTAATCGGAAATGCCCAGGCACAACAATTCGGAGCTGGTGGCAACGGAGTTACAAGCAGCACAAGCTACGCGTTTTCAGGCACGGGGCACCCCAACGGCCATGTGGGACTAACTGCTGCTCAGTTGGCCAAGATACAAGCCGAAGCCTCCTGGGGGCTATCGACAATTCCTTTGCCTAACTATTTGCGTCATCCACAGTTGGGCTTGGCTGCCGATCAAGGGTTGTTGGTAACACAAGTCATTCCTGGACTGTCTGCCGAAGCTAGCGGTATCTGCTTAGGAGCGATACTGATTTCGATCGACGGTCAGCCGATCAATGCTGGTTTGCCTTTACCTGTGCTTCAAGTAGAACACAAAGTGATGATCTTGGGAGAAACTGGAGTTCGCGAAGTTTGCATCAAGCCAGCAGTCACTGCTCGTTGGAATGCCAATAATCCGCTGGTGCAATCGATGGGACCACAAGCCAATGTTTACGCTCAACTACTGCAAAACAATCCTGCACTCCTAGCTGCAACAGCCGCGAATTCGAGTGGTCCAAGGTCGCTGGCGATCAGTCACATCAACGGTGAACTTTCAATCTCCGCAATCGTTGACGGCGAGTCTGGTCCGGTACGAATCGACCTGCGAGGAACGCAAGCCCAAGTGATGCAGCAACT
>CAUJKA010000337.1 GCA_963204965.1 Planctomycetota bacterium | reverse complement strand
GGTTGCTGCCATCGACCATGCTTCGTCTCCGCAATGCAGACCAGCCAAGTACGGCTGGTCCGCAGCGGTGAACTCATCTGCGTAGAGCGGTTGATGTCCCGATTCGGTCAACTGTTAGTTCCTCTTCCTTGACGGGAGCTCTCTTGTGTTGACTCTTGCCGGCGAACGTAGGCTAGCAGCCTCCAAGGATTTTGCTTGTTCTGGAGTCAGTTCTGCATCTGCAAATGCATCTGCAACCGAATCAAGAATCGCAGCAACTTCCAATTGTGGCCAGAGTTCCGTAGGTTCTACCTTAAGCGCTTCTGACAGTTTGAAAATTGTCGTTCGCCGTGGGCGAGCATTCCGCGTCAACATCTTTGAAATAGCCGACTGAGTACAACCAATACGATCGGCCAACTCCTCTTGGGTAATATTCTTTTCAATCAACAATTTGCTCAATCGGTCTGCAAACGATGCCTCCTGGGCATCTAGTTGATCCAGACGGTTCGAAACGACAGGCCTACGCGATTCAACAGGATGTCCCTTCGCGGAATCCCTTTCAATTCGCGTTAGGTCCATGCCGTAGCTACCGTGTCCATTCTCAGGATTTAGAAAGAGCGCGTCGGCAATGGTTGACAGTGCTCGCTGTTTATCCTCATGCGTTGAATGTTCATACTCAAGGACGGCAAACATGGATCGCACAACCGACTGGACCTCATCGCTACATTCCATGAATCGCTTAATTAACTCACGCTGTTCCGGCCTGATCGCCAGAAGTGCGCGGAACGCATCGCTTGGAAATTCATTCAATTCAGTCGCTGACATTTCATCACCTCAATCCGCTCGCTCTTGAACAATCAAGCTCCGAGCGGAATAAATCGTTCGTTGTAAATCGCCAAATTCGTCGTCTATCCTTAGCCCACCGAGCACCCAAAGCGTTGGTTCGTTGGGATTCGGTGAGTGGTCGCAGAAAAGAACTCGCACGCCGGAGTACAATTCCCCTTCTCCCTCAACCAACATCTCCACCAGATTTGAATCACGAACAAATCTCCATCGCAAATCGACCACTAACGGATCTTCGAGATCCCACCACCGAAGTTTCAGCAAGTGTCGAATCAGCACGGACCGGGCGTAATATCGTCGCGAAATTCGCTGGAAGTCCTGAAAAGCCGGACGGCAGATTCGTATCCGCCAACCACTGCCTCTGAGTATCGGTCTCGTCATGACAATACTATGACCTAAAAATGACTTGTCAAGTTCGGTTTCATGACAAAATCCAACGGATTGGTCGCAAGCACCTGCGAGCAAACGACTTATGGCTTCTGTCGTTTTCTGGGTAATCTTAATGGAGAGCTAGCTGACTACCCGCAATCTGGGGTCGAATTTCTGCGTGTTTCCTCCGCTTCACCGCAGAGAATTGTAGCGGAAATATCGCTTTCCGTCGCATTCCACTTGACAATCGAGTGATTCTGGCCGATACTTCTACTACCTGACACGAGGATCTCGGCGTACAGGCCCTCTTGAAGCTGACAGTGCATCAGACCTTTGAACGGTACCTACACCCTTCAAATGGCGCATTTGAGTGCGGCTCAAGGGTAAAGCTAGGAAACGATTTAGTTGATACAAGAGGCTTGGTTACAAGCCTCTTTTTCGTTTCTTTCTTTGAAGGCTTTACCCATGACCCTGTCTAAGGACGATTATAAGTCTGCAATCGTGCAGATAGTTGAGCAGCTCTACAGCGAAACAAATAAGCCCATAACGGGAGCGGTGTTGGCCGAGAGACTTCGTACTTCACTACAAGCCTCCTACACGGATGTGGGCTACGTGAAGCTCTCTGAACCGATCAATGAACTCGTGGAATCGCAACAACTTACGAGAAATCGCCGAGTCAAGCACCTTGAAGTCGCTCCGCCTTCCTTCGAGTTCGATCTACCAAAAACGCAAGGTTGCTCTTCAGTTCCTAAAGGCACCTATGTGCGTGAAGACGCTTGGCCTGTTTTCGCTATGCTACATGATCGCTCAATTGCAGTATTTGACAAACAACTTCTGAAATTTCGATTACTTGCAGATGATGCAACTCTCCGAGATTCGCAAATTCGTGTGGCAACACCGTCGAATACCGACCATCGAAATTGGATAAAGCAGTTTGCACAAGCTGAAGGTTTATCGCTTGAGCCAGCTTTGACGGAAGCCGATGGAGTCCTTAGAGAGTTTTCAGTTTGGATGCAATCGCAGGACACCAGTTTGCAGTACAAGTGGAAAGACTTTCGAGCTGTCAGAGTTGCCGACGTTATTCGTATATGGTCAGCCAGCAATGGGCTTGATGCAACGGATTTTCTTTCTCCGGTCATTTCCCGGTATTCAGCGCGAACAACAAACACACCAGCAATTAAGCCAGATACAGACATCCGGTCTGCCGTGCTTCGATGTGTTGCCGACTTGTCGCTCGATGAGTTAGACAACATGATGCTTCCGCTACGTGTTGTCCTGAAGCACTTTAAGCCACGTGATTAGACGTCGCCTATACCGGAGACTCTAATCATGCAAACCATTATCATTATTGGGGCATTGCCAAGTGACCCACGACGCGAAGACCTGCTTGCAAAACTCACGGCCGCAACAGCCAGTGTCGACTGGAACTGGATTCACGCTCTTGAAACATCTAGTCGGCCAGATGACAAGTACGTTCGCAAATTACTAGCCAAAGAACAGCGTGGTGAGCTAAGTGAAACAACCATAGTCAAACTGCCGATGCTGCATGGTGCGACGAGAAACCAAGTCCACAGACTGAGCTGTGGGATTGTGGAGGCTCCGAAGACTGTACTGACGGTTGATCAGCTGGTTGACTGGCTCCATTCCACCGACGCAAACCTCATCCCTCGTCGAGAGTGGATGGTTGGTGCGCGCGAAGCGGCGTTTCTAGCGATCATCAGCAAGCTGATTCGTGGTTGTCGCTGGGCAAAGGATGTGAGCGGACATCGCTTTCTCAAGCATAATGACCTACTGAACCAATCACCCGTGCAGAGAAGCGGGTTTGAAGCGGTTAGGAATTCTGCTCTTGATCTGCTGCCGAAGCTAATTGCAAGCCGAGTCATCTTACAAAAGGGGGCAAATCAAGGGAAAACCCCGTTAGAGTATGCAATCAATACGTACGTTCTTGACATACTAAAGAGCATGATTCTTCAAAGGTCACTTACCTTACTAACTGGAGACACCTTTAGAGTGGTTCTTGACTACATCAACGCGGATACGAGCGAAAAAGTAATCAACGCCAACGATGGCATTATCAACGGCCAGACTATTGAACAATGTCACCAGCAATTTACGCCAGATGAAGACTGATTCGTCGAATGAGATGTTTTTGCCGCTAAAACCTGACACCAAAAAGCATGTTTTCAGCTTGGATACGATCGAGCGTTACCCGCAGATAGGGCTCTTCTGCGAGTGCACCCGTTGGACGAGTTGCCGCTGTGATACTCTTTGTCCGGGGTAAGCTTCGATTTCAGCTTGCCATAGAGTAGCGAGCAGACATCGCATTTCTCCATTCCGAGTTGACGCAAGATCTCCTTGGCCTTCATCCCGGGAGACTTGTGAAGTAACGCGATGATCTTCTCTTGGTTCGTCATTTAGGTGGCCAAAAACACACAAGTTGTATTTGTGCTTACAATTTCTCTTTCTCCAGCGTGCGATTCGACTCTGTCGACTCTCTTTCGCGGGCTGCGTCAAACTCCTCGAACGGTTTGTCCCAGTCGACTAAGGGGAAGGACTCTCTTAGTTTCTCGCCGAATCCCGGCTGGTGTAGCGTTTCATATGTGACGTCACGAAATTGAACGTCGAGACTCATGTCAGACATGAGGTCGCTGGGTTGGGGAAACGTCTTATCGAGCTCGCGGTCTAACCATGCGTTGATCTGATCATCAGTCGGAGGGTCGTTCGTTATCTGGGATAGAAGCTCATCCGGTGGTTTGGCTTTGACTAGGCCGGAGAAGTGCTCAATAAGACGTTTGCGAGAATCGGCAAGCACGTCTGCGAGTTTTGCCTCGACCGTTTTCTTGTGCTCCTCAAGCTTGGCGAGAATTTCCAGCACTCGTTTGTCAAAGCGGTTGCGAGTGCTTCGTAGCAATACTCTGCCCCAAGGCTTGCCGAGAGATTTTGTTAAGTCGCGTAACTGATTGATCTGCGAGTCCATTTGTTTGGATGATACATTGCTAGACTTCTCGATCAGATCGAACTTCGTGTGCAGGCGGGAGCTTAGGTCTGCATCGGGATCGAGTCCCTGAATGCTCATAGGCAATTCGACGGTACGGCGTTCAATGTGGCATCCTTTTAAACTGATTTCTACATACTGTATGTATGGCTCGAAGACGCGGACTTGCCGCGCGACGTCGAAGGGAATTGGAGGTGCCAAATCCAGCCCCTGTTTCGTTTTCGAAAGTAATTCAGCTGAAACGGGTGCCGTACCGACTTCGACTTCGGCGGTCGCGATCTCTGGTGGCAGGAGTGATGAGTCCAGTTTCCTTGGTTTCAAGGCTTCAAAGACAGAATCGAAATCAGCCTTCTCGACATCGCCCTCCTCTCGGTGCGATAGTCGTTCCCAACTGTGCTCAATATAAGGTCGTACTTGCATGAGCATTTGCGTCCCGAATCCTTCTACGAAATAGTCAAGCATCTTTTGCAATGTGAAGGGGACACCAGGCGAATCCTGTTGATGCGCCTCGAACGACGCCTTGATGGCACGATAACAAAGCGTGGACAACTCGCGATCCAGAGCTTCGGCGTTCGGGAGCATTCCCGATAGCGAATCCTTGAGTGCCCTTAGAACAGGAGGCACATTGTCAGGTTTTAGAACAGCATCTCGAAGTTCTTTGGGGATGACTCGGGCTAGGATACGCTCAACATCGTCCGCTCGCAGCACGAGTGCGTTGGGTGTTTCATTGCTATGCACCTCAGATTCCACGTAGAGCGCTGTCGGTGCAAATGACCATGCGACTTGGTCGCATACCAACACTCCAATGCGTAACCCCGAAGATTGCCCAACCTGCTGTCCCGAATCCGTAACCTTCTGAAGTGCTTCAAAGCTTCCGTAGCCGAGACGGAATACTTCCTCATCGCAATCGACGACCACGAACACGCATTGTTCGCCGAGGCGTTTCCTTGCGGCAATTAGAGCCTCTGCCGTTTGAATACCGAAGCCAGGGGCAACCAAAGCGACTCGCTCAGTTGAGTTGTTGATCAGACGGGAAATCTTGATGTCCGAAATGCAAACGAACAGCGATTGCGTCATGAATCCACCTCCGCTTCGAGTGAATCATGGCTGTGCGTTGGCCGGTTGGATCGTACTCGTTCAGCAACCGATTTTGAGTCGCTCATGATATTCCTTCATAGAAAGTTATCTAAAATCCCTTCCTCAGCAACAATCCGCTCGGTTTCTTGCTGCTCAAGGTCGCTATGGTGTATGGTGCGATGGCGAGAGCCTTGGGTGGCGGAGTCGTTGTGGTGACGATGTATTGGAAGGATGGCTCGCGTTTGCCGAAGTCGCGTTCGAGCTCGAGAATGAATTCGAAGAGGCGATGGTAAATGTGGAGTTCGAGGTCGCCTTCTCGGGGGCTGTCGTGGATCAGGAATCTTGGGTGAGTACCGAGTCCACAGATGCTGGCGCTGAGGCAGGCTAAGTCGAGGCTGAGAACGAGTTCGGCAGTGGCGAGACCTTCGCCTTGCTGGGCTTGGCGGCCGGCTAGACGGAGGTGAATGCCTTTCATGTCGAAGTCGATCGTTCCGTGCGTGTCATCGCCAACCAGGGCTGCGAGAACTCGATTGAAATGGTCATTGAGTCGCTTGCGTTTTCCGGCGACCCGGCCGCGCGCTGTGGCGTGTGAGTCTCGAGACTGCTCGATCTGGCGATCGAGGCTCTGAACAGCTTTTGTTTGCTTTCGGACTTGCTTCAATTTCTCGACGTACGCGTCAACTTCTTTGATAGACAAGTTTATGGACGTGAGCGATTCCGTCGCCTCGGTGATCCGTTTGTCTAGCTTCGCCTTGTACTTATCGTAGGCAGCTTTGGCAGCATCGCGTTTCGCCTCCTGTTGATCGAGCTCGATTTTTAACTGCCCCAGCGAGCAATCGATGTCAGTCAGTTCATCCTTGAGCAGATCGATACGCTGTTGGATCAGCGGATTACATTGCCCTGGCTTACGCAGTCGCTGTTTCGCATCGCATCGCTCCTCAGGATACTCGCAGGGAATCAGCAGTGCGCTAAGCGAATCCGTTATATCCCTTCCAACCTCTTCTTCTTTGCCGCGTAATTCGTCTTGCTTTAACTTCTGCACCGCCGCGTAACGCTTCAAATCCTGATCAAGACGGACCCAAGCTTCTTCAGCCTTGCTTCTCGACAGATCAAGTTCCTTAAGCTCTTCGTCCTTTCGTAGATCCTCCAGCTTCTTGGAACGCGACGACTTTTCGGATTCGACACACTTTTTGGCGGCTTCACTAAACAGATCGTCGTCAAGCAGATCTTCGTCAATCTCCAGTCGCCGTTTAAGGAACTCACGATCACGGGAAAGAGATGACTCCATCGTCTTGAGTTTGGCAAGTTGCGTTGAATGCTTGTCAAGAAGTCGCTTGTGGTCTATCGCTAGCTGCCTCTCGGTGCGATCGAGTACATCCATCACCATCCGAATTAAGAGGCTTGAATCTTCGGGGGATAGTTCGGGGTTGTTGGAGCCGGTTGTTGCGGATCGCCATTCGATTGGATTGCGGTAGCGGCAGTATTGGTCGCGAGATAACCATGCCAACAGGTTGAGCCAGACTGCAGGCTTGTCCACATTGGGAAGTTCAAACTCGCCGTACCGATCCGTCAGCGTTTTGTTTAGCAGGTCTGCGAAATCCGTGTACGCTTGATAGCCCTCGGTGGCGGCGTTCAGCGTCTGCCAACTATCGGTTTGCATACACCATGCGTCGGAAGGCTTATCTGCACCGATGGGACGAGCTACTGCCCAAGACTTGCCATCGAGGACAATTTCCGCAAACACGTAGCCGCCGGGGTAAACGGCTGCGATTGCCTTCCGTGTCGAATCCGATGCGAAATGTGTCTCGCCCAGACAATACCTAATCAGCCGAGTGAGTAAGGTTTTGCCGACGTTGTGTCCAACCGGGCGACGTTCACGGGATGACGGTTCTGTCGTGGCGATAATGTTCAGGCCACGGCGAAACTCGATGTCACGAATCGGTTTCGACTTGATTTGCAACGCTTCCACGATAACCAAACGACGCACCCAAACGACCGGGTCAACGGCTTTGCTGGATGGAGTCGTATCGAGTTGGCTATCTGGAAACATCATGATTGGTTGGCTGCTTAGTTGGTGACTTGGAAGTCAAAGCTGGCCTGAGCTCCAATCGCTCGACTCGCTTCTTCTGGATGGTTGAAAGAATCGACAATAGCCACAGCTTCTCGAGCTTTTGCTTTTATCGAATCGGGAACTTGCGCAACCAACTCTGGCTTGGCCAACCGGTAGCCGGTCGCACCAACCTTCTCGAGCGTTTTGTTTGCTTCAAGCGAGAAGTAGATCGCTTCGATGCCTTCAAGCTTGAACGGCTTTGGGTTGGCCGAAAGCGGTGGAGTACTATTGTCGCGTCCCGATAGAACTGCACGCGCGCGATCGTCTCGCATCAACAACAAAGCTGGCTCAATTGCACTGACCGATGCTGGTTTCTGCCATGCTTCGAGAACCAGTAATAGGTCTCGAAGCAGTTCGACTTTAGGCCATTCAGCAACGGTGCGCTTCGGCGGATGGATGACACCAGCGTACTGACAGTGGATTTCGTCCGTCCATTCGGCGTAGGGGATGAAGTTGCCGTTGGCGTCGGTGGGCGGGCCGGGGGGAGGATTGAGGGGTGATTGGTAGCTGCGGAGGAGCGGGCGGAGTTCTTCTTCGGACTTACCGGGGTTGGCAACACGGATGGCTTCGTTGGCTTCAATGATTTCAGTCATCTGGTCGTAGATTTCGAGGATGACTCGCTTGGTGCGGTACTCGCTGTACTTGGCTTCATCCTTGCGGCGGACAATCGGGAAGGAGTCCATGATGTAGTTGACGGCATCTCGCGGCGTTGGGAACATCTCAAGAAGCGTCTCATTGACGCCATCGCTCTTGTCTTTGTTATTCGCAAACCCCCATTCGCACTTAGGTCCAAAATAAAGATGGAAGTAAGCGGCATCGAGTTCGCAGCGAATCTGAGCTCGACGTCCTTCGTTCCAGATAAAGGGAGGGGCGTCGTAGCCGCAATCAATCGAAAAGGCTCGTAAATCGACCGATGTATAGACCAACTCAAGTACACGACTTAGCAGCCATAAGGGAAACGCTCGTGGGCCTCCAATGGTTTGCGACTCGACTTGATCTGATGTCGCGATCGGAAGCTGTTGGACTACAAACTTCTGAATATTTGCACCACCAACCGATTGCCTCGCGACATAGTCGACCGGAAGAGAATTTAACACGGACAATACTATAGCCGAATCCCGCGCTGAAAGTCCCTCAAACACGTTTGCTGAATTGATGACTGCACTGTTCGGAATTAGCGAAGCGATTATCGTTCGTTCATCAGTTGCCCGCCCGATGCATCTATAGGCCAAGTACCAAGGACGGATCTTACCTCGAATAACATCGGTGAGATCTTCGTAGGTTACGAAATGTTGAGTGGCCGCAATAAAGCTAGGGTCGCGTAACTTACTCTCGTCTACATACTTGTATTGCGACTCGAAAACGGCGAAGCGATGATTGTACTGATGAAAACACTTGGCTTCGTAAACTCGTAAGTGGTTACCTTCTTTCACTCCTGGGTGGAAGAAGACCGAATCAGCAGAACTGTGTAGCATCCTGTAAAGCTGGAGATTCCAGGGATTCGTCCCGCCTTCATGTACCATGACCGGTACACGCGTGTGGATACCCTTCGTAATTTCTGCGTCGTGTGCAGAACGGAATATCGGGCAGGTCTTCGTGTTTGGATTGATTAAAGCGATGTCTCGCGGCGACATTACGATTTGCTTTGTTGGATCAGATAGCTCATTCGCTGATTTAACAAAAAACTGCATCCTAATGAGGGACTCTTTCGACCGTTCGTACCCCAGTGTTGTGAGCAAGCTGAACCGGTAACTGCGATGAACCTCGGGGAAAATCCCATCTCCATTGTCAAAATCTAAGAGCTGCAAAAGTAATCCGTGATCAACCAAATGTTGAAAGAACAATTTCGTAGTTTCATCAAATGCAACCCCAGATGGAACGATGAATCCAGCCCTACCTGCGGTTGAGAGCAGTAGAGAATCCAGATCCGCAAAAACAGCATATGTATTCGTGTCACCGCGTGAGGAAAGGGGAAATAATCCAGACAGCTTTAGAAACTGTCCAAACGCGTTGGCTATTCGCTGCGCCTGTTTGTAGCCACCATACAACTCATCATTGGATGCTCTCAACTCTTCAATAAGTTTGGAACGTTTGGCAGATGTACTTGCATTGGCTATATCTGGACGAGTTGCTGCAAACCATTCTCGAGCATTTAAATTGATCTTCTCCCATGGCGGATTTCCGATCACGACATCAAAACCGTAATTCCACCCGGTACGAAGGTTCTCTGGATCTCCAAGCGGCAACTGAAAAACATCTGGGAAAGCCAAGTGCCAGTGGTGAAACTGATACAGCTCCGAAAGTTTTTTAATCTCGACCCGAACAGCGGGTGCGACGCTGTGCGGGTTTCTTTCGATCTCACGATACTTGCGTTCTGTGGGACAAAGGCGTCCAAGGTCCGTGTCGTCTTTTTTCCAAACAAAAGCGGCGCACCATGTGTCTGCCCAGAAGCGAGCGTTCAAATACGGCGTACCCTTAATCAGCTCCTCATATTGCTTTTGTTTGTCTGCAATGGCAACAAGTGACTCGTCATCGGCTGCTGACAACTTCATGAACCCATCGGCCAGGTTGCCAAGCTTGTAAAAGGGTTCGAACAAGTATCCTTGTCCGGACTTGTATTCGGTGCGTTCACGCTTATTGTCTTTTTTGAGCTGCGTACAAACGGCTTTGTCATCACCTTCGATGGGAACAAAGGCCTCATC
>CAUJKA010000336.1 GCA_963204965.1 Planctomycetota bacterium | reverse complement strand
CCGTTGTATACTACTGAGCAACATCTGGAACAAAGTCTTTGATAAATGGCTACAATCAAAACCCGCTGTCAGTGATCTTATCCCCCAATGAGCCGTGGAAAATTAACTGCCGACGAGCGCACCAGCCGGACCGCACCCATTTTGGGTTAGCATATCCCAAAAGCAGGAGAGACTCCAGGCGCAGGTTGCCGCTTGGTTGTGCATTGGGTAAACAGCACACGCAGTCCGCGCATTGAGATGGGCACAGAATTGCGATGGCAGCAGAGCAAAATGCCCTTTCTAGACTCGGTTTGGAAGACTCAGCGATGTGTCAACCGATTTCCGACTTGGGCATGCAAACCCGCCCCGCGTCGGTCGGTTTTAGTCGCGGATGCGACGATAGTTGAAAGCCTGGGATGCCAATCCCAGGTTAGACCGAGCGTATGATTTGTGAGTCGCGAAGCGACGGCATTAGCTGACATACGCGAGACCTTGGAGTGCGATGACAACATCCTCTCGCCATGGAATCAGGGAGCCTTCACGGTGATTCAATTGCATGCCGTCAATGACGAGAATTTGTCGTAGCCGCGTCTTGCCGTTTCTGCCGTCGCTCCGCGACTACCGATCTCTCATTCGTCGTTTCCTGGGATTGGCATCCCAGGCTTTAAACTACCATCGCGTCCGCGATTGAAAACCAGACACTGAGCCCTGCAGCACGGCTAGGCAGGTAATCTCGCGGCCGTTCGAGCCAACAATGCGGCTTGCTGGTCTGAGCGCTGGTCTTCCTCTACCGGGCTTTTCACCTGGTCGTACCAAAGGGATCTTTCGTATCGAGCGTTGCTTCAGAGGCTGATTCAGACAATTGGATACTTGGGGTGTCGGAGTTGTCCTCAGTACCAGGCAAGATTATTGAAATGGTAGAAGGATAGGGAAGGTCTGCAGGCCATTTGTCCGGCTTGAAAGTTGTGTCGATTAGTCGCGAAAGACGGGAAAACGAAAATTCAGGGCTTCGAGCACGTTCGTGCCTAACTCCAAGGCCGTAGCCACACAAGAAAATCGCTACGAAAGTGGTTAGCAAGAACAATTGTCGCAAACTCGGTCGGAACCTGGTCTTCATCGTTAGTAGTTGCCTCACACTTTCTCGCAGTGGCCTCGGGGAGATTGCAGAGATCATATAGCCACATTCCATCCCCCGGGGCCTCACGAACAACCAAGAGAATTCTCGCACCCGCCCTCGGCACGTTCAAGGCAGTTGGCTATCGATCTGAACCGAATTGTCGAGAAGAGCTTGGCCGCGTTTTTGCGAATCACTTCTTTGGAATCTGCAAAATCGAATCGATCAGCATATTGCTGTCATTGGGACTGGGCTTCATATCCTGCCACTGTAGATGCAGTAGGCTACTGTCAAATTTGGAGAAGATAGGTTTTTGTGCTCCTACTTCAAGCTCGCGAACATCTTCATCCTGTAGCTCTAGCGTTTTCAAATCGATGTTTCTGACTCGCAAAACATTCCGTTCCTTGAGTAGTAAAGCCGCCTTGCCAGTGCGAAGGGCGACGTCGAGTAATTCAGAGTCAATTCGGATCACCTTCCGTGATCTCTCGATCGCCGATGCGGGATTCGGGAAGTAGAAAATCTCGACTTTGGATTCCGACTTGTCTACAAACGCAAAAACCGATTCACCGGATGTCATCGTTGTGGCAAAGCATCGTCCTGTAAGATGCGTAAGAACTTCCGAGGCTGTGAAACTCGCGTTTCCAAACGACATGTAGATACTTGCCATGGACTTGCCTTCAATATCACTGACAGAGCAAAAAGCCAAACTATCGCCAGCAGTCTTAACGGATAGTAGACTTGCGCTTTGAATTGATTTCGAAATCGTGTTCAATTGAGGCAATGGTGCTGCTTCGCGTAACTCAAAGAGACTAACGGACATTGACTTCCGATTATGTCGCACGATCGTAAATCGTAGTGCATCGCTCAGGCCATCCAGTGATAAATCGGCAGGAGCACCGACGTCACCCTCTTTGTCCGCCGATAGGTCACAACTCAGAACTTTCTCCCAATGAGTCTGCTGGCACTTGAATAGGCGGAACTCCAAGCTGTCTTCAAATCGCCCAGAAAAAATTCTTTCAGCATTTCCGTTGTGCAGAATCAATCCAAGATACAAGTTGGATTCGAAAGCTGCGGTAGATAGGCTCATTACGGGACGATCGACGTAGAGTCTAGGACCCTTTGGGACCTCAATTTCCGAGCTATCAGGGCTTAGAGCGGCGGTCGTGATGTAAACGCGATTTTGCACACCTTGAGCTATAATCGCGAGGCGCTGATCCTTGAGTTGTTCGACTCCTAGCAATTCTCCTTTACGGAACTCAATAAGCTGAAGTTGAAACCCATAAAGCGACGAGTTGCCGAAGATAATACTCGTGAGCACAACCATCAGAATTAGGCGATGCCTTGCATCAATTATCACGGTATTAGTCCCAGCACAGTAATGATGACGAACGGACTTTAAGTTACTTGGTTGTCTAAGTCTCAGTCGAACGGACTCTCGCCCATCCGAGTGAAAGAAATCCCGTCGGAGACAGGTGCGACAATCAAGAGTCGCTCCCGTTTCCAACGGGATTCTTTCGCATTCATAGCCCAGCCCATCGTGCCCGGTGGGCTGGGCTAGGTAAACGGACAGGGCTTCGCCCATCAATCCCCTACTGAATTCAGCATCTCAATCAATTTGGAGACCCAACCGACCAATGACGCACAAGGCTTGGACAATAACTTCGATAGAACTAGCCACCTAGCTTCGCCTTGAATATTGAACTGGATATCCTGGCTAATTGCAACAAAAAATTAATCGCAAGCCGTTGATGACAAGACTTCGTTGTAATCGGGTCTTTGGTAACTGCCGTCGCTCCGCGACTACCGATCTCTCGTTCGTCGCTTCCTGGGATTTCATCCCAGGCTCAAAACTGCCATCGCATCCGCGATTGAAAACTTGCCACACTATTTCCGAATTGGTCGCCTCCAAACCCGCCCGTCCACAGTGATTGAGAACTGCAACGACCAATGCTAGACTAGTCTTCCTGAGGTGGGCAAATCGATCGAGCTCATCTTCGACAGAAAAACTGCTCATCATAGAAAATTGGATGGTGAAAGGCGCTGAATGTTCTTGATCACAAGCTGGAGCAACAAGCGAAAAGTTGTTCTTCAAGGACAAGCTCCGTGCGATAAATGCCGTTCAATCCAAATATGTATTCGCATCGCGGAACGACGCTGGTTCCAATTTTTTTCATTCCTCTGTTCCCAATTTCTTCTCCAAGAGAATATGTGCAGTGCCAGCGATGTGGTTCGACTATGGGGTTGGCCGCGATTGGTAACTCACCCTTAGCACGACCGATCCCGATAGTCTCCTCTGCAGCCGTTGCAGGATTGGTCTTTTCGATCCTTGCTTTCTTGTCCGTCTGCATATTCATCGTATCAATCCCTTTATCGCTAAGTGCCATTTTGTTTGGGCACTTGGGATTGACTGCTGTACGACGCGGTAAGCCCTATGTTTCAGGGCAGTGGCAGGCTTTGACGGCGCTAGCTGTCGGTTATCCAGTTCTCTTGATGTCGCTTGGAATCGCAACTTGGTTCACTTTCATCCTAGTGAAAGCCGATTCGGCGGGCGATGTAAACCGCAACGCAATTTCCAAATTAGACACGACCTACGACTCACCGTCAGAGCGTTTGAGATCGGCAGAAATGCAGGTTGCGACGCATGGTGGCAATCCCATAGGACGCGGGAACTCGCCTGAAGCCGAAGCACTTGCTCAAGAGTATGCAGAAAGATTGCAGAAGTTCAGCAAAGTAGCATTCACCGAGGGAAAGAAACGACTTCTTTCAACGTCTCAAGGTGAATTCCTAACCTATTGCGAACTTCATGAGGATCGCTGTTTGTTCATCGTACACGTTCCAGGCTATCGTGATTATGAATCAGAAGCCAAAGAGTACATGGCGAAGATTGCATGGAGTCTTGCAGAAGCCACCGTTAAGGACAAGCTTGAGTCGGGGAATTCATTGGGCGTCGGTTTACGAGGAACCTTGCTCTACGGAGACATTATGGTCGGAACCGTTTCGTCGGATGAAACGGCCCACTTTCGTCAGGCTTCAAAGTCCGATCTGTTGAGCTTCTTTCCCAACGCTGAAGAATTCAAGACAGACTCCAGCAGAGAAGTCTTGGCTGGCGATAGAACACCGAAGATAGATTCGCTAGATTCGCATTCTAACGACAAGAGCAGTAATCAGATTTCTGATTCCGCTTCATTCGATTCAGCCACAGTGCCTCCACCCACAGCCCCCGTAGCCCCAGATCGACAGTTGGAAATACCCTCAGCAGAGCAAGGCAAGCCAGATAAAGGCATGGTATCCGGCGCGAAATCGAAAACCAATCAAGTCGCTCCCGCGACACCTAAAGTATCGACGGAGCCTCGAAAGAAACCCGACCTTCCCGCCTTTCAGAACCGGATTGCCATTCGGAAGAAACAGTATCTTGAAAACAAGATGTGGGCCTACCAATCCCTTGCTTTCAGCGATGATGGAAAATGGTTAGCCGCTGGGAAGATGGATCGTGTGGCTGAACTCCTGGATACTGAATCGGGACAGTTTATCAGCCATGTTGATAAGCTTCATGACATGGGTTCCATTGGCCAAGTAGCGTTCTCGCAAGATCGTAAATCGCTGATTCTAGGCGGCAGTTCGGGGGTGAGTCGAGTTTACTCGATCTCCGAGAGCGGTGAGATTACGAATCCTCTTGATTTGCACCACCATCGTAAAGAGATTACCCATCTTCAAGTAAGCAAGAGATATGGGTTTGCGATGTTCGGAAGCAGAGACGGATCCCTTTCGTGGCAGCCGATCGACGAGCGAAAAAACACGACTCGCTTTTTGAACGAGTTCAAAAAAGAAATCAAAGATGTTTGGCTTCCGCAGTCAGGTACCGAAGCATTGGCTACTGATGGTACAATGATTCTCAAGTTCTCATTGAGGGACTCGAGCGTTGTCGAACGAATGGAATCAAAAAAGAGATCCGGCAAGCTCGCGATATTCAGTCCTGACGGAAACTGGCTGGCTAGCGACGGAAATTCCTCTTTGAATCTATGGAATCTGAACTCTCCTTCGGACGACAAGACGATCAAACTGGGGCGAGGTGAATCGGTCTATTCTCTTGCGATCCATCCCAACGGTCGATGGATAGCGGCAGGCACGCGAGGGAAAGTCTTAATCTGGGACATCGAGTCCAAGGAAAAGATAGCCGAAATCGACTGTGAAACCATTCACTACCTGCAATCGTTGGTTTTTTCTAATGATGGAGCTTTACTTGCAACCTGCGCTCCAGTGTCGCAACATGGAATCCTGATCTTCGAAATAGGGAGCGATGTACGCTGAAGTGCATGATAGGGCGGGAGAGCGTGGGGGCATGGCACTCTACGCCGTTAACCTTATTTTTGCCTTGTTTTGTTGCTTAACTTGGATTGCGCGTTGGATTTCTTGCTTAGTTGCGTTGCGGACCGTTGGAGGGCCGGGCGGCTTTTCGTTTTTCTTTCGAGGGTA
>CAUJKA010000335.1 GCA_963204965.1 Planctomycetota bacterium | reverse complement strand
GCTGGTGGCGTTGCACAAATCTCCGTCGGTGCAGCTACTGAAACTGAAATGAAGGAACGCAAGGCACTGCTGGACGACGCCAAGGCTGCTACTCAAGCTGCTCTTCAAGAAGGTATCGTTCCTGGCGGTGGAGTTGCCTTGATTCGTTGCGAAGCCGCTCTGAAGAAGCTGGCTGTTGAAGGCGACGAAAAGATGGGTGCTAACATCATCCTCAACATCTTGGATTGCCCACTACGAGCCATCGCTAACAACGCTGGCGTCGACGGTGCAGTTGTTGTCAATCGAGTTCGTCAGCAAAAGAACAAGACTGACGGCTACGATGCCAATACCGACACCTACACCGACATGGTTGCAGCAGGCATCATCGACCCAGCAAAGGTCGTTCGAACCGCATTGCAAAATGCATCCAGCGTTGCTTCGCTGTTGCTGACAACCGAGTCGCTGATTACCGAAATTCCTAAGGAAGAGGAAGCTGGTGGAGGTGATCATCATCACGACCACGGCATGGGTGGAATGGGCGGTGGTATGGGAGGAATGGGCGGCATGGACATGGGCGGCATGATGTAAGCCACTTGACTAATGCTCAAGCTCCTTCAACAAAGAATCGGAGCTTGAGTGCTTCGCAAGTCAGTTGCTGGCTCTCAAGTTCCTCCAAATCTAAACAAGCTCAGATTCAATCTGAAAAACATAAAACAAACAAACAAACAAACAAACAAACACAACTCATAACTACAGGAATGAACACTATGGCCAAAATCAAGCTTCGTCCACTCGATGACCGCGTCGTTGTTAAGCCTCAAGATGCTGAAGAGACCACCGCTGGTGGAATCGTTCTGCCTGACTCCGCAAAGGAAAAGCCACAACGTGGTGAAGTGATCGCCGTTGGCCCAGGCAAGTTGCTGGACAATGGAAATCGTGGCACATTGTCAGTTGCTGTTGGTGACGTCGTTATTTATGGCAAGTACGGCGGAAGCGATATCGAAATCGACGGTCAAGAAGTCAAGATTCTTCGCGAAAGCGACATTCTTGCAAAGATCATGGCCTAACCCCACTGGTTCTGTCTGCAACGCTGAATTTTCAGAGTTGCAAGACTGTTTGAAATCCAATCAATAAGAAATCATTACATAAGGATCCAGCGAGTGGCTAAACAGCTTATGTTTGAAGACAATGCCCGCGCTAGAATGCTTCGTGGCGTTGAAAAGTTGGCCGATGCGGTTGCCGTAACTATGGGCCCCACCGGTCGTAACGTAATTATCGACAAGAGCTTTGGCGGTCCAACTGTGACCAAAGACGGTGTGACCGTTGCTAAAGAGATCGAGTTGGAAGATCGCTTCGAGAACATGGGCGCCAAGTTGGTCGTCGAAGTTGCTCAAAAGACTAGCGATCTAGCTGGTGACGGTACAACGACCGCAACAGTGCTTGCACGAGCCATCTTCAAAGAAGGCTTGCGAAACATCGTTGCTGGCAGCAACCCAACTGCAATTCGTCGCGGCATCGAAAAGGCCGTCGAAGCAGCTGTTGTTCGCCTGCATGAAATGGGCAAGCCAGTTTCTGATCACAAGCAAGTCGCTAACGTTGGTGCAATCAGCGCTAACAACGACATGCTGATCGGCGAACTGATTGCTGATGCTCTTGAGCGAGTCGGCAAAGATGGCGTGATCACTGTCGAAGAAGGCAAGACTGCCGAAACAACCGTTGAGTATGTCGATGGCATGCAGTTCGACAAAGGTTTCTGCTCGCCGTACTTCATCAACGACCCAGCAACGATGACCTGCACATATGACAATGCGCTGGTTCTGTTGTACGAAAAGAAGATCAGCAACATTCGCGAACTGGTTCCAGTTCTCGAGAAGGTTAGCCAAAGCGGCCGACCTCTGTTGATCATCGCTGAAGACGTTGACGCTGAAGCTCTTACGCTTTTGGTAGTGAACAAGCTTCGTGGCACCCTCAACGTTTGTGCGGTCAAGGCTCCTGGCTTTGGCGACCGACGCAAGGCGTTGATGGGCGACATCGCTTGCCTAACTGGCGGAACTTTCATCAGCCAAGACCTTGGTATCCAGCTTGAAAACGTCACTCTGGAGCAACTGGGCCGCGCGAAGAAGTTGACCGTCGACAAGAGCAACACCACGATTGTCGAAGGCGCTGGCGATCGAGCTACTATTGATCAACGCGTTGGTCAAATCAAGGCTCAGATCGAACAAACCGACAGCGAGTACGATCGCGAGAAGCTTCAAGAGCGACTGGCTAAGTTGGCTGGTGGCGTGGCCGTGATCAGCGTTGGCGCTGAAACCGAAGCTGACATGAAGCAGAAGAAAGCTCGCGTTGAAGACGCCCTTCACGCAACTCGCGCTGCTATGGAAGAAGGCATTGTTCCAGGTGGTGGAGTCGCTTTGATTCGCTGCACCGAAGCTGTTCAAGCTTCGATCAGCAAGTGCAAGGGTGACGAAAAGATCGGTGCTGAAATCGTTCTGCGATCTTTGTCAGCTCCTTTGCGACAAATTGCCGATAACGCTGGTATCGATGGTTCAGTGGTGGCTGACGAAGTTAGCCAAAAGCCGTTGACCATGGGTTACGATGCGAACAAGGGTGAGTATGTTGACATGCTGAAGTCGGGTATTATCGACCCGGTTAAGGTTACGCGAACCGCTCTGGCTAACGCTGGAAGTATCGCTGGCCTGTTGCTGACAACAGAAGCTCTGGTCACCAATTACGACAAGGAAGACAAGGGCAAGCGAGTCGAAGGCTCGATCGCTTAGTCTGGTCCCTTTTGGTGATCCATTTGTGAGTTTCAACCGTGTTTACTGGTGAGGCCACTTCCCTAGGGAGTGGCCTCTCGCCTTGTTCAGTTTACGAGTTTCATCAATTCAGCAGCTATGGCGACCACAAAACGAGACTACTACGAAGTTCTAGAGGTTAGTCGCACATCTACCGGTGCTGAAATCTCTAAATCGTACAGACGGTTGGCAATTAAATACCACCCCGACAGCAACCCCAATGACGCCGATGCCATTGGCAAGTTCAAGGAGTGCGCGGAAGCGTACGAAGTTCTTTCGGACGCGCAGAAGCGTGCTCGCTACGACCAATACGGTCATGCCGGCGTTGAATCACAGGGTGGCGGCTTCCAGGATGTCGGCGATATCTTCGAAGCTTTTGGCGACATGTTCGGTGGTACGATCTTCGAAGACTTTTTCGGTGGTGGAGGCCGTTCGCGAGGCGGTCAACGGGTGCGACGTGGAGCTGATCTGCGTTGCGAAGTAACGCTGGATCTCGAAGAGGCAGCCAAGGGTTGCACGAAAGAAGTTCGGTTGACTCGTCATAGTCGTTGTACGACGTGCAATGGATCGGGCGCTGCCGTCGGCTCGGAACCGCAAGCCTGCAATCGTTGCGGCGGTGTTGGCCAAGTCGTTCAAGCTACCGGCATACTGCGAGTCCAAACAACATGTCCACAATGCCGCGGAAGCGGAAAGATCATCACTAACCCGTGCAAGACATGCGATGGTGGTGGCTCGGTTCCCAACGAAGTTGTTTTGGAGGTCCAGATTCCTCCCGGCGTTGATGATGGCATGCAAGTTCGCCTCACCGGCGAAGGACAACCCAGTCCCAACGGCGGTCCCGCTGGCGACGCTTATTGCCTGATCCGCATTCGCCCACACAAGATTTTCAAACGCGATGGTCATGATCTGATCGTTCAACTACCGCTCAGCTATTCCCAAGCAGTGCTTGGAACCGAGATTGAAATCCCAACGTTGAGCGGAAGGAAGTCCGTCGATATTCCTGCGGGCACGCAAAGCGGCGAAGTGTTTCGCATGCGAGGCCAAGGGATGCCCGATCCGCGATCTCGAATGCGCGGTGATCTGCTAGTGCAAACCTATGTTGAGATACCCAAGAAGGTCAACGCTCAACAAGAAGAACTTTTGCGTAAGCTGGCCGATCTTGAAGAAGAACATGTGACACCACACCGCCGATCATTCCTTGATCGAGTGCTGAACTATTTCCGTGGTGACGAAAACGAAAATGAGAAAGCTAGTTCCTAGGAGAGCAAGATGTCAGAGCAATCCACTGAATCTAACGAACCCATTGAACACAACGAATCGAACTTTGACTCAAGTGAACAGTCCATGGTAGACCAAGCACTCGCCGAAAACGCAGAGGAGAAAACCGTGGAACAACGCCTGGCAGAAGCTGAGAGAAACGTATTGATGGCTCAAGCGGAAATGGAAAACTTCCGCAAGCGAATGCAGCGCGAGTCTGACCAGTTGCTCAAGTATGCTAACTTGCCCTTGGTCCGCGATCTCTTGGATATAATCGACAATCTGAACCGTGCAAGCGATTCAGCTAAGTCCGAAGCAGCCAAGTCTGACGCGTCCAAGTCTGAGACCAGCCTAGCACTACTTGCCGGAGTCGCCATGGTGACTCAACAGTTCACAACCGTCTTGGCCAAGTATGGCTGCAAGCCGATTGAATCCACTGGCAAGCAGTTTGATCCCAACATCCATCAAGCCATTTCGCAAATGCTAAGCGCCGAACATGCTGCTGGTACAGTCGCAAATGAAGTGGCCGTAGGATACATGCTGCATGATCGCGTGGTCCGACCAAGTTGCGTAATTGTCAGCACTGGCGCACCAGCAAACTAGTTCACAGTTCGAAAAACAGTTCTTCATCAAATCAGAGGATGTCCCCATGCCGACGTATGACTATGAGTGCGATGCTTGTGGCCATAAATTTGAAGTCTATCAAGGCATCAACGACGACAAGCTGAAGAAGTGCCCTGAATGCAAGAAGCTGAAGCTCCGCAGACTGCTAGGTACTGGCGGAGCCATCATGTTTAAGGGCTCGGGATTTTATCAAACAGACTATCGAAGCGAATCTTACAAGAAGGCGGCTGCGGCTGACAAGCCAGCGGGCAGCAGCGAGAGCTCTTCAAAGTCCAGTGAATCCAAATCAAGCGACTCTAAGTCCAGCGCACCTAAATCCAGCGAAAGCAAGAGTTCAAAGCCGAAGAAAGACTAACTCTGCGGCTTTGAAAAACCATTCAACGACTGGATTAACTCCAAGTCTTACGCTCTGATCGCTCACCCGCATCGATAGGTCTGCCATGAATTCCGTTTTGCACCGACAACTGAGCAATGGTCTGGTGCTGCTCGGCGAACGGATGCCTTGGTTGCGTTCCGCATCATTTTCATTCCTATTGCCAGGGGGAACTTGTTACGAACCGATGGGCTATGATGGACTGGCGGGCATGACTAGCGAGATGGTTCAGCGTGGCTGTGGAAACTTGGACAGCCGGCAGTTTCTCGAGCGCTTGGACCAGCAGGGAATCGAACGCAGTAGCAATATCACCACTTCACACTCCAGCTTCAGTTGTGCGATGCCGTGCGAGATTCTTCCGGAAGCACTCCGCCTCTATTCGATGATGGTTCGCAATCCGCATCTTCCCAAAGATCAACTGGATGACGCCAAGAGTCTTTGCCTACAAGATCTGCGAGCCTTGGATGACGAGCCCTCGCATCGATGCTTTAGTGAATTGAAACGATTTCGATTTCCCCTTCCGTTTGGCCGAATATCACAAGGCACCGTAGAGGGATTGGAAGCGATCAAACACAAAGATGTTCGAAGCTTCCATCAACTACACTACGCTCCGGCCGGAAGCATCATGGCTGTCGCCGGCAATTTCGATTGGGAACAGCTTTGTGATTTGGTGGAAGAGCAGTTGGGATCATGGCAAGGCCCCGCAGTGGACTCGCTTCCAGAGCTTCAAGCGAACTATGGCAGCCTGCATGTGGACCATTCCTCAGCGCAGACTCACCTGGCGTTAGCCTATGACTGTGCATCGTACGAAGATCCGATGTATTACGAAGCTCGCGCCCTTGTAGGTGTCCTAAGCGATGGAATGAGTTCGCGGCTGTTTACTGAACTGCGAGAAAAGCGCGGCTTGGTCTATTCGGTGTTTGCGAGCTGTTTTTCCTTGGCCGGACAAGGCAGTGTCCTGTGTTACGCGGGAACAACGACCAACCGCGCGGAAGAGACACTGCATGTCTTGATTGAGACCATTCAATCGTTGGGGCAGGGAATCAATGAAGACGAATTGCAGCGTTTGAAGAACCGCATCAAGAGCTCGCTCGTCTTTGAACAAGAGTCATCGGCAGCTCGCAGTAGCCAGATCGCCAGTGACTGGTTCTATCTCGGCCGCGTGCCTGAACGCGAAGAGGTCCTAGCTAAAGTCGATGCGCTGACAACCAGCGGTTTGGTCGAGTATTATCAAAATCACCGCCCCAAGAATTTTTCGCTGGTCACGGTGGGGTCCGTTCCGATGGAGTTACCCAGTGGAATTATTGACGCATAAATCAGACAACTCGCCTCACATCGTCATACTACGCGACCAATCGGCTCTAACCACTTCCATCGGCTGGTTCGTGCGCACGGGCTCGCGCGACGAGAGCCCCGAATTGGCTGGAGTCAGTCATTTTCTAGAGCACATGGTTTTCAAGGGCACCGAACGTCGCTCTGCGGCAGACGTCAATCGCGAGCTCGACCACCTCGG
>CAUJKA010000334.1 GCA_963204965.1 Planctomycetota bacterium | reverse complement strand
AAGCAACGTCGCCATACGGTTTTGACGAAACCATCCGGGGATAATGACTCCTCCTGAAAGATCGGTGTCGTTACAGACGGATACCACGACCTTATTGGCTTTTCCAGCAAAAGTGGCCGCGAGCTCCGACACCAGCCGCGCGTCAGGGCAAAGAATCACAGGGTCTGTAGATGAAGATGTTAATCGCCTTAGTGCATCGGCCTTAGGGTTGTGCTCTTGAAGTTGTTCAGCCAATTCGGCAATGCGGCTACGAAGCAAGTGGCTTGCGTCTCGTTCTTTGTCGGATAGAAAATTTGAAGATACCGTGAGACTCTCGATCCTCATCAATTTCTGGCGGACTTCACTGACACTTGAAGACGATTCGGTCAGCGGGGATGCCGTTCGCATTAAACGTGTTGTGGCGTAGAACGATTCGGTGAGAACCTCATCGAGTTCTGGCAACCGCTCAGCACCTCTCAAATGTGATAACCGTCTTAACGCCCTGAATGCTCTGTACGTCTCAGACACTATTGGTAAAGCAACAGATTCAACTATTGGACGCGCTAAAGATGTTGATCGGATGCGACGTTCGAACGAAGCGATTTGCCCTGCAGTCTGTTCTGGTTTGAGCTCGGGCCAAACTAAGGCATTTAAATCCTCTGGACTCCACTCCCAAACCGCTAGGCCTTCGTACTGATCAATTTCTGTTTCGTTCGCAATTCGTTCCGAGGCTACCATTAAACACGGGATATTAAGTCTCTTCAATCGCTTTAAACTGGCGTGTTTTTCGCGATTTCGGCCGGCAATGTCGACAACTACGAGTTCGATTTGTTCGCGATTTTCTTCAGCGTACGATCTCGCTACATCTAAGTCAGACACAAAGAGCAATACGGGCTTTTGCATTCCGAATCTTGGAGACCATGACTCTGTAGTCTCACCGTCCGATGCAATTTGACCTAAGGGGATAACGTCTCGAATTGATTGCCCATATAGTTCAGTAGATCTGCAAAAATCCGAAGCGATCGTGGTCGGCATCACAACGATCACTTGCTTTGTGATTGAGTGAACGTCAACCTTCTTTAGCCCGCTAAACAAAAAGTCGAGTGCTTCAACGGGTGTAGCCTTGTTTCGAGCTCTCCAATCGATTTCTCCCCTCGCTACGCGGTCTGGCGCGATCGGTACAAGTCGATATAGATCTGCAATGGGCCAAGAAGTAATCGATCCTAAGCCTTTCTGGCCTCGTTCAGTTCGGTTTTTTCTCAGTCGAAACAACCTTCGACCGTCTTCCATCTCTTCAAAGCCTTCAAACGTTGCCACAGCTTCGTAGTCGACTAAGACTTTTTGGCCTACAGAAAAGGACTTTTCTGTGAGCTGCCGTGCTCCCGCATCATGGGCCAACCCAAGCGTCGAGACAAATCCCAAAAGAACGGTGATTGGGCCAGTTTCAGGAGCAATAAGCAACGTGCTGAATGCGTCTTCTGAACGAAGCGTGCTGCAAGACAAAGCTGAGTTGATTATGGTGAACTCCGACGCTGGTCGCGGTCCAGAACCGTCATCTAGCGTCAACATATTCAGGAATGGCCAGACACCAATGACTTTGTCAAGAAGTTCAATCAACGGTTCTCGCGTTGGGCTAACCAAGTCGACGGCCATCTGAATGATGAAAATATCGTCCAAGAAACCGACCAACCCAAGTTTGTCATTGATTAAATCCTCATCCTCGACAAAGTAACGAAGCGCTCCGCGCACAAATGCTTTCTCACTCGCAGGCCAGCTTGGGTCCTTAAGAATGTTGACGAGCGAAAGAACGTTTGCTTCCAAACGATTCAAAAATCCACAACTGGCTAAATCTCGAATGTCTGCAAGGTGTTTCGCAACACGATCCAGTAACTCTACTTCACAGCCATCAATTTCTGAGAGTCTTTCAAAAATCACTTCTGCTTGAGCTTTCTCTTCCCTTGTGATGGAAGGCGGATGGTAAGCAACCGCTTCGCCCAATCTGACTGCAATTTCATGGACAGCGTAACTGGCGATAAACGCGCGCCCAAGCGAACGGAACTCATCTCTGTCGTTTAACGATTTTTCTGTAACATCGCCCGATGCTTCGGCTTGTCCGTCGTCTCTTACAACGAACTGCAATGCACCCCTTGCAATTGCGGCTAGGTCATCGTTGCCTTGATAAAGTCGAAGGTAGTTTGAAAGTTGGGTAAGGTTTCGCAGAAGCACGTGTTCAAAACCGAACTGCGGCTTAATAGTTCGTGCCCAATCTCCAACCATCCTCAAAAGATGCTCGACATCAACCACATCTTCGCTCAAGCCTCGCATTGCTTCGAGAAGGTTGTCTCGATCGGCAAAAGAGAGTCGAACTTTCAAAATTTACCCCACTTGAAAAAAGTCACTTCAGACAACTAGATGATCCATCTGCGATTCGGTAAACATGGTGAGTTGACAACACCGCTTGTTCTGAATTGAGTTTGGCGATATGTTGACTACTCAGTGCAACAATCTACTGCTTTTGGGCACTACAAACAAGTAGCGAAGATAATGACGCTTGGACAGAGATTACGTGAACTACGGAAATCACGCGGCCTTTCGTTGAGAGAATTGGCGAGTCGGGTATCAGTTGGCTTCACGTACTTATCAAAAATCGAAAACCACAAGTTGGAAGAAGGCCACGGTCCATCAGAAAAGCTGATTCATATGCTTGCTGTCGAACTCGATGGTGACGAGGAAGAATTATTGCTACTCGCTGAGAAAGTCCCAGAGCCTATTCGTCGCCGTGTCATCGCCCGCCCGGACGCGTTCCGCCGTCTTGCGGAGCTGTCCGATCGAAAGCTCGACCGAGTTCTCGCAAGTTTAGACTGAAAAGCGAATACAGTCTCAGGAATTCATCGAGAACATCGGAGAAGGCTGGCGCTGTTTGGTTTATTAAGGGTGCTTCCCCAACCCAATGATCGGCGATGTTTAATCGCCGGTATGCTCGGGAACGACTAAACTCCCAATTTTCGCAAGCGTTTTCGCTGATCTTTCCAATCGAAATCGCTTGCGACTGTTTGAAGCCATTTCAATTGAATCAATTCAACGTGGTTGGCAACCGCCTCATAGAACAGGAGTTCCTCCTGAATCTCGGGCGCGAGTAGCCGCAGGTTCATGATC
>CAUJKA010000333.1 GCA_963204965.1 Planctomycetota bacterium | reverse complement strand
TTTCGATCAATGTGAAGTGGTGGGGAAGAGTTAAGCGTGTTAACGAATGATTGGTGTATGGAACAGTCGCCTGCGGCTTGCCGTTAAACGATTCATCGCTCCGTCTACTTCTCTTCAGCCCGGAGGGCGCAACATCCCTGCCGGTGGTGTCAACCGGTGTCAACCACCGGAAGCTAAGCCAGCTAGGTGCTTTAGCCCGGAGGTCGCTACATTTGTCCTGTGAGGTTGGTGTGATGTAGAGTTGACTCCTAGAGATAGAAATTGGAGCCCAGAGTATTGGTCCTTGCTGGCCACGGAGTCAATCAAAGTCTTCCCAATGTGTCGCCCTCCGGGCTGAAAACCAAATGCAGCTTCAGGCCGTTAAACGATTGCAACCCTAACCAACCAATCTCGCGCTTAGCGCTTCATGTACCTTTGTCGCTCTGCGGGAGAGAGCTTCTCGATGGCATATCGCAACATAGTGCGTGGCATTCGCTTGGAATGCTGGTCGAGGAATGATCGCAGGATGGGCACGTCCTGTTTACCCATCTCGCGAAGCATCCAACCGATCGCCTTATGAATCAAGTCGTGTTCGTGAAGCAGGAGCTTTTCTGCGATCATCAGAATCGATTCGAATTGGCCATGCTTGATGAGCGACTGATTGGCGACAACTGCGATCCGTTGTTCCCAAAGCGATTTCGACTTGGCGAGTTTCAGAAGTAGGCTCTGATCCTTTTCCTCGCTCAAGTACTCGCCAACAATCTGCGGTGCACACGAGTCCACCAAATCCCAGTTGTTGATGTACTGGGTTCGCTGGAGAAGAAAGTCAACGATTGTGGCTTTCTCTGTTCGACTTTTCGCTCGCTTGAACTGATCCACAAGAATGAAGATGGCGGTCAATCGAAACTCGTGAATCGACTCCTTCAGCAGCCGGTCGACCTGTTCCAATTCCAGGTTACGGAACTGTTTGGCAACATTTCGCTGTTGCGGGACGGTGATGCCGATAAACTTGTCGCCTTCGCCGTACTCGCCCGGGCCAGTTTTGAAGAACCGTGCCGAGACTAAAGCTCGCTCTGGGTCCGCGAGCTCTTCTAGGGCTTGTTTCACATGGCGGGAGGTTGATGCGGATGACTTGACCACGATCGACTTGTCAGCTTTCTACAATAGCGGTCTGATGTGCGTGAATTGAATCCGCCGAACCCATAGTCTACACCGGAGTCGAAGAATGATTGACCGTCGCAGCTTTCTAGGTCTAGTATCCGCCGGTGTTTACGGGGCTGGTGTTTTAGGGGCTGGGGTTTGCGGGAGCCGGTCTGCGTTTGGCCAAGATTGGCTGGGTTGGCGTGGTCCAAATCGCGACGGCGTTCTACCGGGTGCAGTTTGGCCAGCTTCTTTGGACGCCGATCACCTGAAGCTCCTGTGGCAGCAGCCTTTGGACAGCGGTTATTCTGGACCGATCGTTGCTGGCAATCAAGTCTTTGTAACTGAAACGCAAGGAGCCAAAGAAGAGGTTGTGTCTTCGCTGGATCTGCAAACTGGAGTCTCGCAATGGGCTGTGCGCTGGGCTGGCGCGATGAGTGTCCCCTTTTTTGCAAAGTCCAACGGTGACTGGATTCGATCCACGCCTGCGTGCGATGGGCAGACGCTATACGTTGGCGGAATGCGGGACGTCCTAGTGGCGCTCAATACCAAAGATGGCTCGGAAAAATGGCGCATCGACTTTCCGAAGCAATTTGGTAGCGAAGTGCCAACGTTTGGGTTCGTGTGTTCGCCGCTGATTCATGGTGAAAAACTGTATGTTCAAGCCGGTGGTAGCTTGGCGGCCATCGATCGCCAGACGGGCAAGATACTTTGGAAGTCGCTGGAAGATGGTGGAGGCATGAACGGCAGCGCATTCTCCTCGCCGACTTTGGCAACACTGCATGGCCGTCAACAGTTGTTGGTGCAGACGCGTACCAAGCTTGCTGGCGTTGATCCCGAGACCGGTAGCAAAATCTGGGAGAAAGAGATTGAGGCCTTCCGCGGTATGAACATTCTCACTCCGATCGTTTGGAACGATTGCGTGTTCACCAGCAGCTACGGCGGTAAGAGTCTACTGCTTGAGTTTGATCCCAACGCCGGTTGGAGCGTCAACGCACGTTGGGAAAACAAACGCGAAGGCTATATGTCGTCGCCAATCATCATTGGTGACCACATCTACCTGCACCTTCGCAACAAGCGATTCACCTGCTTGGAATTAGCAACGGGCCGCGAATGCTGGACAACACCTCCCTTTGGTCAATACTGGAGCATGATCAGCAACGGCCAGAACATTCTCGCACTGGATCAACGCGGTGTTCTCATGTTGATCGAGCATAACCCGGCAGAATTCAAGTTGCTCGGCGAACGTGAAGTGACCAAGGAAGAAAGCTGGGCTCATTTGGCAATCGCTGGCGATAAAGTCCTCGTGCGACATCTCAAAGGCATTCAGTGCTATAGTTGGATCGCGTAAGCCGTAGTGAAATCGTAGTGGAATTCGCCAGAATTCCCATGCAGCAGAATTGTCGTGAAGAGTTCGACTCTGCAAAATGCTCAGGGAGTGGAGGTTAGGTCGCTTTGGTGGGTTTCGTACCTCAACCACACCTCTACAAAATCAGAATACGTCTAAAGCCAGAATCGCCGTGCAGAAGGAATTCTGGCGAATCCCACTACAGAGGAATTCTGGCTATTCGGGAATTCTGGCGAATCCCACTACGGTAAGTCTTCCCAGTGGTCGACCTTCCAATGTCGAGTTGCAATAGAACCGTCGCTGCGAAGGCTGACTTGGATGGCGCCATGCAAGAACGTAACTCCCAGTTGATCTGCTAAGGCGTAGCGGCCGATGACTTCTGGTCGAGCGGCGCGATGATTGCCGCTGATAATCACTGTCTTGGGCCGGCACCATTCCAACAGCGGAGCGGCGTCGAAAGCCAAGCTTCCATGGTGCGGCGCCATCATCACCGCGCAGTCTCGGGGTGGTTGTTCGCAAAGAGCCAACATGCCGCTGCCTTCGATATCGCCCGGCAAAAGCATCCGCGAGCCAGCGTATTCCAATTGAAGGCACAGACTGTCCGCGTTGTCCGTTTCACCGCGAAACATGGGCTTGGGGTGAAGGACCGAAAAACTGACTGGTGGAGTACCAGGAGTTGCGGATGCGTTAGTTCCGGTCGCCGGTGCTTGTGGCAACTCCGTACTTGCGTTCCAGATCTCTCTAGGGATGCCAGCAAGAAAGAGCGATTCGCGGACCTGTTTGACTTCACGAGCTGCTGAATCCCAAAAGCGAGCTGTGCTCACCACGCGACCCAAACGAAATCGGCGTAAGAGTCCTGTCGTGGCGTTGTAATGATCGGAGTCGGCGTGTGACAGGATGAGCGTATCGATCCGCGCGGTCGGTAAGCTCCACAAGGCATTGGCGATGACTTCGTGGCTTCGATCAGGAACACCCATGTGACCTGCGTCATACAACCAAACGCGTCCATCTGGTAGTTCGATAACCGCGCTGGTGCCGTGTCCTACGTCGATGAATGTGCAGCGAAGTTCAGGCAGAGATGCTTCGTTTACGTTCGTTGATTTGATGTCGCGAGAGTTGGCGTCGCCGAATAGGCCGCGCGGGCCGCTTGCAAACAGAGCGATTCCAACGGCTAGCCAAAGCGTTAAGGTCGTACCAAGCACGGTTCGATAACGATCTCTTGCGAAGGCCAACCAGACTGCAATCATTCCATAAAAAACGCAGCTCCACCACAGCGGCGGTGAAGGCAGCCAAAGATGTCCCAGCGGAACTTGGTAAGCAAGCTCGACACAACCCTGAATAACCGCCAAGCAACTACCGGAGATTGCTCCAAGCACAGATCCAATCACACCGCCCAGCCATGGTATCCAAGCCACAAGTCCAGTCGCTAGACCACACAGCAGTCCGATCATCAGCGGAATCGAAAGCACAACGTTCAGTGGAATCGAAACCAACGAGACAACGTGAAAGTGATGCCAAATCAGTGGCGTCGTTAACAGACCAACCCAGAAGCTGATACGAAGCCCAGAGACTACGTAACGCCTGACCGCCAACAAACATCGGCGCCACCAAGGAAGGCTCTCTTCGAGCAAGCTTTGAAGCGCGTTGCGACGTTCGGTCTTTTCGTCGCGATTGAAAACTCCGATCGTGGCTACCGCCAAAAAAGAAAGTTGCACACCGACGTTAGTAAGATTGCTGGCACTCTGCAATGAAAGAACCACTGCTGACAGCGCCAATAGATTGAACAGTCTTGGATTCATGCCCCAATATCTCGCTGCGGTTACAGCGATGATCAAAATGAGTGCTCGAAGCACCGGCGGATTCGATCCCGCCAGACCTGCGTATGCCGTGCAAACACCGATCACCAGAATTGCAACGGTGCCGCGACGAAGTGCAAGTAATTGGCTAAGGATTAGCAGCGTGACTGCGATGATCTCTACGTGCATGCCACTAATTGCCAACATGTGTAGCGTCCCAGTGGCCATCAACTGTTGCTGACTCTCCCAATCGACTTGTTCTCGCTGACCAAAGACGAGTGCAGCGGCCAGTTCAGCTTGTCCCCACGTAATGTGTCGATGCAGGGCTTGGTCGATAGCGCGAACCGCGTAACCTCGCAAACGTTGTAAGGGAAACTTGAAAGAGGTTTCAAGCTTATGGATCTGACTGCTGTTGTCGGTACTGATCGTCACAAACATGCCTTTCGCCTTGGCTATTTCGGCAAAGTTCGGCATGCCTGGATTCGACGGCTGAGCGATGGCTTCGATGCTTCCAAAAATTTCGATCCTGTCGCCAGGCAAAAATTGGTGAATCCTGCCTTTGGTCGTCAACGTGGAAACGGCGGAGACATCGATCCATTTATCCACATCGCGAAGTTGTTCCCATTGGACTCGCCAGCGAGTCGACCAGGGATCGGAGTTCGGGTCCGACTCGCGATGATACGGATTGGGACTCCATATGGCAGCTTGTTGGATCACGCCGCGAAGAGCAATCGGATCGGACTGTCGATCAGCGATCGAAGTCAGGCAGTCGCTTTCGGGTGGACGGTGAGCAAGACTGTAGATGCAAGCCACAGGGATCACCGAACAAAAGCCCGCAACTGCCTTAATTGAAAAGCTAATTCGAGTTTGGCATGCTAGGGCTAAAGCCGTTGCCCCAAGCGTCACAGCGATGGCTGTAACCTTCGTCCAATGCTGGTCGAGCGACTGAGCCAAGCCCACTCCAATCACCCAGGCGAGAAAGAACCAGATCAACGGATAGCGTCGAATAGCTAGTTCGAATTGATCAGCCTGGTTCTCACCTTTGTTAGTTGAGTCAGTAACTGAGTCGGTAGCTGAGCTCGCAGCTTCCGCCGATGCCGAGATTGTGGGTGCAGCCGAGCCAGAAGTCGTTGCTGAGTCCGAAGAAGCTTGGTTGCCTGAAGATGTCTCGCTGCTGGGTGGGGGCGCTAGATCTGATGATGTCGTTCGACCATCATCTTGAGACGGATTTGTTGAGATGTCAGATTGCGGATCGGCCATGACTTGCAATTGCAAGCCAGGGGCTTGCCCACACAGTTGGAAAACTCACTGTGGCCAGCTCGACCGCGAATGAACTCAAGCATAGAGTCATTCGCTAGTTGAACTTAAGGCCAACAGAACTAGCTTGCCAAATTGCGTGAGACATCCGTGCGGTACGCTGCAATTGCTGGAATAATTCCTGCGAGCACGGCTAAGACGATCAGACCTGGAATCACGACCAGTTCTTGAATAGAAATCGTATTAAACATGCCAACTTGCAAGCCGGTGTTTTCTTCAATATACCCACTTCCGACGACGCCGACTGTATGGCCAAGCAGCCAGCCCAAAATTCCTCCACCAAATGCAATCATTAAGGACTCGATCAAAACGATATACAGAATGACGTCGCGACGAGCTCCCAGGGCTCGCATGACGGCGATGTCCCGTTTGCGTTCGTTCATGGAGTTATAAATACTGACCAGGATGCTCACCGCGCTGACAACGCAAACAAGTACTGTCAGAATCAACAAAACATTGCGAAAAGGCGTGACAAAGACCTGCAGCAGTTTTCCAATCTCTTCGATGGGAGAAACTGCTTGCGTGTTGCGTTTGTTGATCGACCAAGTCATGTTAATTGCGTAAATTCCTTGGCTCGTCTTTACAAGGACGGCAGATACGTCTCTTTTCTCGAGCGGCAGTCGAGCGGGTTGGTCGAGGCCGCTCTTTCTGTCAACTTGGACTTTCTTTTCGTCAGGGCGAAAAAGGTCGGGAGCCACGCGAGCATGGTTCTCCAAGAGATAAAACCCTTCGATGTTAATAAATGCGGCTCGATCGTTGGGCGTGCCGGTTGGTTCCAGGATGCCGACGATTTTGAATTCCTCGCCGTGTCCAGTTCCATCGGGATCGCCGTGCGTAGTCTGTAGAATATCACCGACCTTCTTGTTCATCGTTTTGGCGGCTTGTGAGCCCAAGACAGCTTCGAAAAATCCATTCTCCTTCGAGCAGTCCTCGAAGTTGCGACCAGAGGCGAACTTGTACTCTTGATCGCCGGCGCGACCGTGTCGCAGTTTGTCGAAGAACTCGGAGGTTGTTCCAACGACGCGGAAAGGGCCGTAGTAATCGCCCATACAGATTGGAATCGCAAAGCCGCCGTCAGCCGTGTACGCACTGAAAATGCCCGCGCGTTCTGGATCTTCCACACGACCGCCAATGCGTTCGATTTCGTTCTTGCGACCTTCCTTGCCGGGAATTAGCTCGAGATATTCGTCATAGGGAATCGTTTCAATCGGTTTGCTGAGATAAAAGACGGTGTTCAAGGCCAGTTGAAGTGCGCCGCCTTTGCTTCCGACGATTAGGTTGTAACCAACGTTGCTATTGCGATCGAAAGACTCTGTAACCAACCAACCAATGCTTAGCACCATCACTACCAAGGCAACGCCAAGCGCCATGCTAGTTGTGGTTAAGATCGACGCAAAGCCGCGCTGGACGATATTGCGAAAAGCGATTGCAAAGAGATTCATGTTAGACTCCTACTGGCTTCGATGTGGCCTTGGCAACATGGTTGACCTCTTCCAATCGATTGACGCGAGGAAACTGCCCAGCGACTTGCATCGAGTGAGTCACCATCAACAGAGCGATGTTTTCGTCGCTGCAGCAAGTGCGGATCAAGTCGATGATCATCTGCTGGTTAGTCGGATCAATGTTAGCCGTCGGTTCGTCGGCTAAGAGTAGCTTCGGTCGATTGGCCAGAGCTCGTGCAACGGCCACGCGTTGTTGCTGGCCAACGCTTAGTGCGCTGGGTTTGTAGTTCATTCGCTCGCCCAGGCCGACTCGATTGAGTAGATCTTTCGCGCGGTTGAGGTCATGTTTGCCGCTACCGAAGGTCATGCCTAAGCGAACATTTTCCAACGCCGTGAA
This sequence comes from Planctomycetota bacterium, assembly GCA_963204965.1. Classification (GTDB taxonomy): domain Bacteria; phylum Planctomycetota; class Planctomycetia; order Pirellulales; family Pirellulaceae; genus Aureliella. The sequence goes on along the minus strand of CAUJKA010000333.1, from coordinate 2,436 downwards.
TCCACTCAGCAGATTAAAAGTCTGGAAGACATATCCCAGCTTAGCCGCGCGAACTCGATCACGTCCCTGTTCACTCAGTCGCGTGGTTTCAATTCCATCCAAGTGAATCGATCCAGAATTGATGCTCAAAATTCCAGCGATCGCATGAAGCAACGTTGTCTTGCCTCCACCGCTTTCACCGATCAGCACGACTTGTTCGCCAGCGCCAATTTGGAAACTGGGGATATCCAAAATGGGAATGTCACCACCTTCAGGCAAGCGGTACGATTTCTTGAGATTCTCAATTCTCAACATGCTCTTAATTCACTCTGCTTTGATTCAATCGGCATAATTCGAAATGTGGATTCAGGCTAAGCAATCACAGCCCATCTAGCGCTTGCGGCGAATGGCCCGTTCGATGTCGCGTTTAGCGTCGGCCTTCTTCATCTTCTCGCGCTTGTCGTGCAGTTGCAGGCCTCGACAAAGCGCAATCTGGCACTTGGCGATGCCTCGTTCGTTGAAATACATCTTCAGCGGCACTAGAGTCAGTCCCTTTTCCTTGGCCTTCTTGACGAAGCGCAGCATCTCTCGCTTGTGGACCAGCAACTGGCGAAGACGTTTGGGTTCGTGATTCCAGACAGACGCTTGAGGGTACTCAGCGATGTTGCAACCCACCAGCCAGAGCTTGTCGTCTTTGATTCGACCGTAAGCTTCGTCCAATTGGCACTTGCCATTGCGCAGACTTTTGACTTCGCTGCCTCGCAATATCAATCCGCATTCGATCGATTCAAGGATCTCGTAGCTGGCTCGAACCTTGCGGTTGTCGCTGATGAGCTTGACGTTGGATTCCTGCTTATCCTTGCTAGCCGCCGGAGTTTTGGAGGTGGCTGCAGCAGTTGGTTTTGGCTTGTTCTTTTGACTCACTCGTTTGGCTCGCCGACATTCCTGACAACCCACCGCTGCGGCACAATTTGCGGCAGATTTCTGGTGTTGCCGCTATACTACGCTGGTCGAGTTGTCTCAGGTTCAAGAAAAAACTTAGAGGCATCATGTTGCCCAACAATGGACTGTACTGAATAGACTGTACAATGGCCAAGTCGGCAACCGCCCGTGTATGATAGTTGAGGGGTTCCAATTGAGCTTCAAGGCATTGATAAAAACGCGACTTCGCTTATCCGCCATCCTGGCCTTGGCAATGATGGCTAGCCAAGCTTCTTGGAGCCGCCAGATTCAGGCAGACGAGCAGCCCGTGGGCAAGTTGCAGACCAGCCCGCAGCAAACCGTCAATCCGAAGGAGACTTCCAGCCTGGAAACTGCGAGCCTAGACAGCGCCGCCATTGAAGCTCTAGTCCAACAACTTGGCGCGCCCTCTTACTCGATGCGTCGAGAAGCCTATCAGAAGCTGCTCAAACTTGGTCCGTCGGCTCAAGCTGCCGTCGATCACGCGGCTGAGTCACCCGACAAGCAGATCTCCGAGTCGGCTGGCAGACTTAAGACTCTAATCCGAGTCATGACCAAATGCCAAGATCCGCAATTGGCTCTGGAAGTTGCCGACCTGTTCTTGACCGCCAATGAAGAGAATTTGGGCAAGTTGACCGAACGCGGATTGTGGGATCTGGCTGGACTGTTTCTTGACGAACATGAATCGATTGCTGTTAAGTGCCAGACGGTCTTCTTCCAAGATTTTGGCACCTGCGAACTGATTCAACAAATCGTAGAGCATGCCGGTGCGCAGGGCGACGTCAAACTAGCATGGCCCATTGTTTCACGCCTCGCCCCGGCCGAGTTGGTGTACTGGACGGCGGGTAAGTTGGAGTTGCCTGTAACCAGAGAGCCAGAGGATGAAGACGACAAAGCCAAGCAGCTCTTTTTTGCGGGCAAGCCTGATGAAGCTCTGAAATTGGATGCTTCGCCGGCAGTGAAGTACTACATCGCCATGCGCGGTTTCCAGTGGGAAGCGTTGAAAGACAAACAAATTCAGCGTTACTTAATTGCAGGTCAAGAAAACCCTGGCGGCCAAGCGGCTCAGGCGATGCTGCTGGAGTTCGCGGGTGATGCAGATGCGTCGCAAGCTTTGTGGCGCGGCGTGTTGGGGTTGAGCGACGAGGAGATTCAGAACAGCAGCAAGTTCAATGAAGTTGCTTTGAAGCTTTTGAAAGAGGCTTCGCCGATTGCCACAGAAACCGAAGCCGACGCGCGACGTGCAACTCCTCAAAAGCCAGCTGCGTTCCATCAGCTTGCAGTCGCGTTGATTCTGAGTGGACATGCCGATGCTGTAGAGCAATATCTGGTTGAAGAAGATCCGCAAGCGGCCTTTGGATTCGTCCTGCGTCGCGATTATTCGGCGGCCCTAAAGCTGATCGGTCTTGAGCCTGACCTGAGCAACTTTGACAAATGGTTAGACCGAGAGCAGTTCCCAAAAGCAAAGGGTGGCATCAAAGTTTTCGAACGCTCGCC
>CAUJKA010000332.1 GCA_963204965.1 Planctomycetota bacterium | reverse complement strand
ATCGTTCGACCAGTTGTCGTGAAAGTGGCCGCCCGTAAAGCCCAATCCGCGACCACCATCTGCGCGTTCAACCGTCCACATCATCGTTTCGGCGCGGCCCTTGTTTTTCTGGATGTGGCCGTATGGGCCTTTAGGATAAACGTAGGGACCATCGCGTGTCTCATCGCTAGGCTTGGCAACCAAGATCGGAACGAACTTCATGCCATCAACGTTGGCGGGTTCGTTGCCTGCGATGTCGTTAACGAAACGCATGTTGAAGTACCACTCGTCCTTAACCTTAAAAGGCTTAACGCCTCGAGTGATCGGATGGTCGGGGAACGCATCGAAACTTGGCTCCCAAATCGGATTGCAGGAGAGTTCATGTTCGTAGTGACCTCCGATCCAGCGCTTCAATTCCTTTCCGGCTTGTTCAGGAACGACTTCTACTCCATAGTGCATGAAGCCCAAGCCGACACCCTTCGCAGCCCATTGGTCGATAACCTTCAAGCGGCGTCCATCCTCTTTAACCACTTCGTGCCCACGTCCGCCATCCATGAAGAAAATCACTGCGGCGGCATCTTGAAAGACGGCTTCGTCTTGAGGCCAACCATTCAGCGAAAACTCGGCGCGAAGATTTGAACCCTTTAGGCATTCGTACAACAATCGCACACCCGCATTGAACTCGTGCATGCGTGGCGGGTGAGAGGGCTTGCCGGCGACGATGACGATCTTGGCAGCTTGAGTTTGTTGAGCTTGGATTGTAGAGAAGTTACAAATGGCAATGAGCATTGCCATCGCCAGGCAAAGAAGTCTTTTCATGATTGGATTCTTGGTGGGTTTTCGCGTTCTTCGGGGAGTTTAGTGTGTCGCTGCGTCGGATAATCGTAGCCACCGCTGCCAAGCGGTGGAGTTCCACGTTAGTCGATCCACCGTCTGGCAAAGGTGGCTACAGTTGCGACGGATAATGTAGCCAACGCTGCCAAGCGGTCGAGGACTTGGTTAACGGCTAAATGCGGGATATGGTCTTCGTGTTGATCGAACCACCGTCTGGCGACAGTGGCTACGAGGATTATAGCCAAGACGGGACGGCTTGGGGCGTGTATCGATTCAACTGATGCTAGAGAATTCTGAACGAACACTCTACAACTAACTTCGCCGCTGTCGCTCCAAACTATAATTAGCTTGCTTACGAAATCCTGCGACGCGGATGGTCTTTTGATCGTCAATTTCGATCGAGCTGTACCCACTACTTTCTGGACCAGCGCCTTCGACCATCGCTTGCAAAGTGCAATAGTGAATGCTCTGAATCTGATTCAGTTCGTTCTTATGGCTGTGTCCCTGAAACACCGCTAGCACATTGCCTGACTCTTCTAAGACTTTACGGACTTCGACGCAATTCTTGACACCATGATCGGTGCTAACGTCCAACCGCTGGTGCGTGAAGACGATCGTGGGCTTCGCAGCTTCCTTGAGATCGCTCTTTAGCCACTCCAGCTCTTCAGGCGGAATGTTCGTGTCGGTCCAGATGAAATTCTTACGCTGATAGGGTTGGTGATCGCTACGATAGCAACAGTCTAAAGCCACAAAGTGATAGCCACCACGGTCAAATGAATGATACGACTTGGGTTGCTCGACCGCATCCAGAAACTCTTGCTTCGTTAACGTATCAACACAGTGATTGCCAAGGACGTAGTGCCGGTCTTTGCAAATCGCGGAAAAAGTTTTGTTGATCGTCTTTAGATATCCGAGTTCGACCTGAACGGAATCCGCAGCATCGATTAAGTCCCCTAACTCCACGATGAACTCCACCTTGTTTTTGGCAAACTGAGCGGAAGCCTCTTCAAGCTTGCCTAGCGTATCACGATAAAATCGCGTTCCTGCAGTGTCTTTATCTGCGTAGTGTAGGTCGGTAATCAAACCGAAGCGTAGGCGAGCATCGGTGGTTGGCGTTAACGCGGGACACAAAGCCGAGGCCGAAGTAGCAGCCAGCGATGCCAACACCAGCGTGCCCCCTTCGAGAAACGCTCGTCGATTCAATGTTGGGTTGTTTTTCATCGTCGAGCTGTTCCTAATTTTCAAGAGCATGTACGAGTTTAAGAAATTCAATCTTGGAATCGGAGGCAGGATCACGCGGGCTTTGACTGAAGCGATCGCTGGAGTGGGCATGTGCTAGGTATCTCTTGACCACTACGATACTTTGACAAGAGTTCGCTAGATCGTTGAGCCAACATGCGGCGAACTTCACGTCGCTTTCCTTTGACCCGAGCGATGACCATTGAATCGTATCCGGTCGTCTGATGACGCATCCACGCAATCACTGCGGCTTGGGCTCTTTCTTCGATGGGTATCCGCTTGGTTCTGGCGACCGTTCCACTTCCAACCGGCGTGGCATGAGTCGTTACGGCAGTCGCAAATTGCTTGGCAAGCTCGAGGTACTTAGGATGAAAGGCAAGAAAGTCTACTACGGCTTGGTGAAAATCCTCGACGTATTCGGTTTGAACTTTTTCGCGACGTTGAGCGTCGGCTACCTTGCGTTTGGCATACGCCTCTGTCGATCGCTCCACGTCCAAGTCAGCCCGCATTTGCTCGATTGTTGCCGCAGGAGCCCAGACGCCACGAGAAAACAGCTTGCGACCTTTCTTTTCCTGCACAACCCAGTGCGGTCCAGCCGCTTTGACTCGACGCGTCAGTCCAGCGTCTCCTGGCGGAAGCAAATTCCACCCCTTGGGAACCTGGACAACATTTCCTTTGGCATCGCGAACTGTGGAATCCGTGGGGCCAGGTGCGTAATTGGTCTCAGTCATTCTTTCTTCTTAGATCTACAGCGAGTGTTGCTTCCAAGCATCCAAAATTTTGGATCAGCATTCTACGGTCTAGCTCGATAAGCCGAAACCGGTCAAGGCGAATTCAAATTCCGATGCTGATGTATTACACCCCTCGTAGTTCCAGTATGATGATCGAGCATTGGGAGTTGTTGAGGCCCACAATACGAACCAAGATATTCCTCACGCAACGATCTACGAGGTGAGCTGAATGAAACGTAAAATTATTCGAGTCATGTTGGTCTTCCTGCTGGTCGTTGTTATCGGAGCGGCTTTTACAGGAGCTTGGGCGTATCTTCAAATCGCTGGAAGCTTGCCCACGTTGGATGGCAGCCTGAAGGCCAAAGGAATCAAGTCCGAGGTTACGATCGAACGCGACAGTCTAGGCGTGCCGACGATTACAGGAAGAAACCGCTTGGATGTGGCTTACGCCTTGGGATTCGCACATGGACAAGACCGCTTCTTTCAGATGGATCTCTTGCGAAAGAACTCGGCCGGTGAACTCGCCTCACTTGTCGGCAAAGCTGTACTTGAACGCGACAAGTCAACTCGCATTCATCGTTTCCGAAACGCTGCGGTCCAACGGTTGAAGCAGGAGCGAGCAGATGTTGTCGAGCTTCTCGAAACGTACACCAGTGGTGTTAACGCTGGACTCGGTTCACTCAAGAAGTCGCCTTTCGAATACTTACTGTTGGGCGTCGAGCCGGAACCGTGGAAGCCTGAAGATAGCCTTCTTGTTGTTTTCTCGATGTTCATGGACTTGCAAAGCGATCAATTTCGCCGCGAAGTAGATCGAGGCCTTTTGCATGACACCATTCCCGAGCCGCTCTACGAGTTCCTTATGGCCCGTGGCAATTCATGGGATGCTCCGATTGATGGGGAAGCCTTCGAAGTCCCAGCGATTCCCGGTCCTGATATATTCGACGCTCGAAGCAAACAAGTCGCGATCAACCAACTTCAGCCCTTGGATCGCTTGCTGTGGGAAGAGCCCTACACGCTGGGAAGCAACAACTGGGCGGTATCAGGAGATTTCACCAAAGATGGACGAGCCCTGGTTGCCGACGACATGCACTTGCGAATTCAAGTACCACACATCTGGTATCGCGCGAGGTGGGTTTGGAACGATGCAGAGGACGCGAAGAAACAACACGAAATGACTGGCGTTTCGCTTCCAGGTACTCCCGTCATGATTGTGGGCTCCAATGGTAAGGTTGCATGGGGCTATACGAACACGGAAGGCGATTGGAATGACGCTGTGATAGTCGAGCTAGATCCGCAGGACGCGAACAGCTATCGCACTCCTGATGGCCTGAAGAAGATCGAAAAGCACGTTGAAGTCATCAAGGTCAAAGATGGATCAGACGAGAAACTCGAAATCTCATCTACAGTTTGGGGGCCGATCATCCAGAACGATCATAAGGGGCGTCCACTTGCGAGTCGTTGGGTTGCTTATGATGCCGATGGAGTCAACGTGAATCTGATCGACATGGAATTAGCTACGAACATTGAAGAAGCACTCGACAAGGCTAACACCTGTGGCATTCCTCATCAGAACTTCGTCGTGGGAGACACTACAGGCAAGATTGCGTGGACCGTTGCTGGCCGCATTCCTCGTCGATTCGGACACGATGGTCGATTGCCTCAGTCTTGGGCGGACGGAACGATGGGCTGGAATGGCTTTCTCAATCCAGACGAATATCCTCGCGTCGTTAATCCAGCCAGCGGACGGATATGGACCGCCAACGCAAGAGTGGTAAGCGGCGAGTTCTACAAGATCATGGGCGATAGCGGCTATGATCGCGGCGCTCGACAACAGCAGATTCGCGATCGACTGCTCAGTCTTGAGAAGGCTACCGAAGCTGACATGCTGAGTGTGCAACTGGACGATCGAGCTGTGTTCTTAGAGCCATGGCAAAAGCTGTTAGTCCAAGTGTTGAGTGATGAAGCGATCAAAGACAATCCTCAGCGCGCTCAGGTGCGAGAATCGGTAAGTCAATGGAACGCGCGAGCCTCGGTAGTTTCCGTTGGCTACCGATTGGTGTGGAGCTTCCGGAATTCGGTTATCAATCAATTGAGCGACTTGATTGGTCAAAGCTGCAAGAAGATCGACGAAGGTTTTTCGCTCGGACGCAATCGACGTATCGAAGGACCGTTCTGGAAGATTATTCAAGAGCGGCCACAGCATTTTCTCGATCCACGCTTTGAGACATGGGACGAATGCTTGTTGGCCAACGTCGACTCGGTGATCAAATCAGCGACTGAGAAAGATGCCAAGCTGAGCGAGTTCACTTGGGGTAAGCTTAACACTACGAAGATTCAACACCCGTTGAGCATGGCGGTTCCTGCGCTTTCGAGTTGGCTGGATATGCCTCAGGAACAACTCGACGGCGGGTGGTCAGACATGCCGCGGATACAAGCTCCCGCATCAGGAGCGTCGCAACGAATGGCAGTGTCTCCAGGACGCGAAGAGGATGGCTACATGCAGATTCCCTGTGGTCAATCGGGACATCCGCTATCGCCGTTCTACAACAACTCGCACAAAGATTGGGAGAGCGGAACGCCGACGCCATTCTTGCCTGGGCCAGCAAAACACAAACTGACCTTGGAGCCCCAAAACTAAAAAAGCCAGAGAATCTCTGGCTTGTAGAAGTGCGACGTTAGATAAGTAAGCAACCTGCTGCTTACAGTTCGACGTCCAAATAGCCGTTGGCAAGTTGCTTACCAACATCGGCAACTTGTTGAACCAGAGCCGCAGCGGCTTGGCCTTGAAACTTCTGAATATCTACAGCCTTTTTCGCGACAGCTACGGCGACCTTACTGGCGATTTGAGACTGCTGAAAAGCAGAAGCCGATTCGATTGAAAGAGTATCCATAACGATGTTCCAGTGTCTTAACGAAGACAAATACTGACATTCCTTACGATCTAATCGAATCACCGTCCAATAGAACTACCGGCATTTGTAAGCTATCCAATCAGATACGCTACCGCCAAGTCGGTTTGTAGCGGTGGTAATAGATGTTTGGTTGAAGTCGCTGATGTAAGGCGTCTAGCCTATTAAGTAAGCCCAACAAGCTCGCACCTCAAGAGCTGCGGCTAGGAAGTACCTCTTGTTGGACCCGCGAAAGCCATCGCTTAATCAGCATCCGCACATCATCTTCGGTTCGATTTAGTTTTTGACCGATTTCGACATAGGTCATCCCTCGTACGAAACGCATGTGCAGGACCTTCTTGATTTCTAAGGGCAGCTTCGAGAGTGCCAGCCGCGTTCTATCAAGCAGCTCTTGATTGATCATTTCATCCAACGCGTCAGGAAGATCTGGAGGTGACATAATCAAATTGTCCACCCGCTGAGGTGTAGCCTTCATTTCTCGTTTCGCATTGCGTTTTTGCGAGCCCAGAAATCGCCTTCGAATGTCATGCAGTTTATTCATCACTACCTGCCTAAGGTAGGCGTGAAACTGCGTGCTCCGCGTAGTTTGGATCTTGTCAATCGATTTGGCAACTTCTAGGCAAGCTTCTTGAACAAGGTCAGACGGATCTACTTTGGACCGAAGAACCGTATCAATCTCTCCTGCAACGATGGCACGCAAGAGCGGTCGATACCGCCGCAACAGCTCCTCAATCGACTGTTGGTCGCGACGTTGCAGTAGTTCGCTAGTAGACACCTTCTTTCGAGGCGTGCGGTTTTCCTCTTTACTGTCGTCCATTTATTTTCGGCAATAGAGTCCCACTTAGGCGAGCGAGTAACTTTAGTTTCATGCGTGATTTGCGTCTAGACATCGCAACAAAACATTCCCGCAAGTATTTCCGAAAAAGAACGGAGGCCGAGTGTTCGGTTGATCGGCGAAATGCGTCTTCGTAGGCTTCTCGAGAAATTCCTAAAGGTTCGACTTGTGGATATATGGCGATTACGTACCGTGAGTGTAAGATCACACTTCACACCACGGAAGCTCATTGGAAACACGGTTGTTTCTTTCGAACTGCAATTCAGATCCTCGGGAGAACAATGCGAAGTAAACCGGAAATGCTGGTAGCACTTTGGGACACGCAAAGCGGAACCTGTGTTGCTTCATTTCCTCAAGCTTCGAGTTGTGTCATTTTGATCGGTCGGGACGATGCGAACGACATTTCTCTACAAGCCAAAGGAGTATCGAAGAAACACTGTCGAATTCTATTGGATCGTGATAATTTGGTTATTGAGGACTTAGGCAGCACCAATGGAGTAGTCGTTGTCTCGGACAGCAAGTCTTCGTTACTAAGATCGCAGAAGGCTGAACTCCGCCACGGTGATACAATTCAGTTGGGGGAAGCCTCCCTTCGATTGGAGCTTAGCCGGACATGTGATGATAGAACAGAGATCGTTCATTCGCCCATTCTTGACGCAACGGAACTCGTCCCTGGGAAGGCGGAAGTTAACCGAGCTCCATCCAGCGCCGATAATCCGATGCGAGCGTTCCAAACTTTTCAGCCCAAACCTCTGGCGAATGGCTCGAAGATCGGTCCAGTTGAATCTCGTGCAGATTCTCGCGCAAAGGATGAGTCACTCCAGACGCGACTCGTTTCTGAAGGCCCATTCTCCTTTAGCCGGTACAAGGTTATCAAGAAAATCGGCGAAGGCGGGATGGGAACCGTTTATTCAGCTAGCGATGAGAATCAAACCGTATTCGCAATCAAGTTTCTGAAATCAAAACATCAGAGCCCACAAGATCTAGCCCGATTCTCGCGAGAGATTGAGATAGCTCAACAACTGAAACACGCCGCTATTGTCGATTGTATTGACTGCGGCCAAGAGGATGGAATCCCCTATATTGTGATGCCATTTTGCTCTGGCGGTAATCTAGCCGAACTTCTCTCTCGTACCGGTACGATTCAGCTTAGGCGAGCCTTTAAGTTGCTTGATCGCCTACTTGCTGGACTCGAATACGCTCATCAACTGGGAATCGTCCATCGAGACCTCAAGCCTTGTAACATTCTGCTGGGGAAAGACAGTAGGGGCAAGTATCGTCCAATGATCTCCGACTTCGGCCTAGCCAAGTTTTATCAGATGGCCGGTGATTCTGGCATGACGACCAATGGCACCGTGGGTGGTAGCTGGCCATATATGCCTCGTGAGCAACTGACGAACTTTCGATTTGTAACTCCTCAGTCAGATGTCTGGAGTATGGGTGCTATCCTCTACGAATGTCTTACTGGCCAATTACCGCGAGGCCCTAGTCCAAAAAAGGATCCATTTTTGGCAGTGCTCAATGCCGATGTGATCCCAATCTCAACCCTTCTCGGACAACACATCTCGTCGCGAGTCAGCCGATTCGTAATGAGATGCTTGGCGATTGATCTCGACGAGCGATACGCCGACGCCACTCAAATGCGAGTTGCATTACAAACTGTTGCTAAGGCTGAAGGGATCGAACTATGAAAACTGAAATGGAGGAGCCATTACCACAGAATACGCTTGCGGAGGCAGAGCCATATCATGCTCGACTCAGGCCGACCTATCCTAAGTTAATCATCGTTGACGATGGACAGTCAAACCAAGGAGAGTTAATCAGGCTTCGTTCTGAGAAGCTCACCATCGGTAGGCAAGGCTGCGATCTTAATTTCCCTGCAGAACGTCTGATGTCGGCTAGCCATTGCACAATTGCGCTAGAGGCAGATAGCGGTGGCCAGTGGCGATGGACTCTTCGTGACTGTGGAAGCCGCCACGGTTTGTTCCTTCGATTGCAAGAATTTAGCGTTTCCTCACGCAATGAATGGCTTGCCGGTGGTACGAGGTTTTGTATCGCAGGATCATCGATCGTTGGACCAGCAATTTCCGAAGCTTACTACTCACGTTATGTGAACAGCGAAACAAGCCAATCAGATTCGCTGGTAGTGTCTGGCTACAACCACACGTTCTCCGCCTCAATCAAACTGCAAAAGAAGATGCAGATTGGTTCAGCGCCTGGGCCTAATTCGATTGGAATTCCAGACACTCAAGTTGAACCAATTCAATTCACCCTACGATACCTCGACCAAAATTCCTGGTCTGTGATGGATTCAAACTCTCACAATGGCACTTGGCTGCGAATCAACCATCTAGTCATTACCTCGAACTGTTCATTTATTGCTGGGGAACAGCGGTTCAATCTTAGTCTTGATTCATAGGAAAGTTGCAACAATGCCCGCGAACTCTGCGGAACGAAAGAAACTAAAGCTTATCGTTGGGTCCTCCGACTCTTGCGATATAACGATTCATGATTCTAAGGTTTCGAAGAATCACTGTGAGCTTGCCTGGATAGAAGGTGCGTGGCATGTTCGCGATCTCTCATCTACCAACGGAACGTTTGTCGACGGACGCAAGATCAGTCAACAAACGCGGCTAACCCCAGAAAGTATCGTAACTCTCGGCCGCAATTTAAAGCTGGAGATTCCGGCCAATCCAGAAAGCCGCGACACAAAGCACGAAAATCCTGCAGCAACTATCGCTCCAACAGCGCAGAAACCGGTCTCAAAGTCGCCCTTGAAACCTATTGCAATAGGTGCTTCGGCGATCGCAATTGGAATGCTTGCGATTGGTGTTTGGCTGTTGTTTCGACCTTCGCGGGGTACTCAGAATGAAGGGACAACGCTCGCAAGTCAAGCAGCATCCTCTGATTCGGAAAGTGCCACCGTGAAATCAACACGTGCTGAGTCCACTGGCAATGGTACAACTGCCAGCGTCCCTTCTCCGTCGCCCGAGAGCGTCAAGCCGTCACCGTTCTGGGCAATTATAGCTGTCAGTGGCAAAGATCAGTCTCAGCGACTCATTGGAAATGCCGTGGCTGTCGGCCCCAACCGCTTGGTTACACTTGCGTCCATCACGGAAGCCCTTCAGGAACTCAAGGATCAGTATCCCAACCTAGTTCTGGCTCAGCATACATCTACCAAGCATCTAAGCCCGCGTAATATCAAATACCACCCCAAATACCAGCCAGCTCTTGAGTCGCTGAAGGAATTTGAAAAGGAGCTTAGTGCACGACTGGATAAGGTTGACAGTCAATCTGAACCGAGCCTCGAAGAAAGTCTTGATTGGTCCGGCAAACTAGAAACGATCATGGAAGAAATTGCCTCGGTCGAATTGGCAACTATGGAGTGCGAGGAATCACTTCCGTCGTACCTCTCTATTAGCAACTCAGCAACGCTACCTCAGTCCGAGCTTACTCTGGAAGGTTATCCGATGATCCTTCCCACCCCTTCAATTGATCAAAATTTAAAGACATTCCTGATGTCCGGAAATGCGGCAGTACTAAAGGTTCGGGAGAAGAACGAAGCGAAGTTTATGATCGAGACTTCTGACTTCTCTGGATTTCCCTTCCTCTCGCTCGCATGTATCAGGGATTCGCAACTGCTGGGCATCGTTGTCCGGCAACCTCAGGTTGAAGGAATTGGCAGTAAGCAGATTGGTAAGCTGGTTCGGATTGAGGAGTTCTGGAAATGAGATTATCCCTTGTAGAATCGTTGGCTCGTTGTTTGGTTCGACGGACAATACAGTTCTTATGCGCAATTACAACTCTGGCGGCAAGTGTAGCCATTGGTCAAGAAGGAGCACTACCTCCGACGCAAATGGGAGTCCCCGTACCGGCTGCCGTGCCTAGTAGCGCCGTCGATGCAGTCGCTGCGCAAAATGGTTTAGTGGGATACGATCACCGCAAACAATTCCAAAAGAAGCTGCTCGAGTTTGTTTCACCCATTCATAAAGAATCTCTGATTAGCTCCCAGCTGGTCCAAAGCCTGGCTAAGGTCGATGACAATTCAACGGCCACTCGAAAATCCGCGGATTCAATGTCATTGTCAGCTGCCTCGACGATGCAGCTTCAGCAACTTTCAAGAATCACAGAACAGAGCATTCGCTTGCAGATTATGCAACAGGAAGGTGTACGAGTTGGTGGTGCGAGATCGTCCATGCGTGCTGGCGGTCTGGTTGCCAAGAGTACAGAGCTAAAGGCCTTGGCCGAGCTTCATCAAGAGAAGGTAAGAGAGTTAGGTATGAGATTTGCGGCAGAAAAACAAACCCGAGCATTAATACTGGCAAATAGGATTTCTAAGGTCGAAGACCTTCCGTTGGAGGCAACAAAAGTCATTTCTGGCAATCCTCAGAACGTACTTATTATTTCGCTTAAGGAACTGCTACTCAAGTATGGCTATACCATTTCCAAGGATCCGTTGGTCGAGAAATACATCAATCAGATGCAGATGCCGCTCGAAGATATCGCCAAGATTCGACTTCGTTTGGATGCCGAGGGAAAGCCGCTAATCTTTAACGCAAATGAGCGACCTGCGGACCTCGGAAAGTTACCCTATGCAATGCAGCATCCTAGTATTCAGACGATCGCGAGGAAGCTTGAGGCTCGACTTGAAGATCTACGCACAACTACAAACCATGACTTCTACTCGACCATGCAAGAACTCAACGAAATGCTTACTCAACTTGAGGATGCGTCCATTGAAGCGTTGGGGAATGGTCGCGAAAACGCAAAAAAGGGACCACACGCCTATCGGCTCTGGGCTGATGCCAAAGACTATCGTGACAAAATTCGTGGCGTGCTAAATCGCATGGAAGCCGAGGGCGACGCTATGGGGGACTGGTTCAGGCAACCCAAGTTTGACCCAACGTCAGAGGGTGCAAACATACTCACCTTTGCAAAATACGTTGTTGACAATGGTTGCCAGATCGCATCCGGGAAAGCAGGCAGTGAAAGCACTTACCTAAAGTTACACATGAACCTACTAAGACTTCAAGCAATTCTTGAGTCAGAATAGTGTGAAGACTGAACAGAAGAGACAATGCAATGAGCTCAACATCAAAACTGACGACAGTTTGTAGCCATTGTTCGCGGGCGATTCGCTTCAATTCGAACCTGCTTGGACGAACAGCGAAATGTCCAGGCTGTACAGGTTCAATCACGTTAGTCGATTCTAACGACAGCATTTTGGATAGGAACCAAGTCACAGAGACGCAGTCAACTTTGCATTCGCCAAGCAATGAAACGGTAAGTCGACTCTCACGACCAGCGAGTGATACAAGATCTGCGAAGTCTTCGAGTTCAACGACAACCTCACGGTTCAAGTCAGATCGCTACGAACTGCTTCGCTGTATTGGAAAAGGCGGTTTTGGAGAGGTTTGGGAAGCTCTGGACAGGCATATTGGAAGGACAGTAGCAATAAAACTCCCGCTTTTCCTCCCCAACGAGAAAAAGAAAATCGAGCGTTTTATGCGAGAAGGGCGTGCCGCAGCGCAATTGCGTCACCCCAACATCGTGAGTGTTTTCGATGCCGGAGAGCTCAACGGTCAGCACTACCTAGCGATCGAATTTGTGTCAGGTAGTCCACTCTCTGAGCTTGGAAGTAACCGCAGTTATTCTCCGCAGCAAGCCGCAAAGATGATCGCCGATCTAGCTCGTGCGCTGCACTATGCGCATTCTCACAAGATCATTCACCGAGACATTAAGCCTCATAACATTGTCCTCAATGAAAAAGGACTGCCTCAGATCTTAGACTTCGGACTGGCGAAGTCACTTGCAGATAAAGCTGGATTGACGATCGACGGAACTGTTATGGGAACACCCGCATACATGTCGCCAGAACAGGCTCGAGGCGATTTGAAAAATGTCGGTCCAGCGTCAGATCAGTACAGCCTTGGCGCAACACTGTATTGGTTACTGACTGGTCAAGCACTGTTCTCGGGACCTCCCGGGGCGGTTATCGCTCAGGTCGTTTCCGTTGAACCGCAACCACCGCAGAAGTTTGCAAGCAACCTTGACGATCGCTTGGCGGCGATCTGTCAAAAGTCGATTTCCAAGCTACCCTCAGATCGCTATAGTTCATGCTTGGAAATGGCCAGAGACTTAGAGCGTTACTTGAACGATGAAGTAGTTCAAGCTCGTCCGATAGGAGCCGTAGGTCGTGCGATCCGGTGGGCAGGTCGAAATCGATTTGATGCTGGCTTAGCCATAGCAACGAGCTTGCTGTTAATACTCTCGACTGTTATTTCGCTGATTGGCTACACTCGCTCAAGAACTCTTTTGTCAGAGGCTAGCCAACTGGAGAACACGGCACAAACAACGCTAGACGACATCGAGCGGACCAAATCGGAGTTAGAGCGTCAAAGTGATGTCCTTAGTGAAGCAAAATCGAGGTCCGAACAGGCCAAGATTCAGCTTGTCCTAGTACAACGATCGGCTGAGGAATCTCAAGCACAATTGAAAAAGCTAGTCGCCGAGAACGAGGTGCTGCAAACCAAATCGAAAAGTCAGTTGGAATTGATTTCCAAAAATGAAGCTCAGTCTTTAGAAATCAACAGTTTGGCAGAGAAAACACAGAGCGAAGCGGAGCAAGCTGCCACCCGTGCGCTCGGCGTTCAAAAGCAATTGGAGTCAATATTCAAGAGTGCTTTTACAGCGATCGACAACCAGGACTTTACAGGCGCTGAAAAAATCCTTGCTGCAGTTGATCCAAAGTTTCGTGATTGTCGATGGCAACTACAAACGAACGTTATCAAGCGTCATGGTGAACTACCCTTCGTGAAAAAAAAATTAGCGGATATCACCGAAAAAAACGAGCGGAACCACGCCAAATTCAAATTGTGTGGGCTTGACTCTTCTGCAAATTCACTGCAATTACAACTAACTTATCGACAAGCAGCAGGCAATACTACGAAATTTATTTTCCTGAATACTCATTCGGGAAGTCAGTTAGCCAAGTCAGTTTTCGACCCATTCCCGCCGCAACATCAAAGGTCAAGAATTATAACCAGCGAGATTAGTTCCTCCTTCGTTTGTGAAATAGCACACGCAGATCCTAAACATAGACGATTGCTGGAAATTCGGCACTTCGAAGAACGGAGTCCGTGGGACTCCGACGGAAATGGCTCACGCGATGGTTGGAAGAGATCGATTAATGCTGAAATCTGGGAAGTTTCGTCCCGCGGAAACCATCAGTTGCGAACAGTTCCTGGGCAGATTGATGCCGTATTCGTCAGAGGTGATGGTGAAATCGTTGCAATTGTTCAACAGATTAACCGTTTGCAAATGAATAGTGATGAAGGACTAGGCAAATGGCAGATTGGCGGGAGGATACAAATTATTTCCCTTTCTGCTGGCCTTGTTGAATGGGATATCACAAAGGAGGCTAGTTTTCAGCAGCTTATTCGCCCCGAGTATGCAAACGCGAACTTCGAACGCGCTAACCACACGATGAACATGAACTCTCTTCGTGGTTCGTTGTACGGCGAATACGCAGTTTTTGAGTACTCAGATTCCCGATTGGAACACGATATGATTGGCTTTTATTCGATCCGAGATAAGCAGATCAAGAGACTTGTTTCTACCCATCTAAAGCATGCCCAAGCTACGTCAACCGCGTCACCTACGCTACATTGGAGTGACGCTTATGCCCCTTCCCTTCTGGCATATCCAGACGAAGAGCTTAGTCAGATTCGCTTACCTCCCAAGGATCGAAATTATTGGTGGAACACAGAGCCTTGGGTCCACGCAGGAGGTCAGTGGGTTAAACCGACATTGAGCGGAGGTGTGATTACGTTAGGGAATACTCCAATTCATAGAATCAAAGAAACGCTAGATGGAAAGATTGTTCAGGCTTGGGTGTCAAGCGACGGTGATGTAGTTGCGTACTTGACAGAAACTGAATTACTGATCGTAACACTTGGTAGCCGCGATCAGATTGTAGTGAATGATTAGGGCTCAGACCTGTTGGAAAACCACAAAACGACCCTTGCTATTACAAGCGACAAAATCAATGATTGCATCAAATAGTCGATACATTGACCACCGAACAATCGGTAGCGGAGCTTATGGGGAAGTGTTTGTGGCGACGGATTCGACACTCAACCGACAGGTTGCCATCAAGCGGTATTTCAAGTCCGCCAGCGATCTGGTGGAGGTTGTTTCCGCACTCGAAAATTGGTCCAAGCTAAATCATCCCCACATTGCGCAAGTCCTTGATTACTCCGATCAAGATGGCCAATTGAATCTTGTGATGACTTACTGCTCCAATGCCAGTTTAGACCAAGGCGTGAGCGTTCTTAAGTCCGACCAGGGAAAAGTAGCGAGACTGTTCCTGCAGATTGCCTCAGCCGTTGGCTACATGCACGGAAAGGGCCTGATCCATCGCGACATCAAGCTCGCCAACGTACTGTTGGATTCTACGAACTCTCCAGTTCTTATCGATCTAGATCTGAGCATTCGGGATGACTCACCCGAAATTGGAAAGATGGCGGGAACACCTTACTATATGGCTCCTGAATTACTCGACGGCAGTGCCCCAAGTAGTAGACTTACCGATCAATACGCTCTAGCGGTCATGCTATTCGAAATGCTTTCTGGCAATTTGGTCAACCTTCAACCCGAAGCAAACTCTGGGACGGACCTTTCGAATCGATCGTTCGTGTTGAACTCGGCAATCGCTAGACGTCGAGATTGGAATGCGGTAATTGCCAAGGCCACCAATACTGATCCGAAAGCTCGCTACATCAGCATTTCTGACTTTTCGGATGATGTCGAAAAGTTGATAACCGGAAAACAAATATCTGCGCGAGAGCAAAGTCGGGTAGAGCGATTTTCTCTCTGGATTCGCAAGAACCCATCTACTGGAGCACTATTATCGGGCATTGCCGCCTCCCTTATTTTAGGCTTTCTCATTACTTCATTTTCTTGGAGCCGCACAATTTCGGCACGTAAATCGATTGTATCTAATACGGACCTGTTGAAACAGAGAATCGAAGAAGCCAAGCTTCGCCAAAACGAACTGGCATCACTGTTAACAACTGTTCAACAAGAGTTGACTCAGGCTGAAAGTGCGGAGAAGCAGCAGCAACAGGTTACGAAGGCCGCGCAAGAATCCCAGGAAAAATGGCAAGCCGAAGCTGAGCGAGCCAAGTTGCTTACAGCTGAACTCGATAGTCTTTTGGTCAAGGCCAATGCCAGCGCGAAAAATGTTGTCGTGGCCCAAAAAAGAAGTGATGCGGCAGTCGCCAGACTGAGCGTAGAGCAACAGAAGGAGCGAGAGCAAAATCTCCGTAACGTCTGGAATTCTGTTGACAGACAAAAATGGGATGAGGCTAGTCGGCTCTTCGAACTTTTGCCTCACGAATTGAGCGGAATCGAATACCAGATTATTTTCAATGCAATTGCCAACAAGTTACGGGAACCTACGTGTATCCAACTTGGAACGACTCGAAAGCAATTTTCCGTAGTGGATGTATTTGAAAAGAAGAACCTTCGATTGGAAAACCGCAGTTACTACACAGATACATACTCGTTCAAGGAACCATGTATCAATACGATAAGATTCTCAAAACTTAGTAGTGATCGCGTTGAGGCGTACCTGAATGCGCCGTCTGGAGGTAGCATCTCAATCTACTTCTACATTCGAAACCAGCGAGAATCCCCAAAAATTCATGGATTACTTGCCGATGGGTCCCTCTTGGTTTCAGAAGGTGACGTTTGCTACGTCGTGACCTTCGCTCCTCAGAACTACAGCCCTTGGAAAGCAAATACACCTCGGGACAAAATGAATCCTGAAATGGAGGAAAAAATTGAGGCAACACTTATCCCTCTTTCGAAACCTCAGGGAACTGGTGGCGCCAATCAGCTTCCGAAAGTGCAGAGCGGCAACACCAATCAACTTCTCGCGACGAAAGGCAAACCAGCACCGCCGGGATTGGATCCATCCGAGGCCAAGGCATGGGAGTACTGTGGGAGTATTGCCGCACAGGTCAATCTTACTTCAGACAATCGAAATATCATCAGCATTCAATCGAGTGAAAGAGCGGCCTTTGATCACAATGAATTTTCAGCGGTAGCTTCTCTCAGTCGCTTAACTCACGCTCACTTTGCTCAATCGGGAATCACGGACCAATGCCTTGTGAGTTTGGCAAAATGCACCGAACTGCAAGTAATTGATCTAGCAAGCACTGGCATTACAGACGTAGGTGTCCAGGAATTGACCTCACTTGGCGCACTCAAGAGTTTGAATATCAGTAACACCAAAGCGTCTCTCGAAGGTATCGATAACTCTTTGCTGGGCTCCTTAGAATTCTTGCACATGAATGGCACAACATTGAGCCCAACTAGATTTGCCAAACTTGCGTGTTGTAAGAACCTACGAAACATCGATTTTACAGGAATCAATATCGAGGCCTCAGATCTTGCTGTTCTGAAAAGTCTAAGTTCGCTAAAAAGTCTAAGCGTTTCTGGGAGAAATGTATCGCTGGAAGGCATTGACGAATCAGTACTTGGGAATCTCAACAGCTTGGTGCTGTCTGACATAAGGCTGGGGCCTAGTAGACTCTCCAAGCTAGCGAACTGTAAGAGCCTGCATACCCTTCATCTCTCATCTAAAGATATTGCAGAGCAGGACCTCGTGATTCTTAAGAAGCTTTACGCCCTTGAGTATTTGACGATCAAAGGAATGGAATTTTCATTTGAATCACTTGACGAGGCACTACTCAAGAACCTAAGGGGCCTGACCCTTGATGGAGTATCGTTAGGTCCGAGCAGACTATCAAAGCTCGCAGCTTGCAAGAACCTGACGAATCTCACTATGCAATCAACGAACATAAATGATGAAGATCTTGTTGTGCTGGCAAGCACTCCCATGTTGAAGGTACTCCGTTTGAGCAATGCTCCGATCACGGACAAGGGACTCGATATTTTGGAGGGGAAGAAAGACCTTAGGATAATCAGTCTGCAAAGCACCTCTGTTTCTCTTGAGAGAGTCGAACAGCTTCGAAAGACGCTTCCAAATTGCCAGGTTACCTTTTATCCGGGAGCTGGCCGTTCGAATACAGAGACCAATCCTGTTCCGACGGGATTAGATTCTTCCGAACTCAAAGCTTGGAACTACTTCATGAGTGTTTCGGCGAAGGTCGGGCTGAGCGATGACAAAACTCATATCGTGCGTTTGGAGCATAAAAATCGCGCTCCCATATCGGTCAATCAGTTTTCAAATGTTGACGACCTGACCATGCTGAAACACGGAGACTTCGCTTTCTCGCAAGTTGACGATGAGTGCTTATTAAGCATAGCAAAATGTAGTCAGCTCGAACACTTGAACTTTTGGTCAGCGTCTCGTGTAACCGATGTTGGCATCGGGCATCTCAACAAACTGCCGAAGCTTACCTTCCTGAACATTGGATTCACTCAAGCATCTCTTGAAGCTATCGATGATGGCGTGTTACAAAACCTTGAACTTCTCTATCTCAATAACACCAAGCTTGGATCAAGCCGATTATCAAAGCTTAGCAATTGTAAGAAGCTGAGGACTCTCGCGATCTACTTAATGAAAATAAATGACGAAGATCTCGAAGTGCTCAAGCAGCTTCCTGCTCTTGTCGCCTTGGAGGTCGGGACAGCAACGATCACCGATCGAGGGCTCGACACAATTGACCAGCTTTCCACGCTAAAGCACTTAGATCTCAGAGGCACCCCAGTGTCTGACACGAAGGTTGAGGAGTTCCGCCGGAAGCATCCTGAATGCAAGATACTTCGGTGAGGATTTGCCTCACTCAGTTGACGTGGCGTTCTTTAGAGATTCGCTATCGCTACCTTCTTGGACTCTCAGAATTGACAATATTGACTCAGGTAGTTGAGAAGATTCGCCTAATGCTAGGCAATCAACTCGGCAAAGTTCAATCTCTAGTGCCATTTTTGCTGCAAGTTGTAAGTCAGTGAGTTCACTTTCCATTTCCGCAGCTTGACTTTGAGCCCTAAAAATTCGGTACCTCGTAGAATGAATGCGAAAATTGATGACGAGTGCACCTACTTTGAACGCAGTGTTCTCGATGCGGCCCCGATTAATTTTGAGACATCGCTCAGAAAGCTGTAACGCCTCGGTGTACCTCCCATATCCGAAAAGTGTTTCAAGATGCCAAGTCTGCTTATCGATAAATAGCGTTTGAACCCAAGCTTTGTCACTATGCGGCCCCAGATAAGTGTCAAAACACTCAGTTGCTGCTTCCGCATGTGCTAAAGCCGCCTCTGAATCCCCGACAGTAGTGGTCATGTTTGACAATTGCCAGTAGCCTCGTATCGCTGGACTAATGTAAGTTAACTTTTCAGGGTGCCGGTCAAACAGCGATTTTGCATCAGAGATGGCCCTTCCAATGAGTTCGTTGGCACGAGTGTGATCCGTTATGCCGATGACGCGGGCGGCGGTCAACCTAAACATATTGCATGCGTCTTCGTATCGAGGCTGTGGAAAGTCGTGCAGCAGTTTGTCCATTTCTGGAAGTACTGCCTCAACTAACTCTAGGCCACTTGCACAGCCTGTTTGGGTGATAAGTTGAGAATTCAAATCCAAAAACACCGAATTATCAATTGTCTCGCTCATCGTAATCATGCCAAAAACATACTGAAATCTGTACTTCGAGTTTTCAGGGAACTCAAATCGAAGCTTCTTGAGAATGCCAACGGAATCTATCCGACTCCTCATAGCGTCCTCCAATTGTCCAACTCGTTCAAAGGTAACGCAGCGATAGTGCAGTACCAAACTCAACAGATGTCTTAAATCTTGGTCATCTGGCCGCTCTTGTAGGTCTTTTTCGAGCGCTGATTGAAAGCCTTGCAGTGACTCTAAGATTGCCGACTGTTGATTTTTTTCTCCAGCTACTACATCGTCGACCAACTTCCCAAACAGGACCACATACTCAATCTTCGTCTGTTGCTCGCGTTTGGCAATTTGAAGTTGATTCCACCAGGAGTATCCAACTGCCCCTAACGAAAGACTTATAGTGAGCACAGCAAGAGCAATCACTAAAGTCACCTTGGGATGTTTTCTGGCGTTCCAAATCGCCAGACGCAGAATCGATGGGCTGGATGCTTCGACCGGCTGTCCCATAAGGTATCGCTGCAAGTCTTTAGCCAAGGCCGAAACCGATTCGTACCTAAGTTGGAGCGGCTTCTCCAAGCATTTCTGAACGATGGCCATCAGATCTTTAGAAAGCTCTGGGTTGGTCTGCCTCAATGAAACCGGGCGCCCATGGATGATCGCTTTGCGAATCTCCGTGCTACTCTTTCCGTCAAATGGTACTTGTCCGGTGAGCAACTCGTGAAGGACAATCCCCAACGAGAACACTTCCGAGGCGACGGAGTAGTCGTCGAGTGCACCGCTGGCTTGTTCGGGAGACATATATCGAGCGGTCCCTAAGATATCACCTTCAAGTGTTAAGGCTGCTTCGGTCTTGTCCCATCGCTTGGCAAGCCCGAAATCTGTAAGCACGGGTCGAACGACGCTTGGATCGGCAGTCTCGGCATACATCAAGATGTTTGTAGGCTTGATGTCACGGTGATAGGTAAGCTTGGAATGTGCGAACGAGACAGCCTCAGCTACGGAAAGAAGTACCTTACAAGCAACGTCAGACTTCATGCCTTGCGGATGCTTGGCAATCCAGTCTGCCAACGAACCGCCGGAAACAACTGCCGAGGTGATGTAGGGAATCTGACCAACTGTTCCGGAGTCAAAAAGTCGAATGATGCCAGGATGGGTCAAGTTTGCGGTGATCCGCGCCTCTTCCAAAAATCTCTTTTGAACTACCGGTGAATTTCGGGAGGGCCGGAGGAGCTTTATCGCCACATCAATGCCAAGCGCGTTATCGAAAACGAAAAAGACGATTCCAAACGATCCGCTACCAACAAACCTTGGCGATCCAAAGCGACTGTTTGCAGATTGACTCCGTGATTCGGCACCATCGGAGCAGCTTGAAACTTCCGTGGTACCGGAAAGTGCAAGCAAACACAGCCGCACATCGTCATCGGCAATGCGTTCAATCTCTGTGGAACCCGCATCCATGATTCCGTGCAAGCGGCCGACTTCCGTAGGAGAGATGGACGAAAGATCAAGCTCACTGTCTGACATATCGGCTAGTTCTGCAAGTGAACGAAGGCTTTATTGCAACCTTCGCGTTCGGAAGGCTTTGCAATTACGTCTCTGGGCGATTGAGGATCATTGTATTCTGGTTGCACTTCTGGGTCATTAGCCAATCCGCGGCCACCGTGGGAAACTGCCTTTTCAACTACGGGTGTTCGACCGATTGCAACCTTCCCGAGCTCAATCAACTGCGTTTGAGCGTTAAGAGGTCTCAATAGCGCTGAAAAAGTTTTGCTGGATTTGATGTTCGGAAAAAAAAGTTCTTGCGTCGGTAGATTCAGGTGCTAACCGTGAATCTTTACGGAGGAGATTTTGTTACTAGACTATGCCGCGAAAGCAGTGCCGCCATGGCGCGGTTTCAAGCGAGAGCTTGAAAGCTCGAGCTGAGCATCAGACCTTTTGGAGAAAACTAAATGCGTGTTCACCTGTATTTGCTGAGCGTCCTACTGTCGTACGTAGTTGGATCAAATAATCTCTACGCCGATCTTTCCTACACAAATCAAACGGATTTCCTCACAGCACTTTCTGGAGGTTCTACAACGTTTGACTTCGACTCGATACCTCACAACACCATCCTTACTACTCAGTTCTCCGGCGTAAACTTTAACGGAAGCGCTACCATTTACAATGAGCGAGATTTTCCCAGCGGTGGTTCCTTTCAAAGTCCACCAAATGTCTTGCTCAACACGACACCGCCTGACCCAATCACGTTCAGATTTGATACAACGGTTAGCGGCGTTGGATTCTTCAACGTCAGCATCGCCGATCGGCTTCGGCTTACTCTGTTCGGGACTGCCGGTGAAACCCTCTTCGTTGGAGAGTTACCTGAAGCAAGTGTCAATTTCCTAGGTTTTATTTCGGATAGGCCGATCTTATCGGGGTCGGTTGTCGGAATTGCCCCACAAACCTTTGGAACTATCTTCATCGACGACTTCTCCTTTGGTATTGTTGCCGTGCCTGAACCGTCATCTCTGGCCATGATTCTGGTTTGCGGAGTGTTGGTGAGGTTTCGGTTGCGAAATCGAAGCGACAGTGAAGACTAGCCACAACTTTCAAAAACGTTTGTTCACGGCTATTTGTCACAACGCGCTGCGTTAATTTTGAAGTTGCGCTATTTGGAATTAAGGCCGAAGGCCTTTCCGTTTACCTACGCCCAGCCTGCAGGGCAGGGTACGCAATTCGCTACCCAAACAAAGGGCCAACGGCCGCCGGTTTGCACGCAAACCGGCGGGCCGTTGGCCCTTAACCTACTCATGCTCATCACCCAGCCCGATGGGCTGGGCTAGGTAAATTGCTGGACCTTCGGCCCGAGATCCCAGAAAAAGCGCAACTTCAAAAAGCGTTAGCGAGGGACGGATTTTCAACTGCCTTAGCAAAGGATCGAGACATTACGCGCAGGAAGAAGATTCCCTCGCTAACACTTCGGGTTGGGATTGAAATTGCCGGTCGCTGACAATTCGGGATGGGTTTGGACAAGTCCTTCACTAACGCTTCGGGTTGGGACTGGAGACGTATTGCGCCGCGAAAGCGAACAGCGAAGTTTGAAAATTGTTTAACTTATTTGTTCACGTGATATTTAACTATACGCACTCGAATCGATTGCAGAGTCAAGGCTACTTTTGTACTCTACGAACTCATCCAGATTCATGCCTCGCAACATTTGGCGCAAATGGCTAACGATCACAATTCCGACCGCTCAAAAACTCCGCAAACGTCGTCGGATACGAATCCAAAACGCAAGGTCCAGCCTCTTCCAGAGGTTACCGAGTCGCAACTGATGACTCCATCACAGTTGAATCTGCCGACGTTGTCCGTTCTGGAAACAGACTTGGCGAGTAAGCTCGATAACTATCGCCCGAAAGAGATTGTCCACAAAGACACTCCTGCTCGCGAAATGGTTGGCAGTGCATTGCCGCCCAAACGAATGGCGGAAGATGGATGGGAAGTTGCCATTGGGCTGCTCAACGGTTTTCCCGAGTTGTCGTTACGAGAAATTCGACCGGTAAACTCAACAGAGCAAGAGTGGCAGCTCGAAGCGACAGTCAACCGAACCAGCCAGCCTGTTTCGTTGTTGATTCCAAGGCAAATCGTAAACAGTCTTCAGGCTTCGCAGTGGGCGAAGATCAAGCAAAGACTAGAGTCAATTCAGGCTCCGCAATTTCCGCGAATTGTCTACTCCGGATTGTTGATGGGCGGTTTTCCTCTCATAGCGACTGAGAAAATTGAAGGTCCCGCGCTTTTCGATTGTCACGCAGGAATACATTTGCCGGGCGTCTCTGTCGATTGGTTCAGTGGACACGGTCGCGGGCTTATCTCGCTTCTAACTCAAGTGGCCGAAGCGGTTAGTCTGTTGCACTTAGCGTCAGCCAGACTAGCAAATTTAGATTGGAACACTGTTCAAATAGACATCAAAGACGACCAAGCCAAGTTGGTTCAATGGCAAATCGTACCATGGCTGTTTCGACCCTCGGCTGATGACCAGAATATTACCCAACAACAGAAGGATCGTGAGTTGCTCGGGCGCTTGATCTATTTGATGGTCTATTTCCGAGGATGGAATACATCAAATTGGCGAGCCACGTTCGATCAACCCTTGGCAAAGATTGCCAGCGAAGTCCAATCCCACGCTTCCGTTCCCAAACAGATTGGCGATGTCGTCACTAAGTGTATCAAGGCACCCAAGAGCCATCACTACACAGAGACGATTCAAGTCGTTGAAGATCTGAAGCAATTCTTAGCCCTCGAAGCTCCACCCAACGACACCTCGAACAAATCTCGATGGCGTGGCATTTTCAAGAAATAGCTCTTCAACAATTACGATTGATTACCTGCTCAACTGACCCTTTCTTTAACTTCAATTAAGATGACCTCACAGCCTTCCTTCTACGAATACCATCAAATTCAATCCTTCGCTCGGCCTTACTTGGATACCTATTATGCGTGCTCGCCCAGCGAGGACGAAAGAGAGATTTCCAAGTTCATGATTGGCGAACTTCGACGGATTGGACGCAAGTTTGAGCACTATGTCGAAATTGGCTGCGGAGGGACGCTCCACCATTCGATACCGATGACACCCTGGGTGAATTCCATAGTTCTTACCGATTATCTTGCGGACGCTCGTCACGAGGTTGATCTTTGGCGAACATCTGCGTCGAGCGCATTTTCATGGGACCACTATATTCGCAAGTGTCTTGAGCATGAGGGACTGACTGCAAACGATGATTACGTCTTAGAGCGTCGGCAACAAACCCAAGATAAGATTGTGAGGGTGGAGAGCTGCGACGTCAGGCGGACGCCGGTTGTTGACGGCGAGTTTTCTTCCGATTCGCTATGGGGGATGTTTTTTGTCGCTGCGGAAGTGGGAGGAGATCTGGACGGGTGGGCCGAAGTGATGCGCTGTGTGGCAGAAACTATTCCTGTGGGCGGACATCTTTTCATGAGCGCGCTGAGAGGCATGTCTGAATATGTTCTTAAATCTCCCAATAGCGAGGACTTTCGAAGGATTACGTGCGCTGCGGTTGACGAAAGCCATTACTTGGAACTTTTGCCTAAACTGGGATTCGCGAATCCAACTGTTAAGGCTCACTTAATCGCCAATCCAGATGTGCACATACCTGGTGTCGTCATGGTATCCGCCACCAAATCGGAGGCGTGAAATGTTCGATACAGGCCAAGCCCATAAAGCGGAAAATTATCAGCAGTCCATCCAGCGATTTCAGCGCGATGTCAAGTCGATTATGGAAAGCGATGAAGCTCCATCGACGCCTTGCGTTTTCTTCGACTTGGATCGATTAGACCAGCAGATAGAGCTTTGGCGCGAAGAGATGCCAGGAATTGAGCCGCACTTTGCGATCAAGGCCTGCGATGCCGTGGGTATCCTCCAACACATGCATCGTCGCGGCATCTCTTTTGATGCGGCAACAGGTGGCGAGCTTGATCTATTGAGTCGGCTAGGTATTGAAGGCAGCAAAATCGTGATGACTCATCCGATTCGTAGCGATGAAGATCTGGATGCGATCAGGCGATGTCGACCGATGGCAATCGTCGTTCAATCTGCCGACGAGGTTATTAAACTGGCGGAGGCAGGTATTCCCAATTCGGATTACTCGCCAGTTTTGCTCGCACGCGTGGCACTACCCTATTCCAATCTAAACAAATTTGGCGTGCCCTGCATTGTTCCGCTTGTAGGTGAAGATGGTCGAGCCACTACGGCCTTTGACTATCGTCCGTTAAGACGAATCTTCGAAACCGCGAGATCCATTGAACAACAGTTTTCTGTCAGATTTCAGGCCTATGGGTTTGCTGGCCACGTCGGAACCAACACAACGTCAGCATCGCACTACTTGCATTTGCTCGGAACGTTTCGCGTATTGGGTTTAGAATTAAAACGTCGCTCTGGCATTCCGATTACGCTGTTCGATTTAGGCGGTGGCTATTGCGATCGAATGCACGCAGAACGAGATGGAATCACTCAACGCGATCTATTGAACGTTATCAACCAAGCTGTAGAAAAGTTCAGGTCTGAGTATGGTGAGCCAGTAACGATTATTGCTGAACCGGGAAGGTATCTTGTCGCGGATACAGCAATTGCGGTGACTCGTGCAAAAGTGGTTACAGATGCGCATTTCGGTGCTATCAACGGCGCCGAGGTTTACGAAATGCATAAGGTAATTCATTTGGACGATGGCGTTTATAGTAATCTAATGGGCCAAATTCACGACTCGCGAAAATACCGCCCTATTCCCTTTAGACTCCGATCTAGCGTAGAAATTTCTGGCACACCTGTGCCCTGTGTGATGTGGGGACCAACTTGCGATTCGTTCGATCGAGTTATTCCACCTGACGACTATCGTGTGCCTCAGGGCTTGGTGACAAACGATCTTTTCATGATTGAATGCATGGGGGCTTATACCACTGTCACAGCCACGGAATTCAATCGGACGCAAGCGTCAAAGGTCGTATTGTTTAGTCGGACCGAGCAGAAAATCGAAGCAACTGTCTATACGCCCAGAGGAGAAGTAGTCTCACGATTCAAAGTTCCCAACGATAAAGTCAGCTCTAATTGACAATTGGCTGAACCGGTTACGACTTCTTTGTTGCGACCTTTTTAGTTAAACCCTTCAGGCTTTGGTTCCGCGAGCAATAATGATCTCGCCAAAGCCAGACTCGGAAAACTCTGGGCAGGAGTGCACTGTCAGCTCTGCATCAATCTCTCGTTCAGCGAGAAGCTCCTGAAGCTCTTCCGGCTGAACTGGATAAGCCGGAAACCATTTGCCGAGAATCTGATATCGTGTACAGCCGCGCATCAATCCAAAAAAGAATGATCCGCCAGGTGCTACCAGATCAATTAATCGTGTCTTCAATTTCTTCCAGTCGCTCTTGTTGCAACCAACGCATTCGGTGCAGAAAAAGGAAGTGACCAAGTCGTATTGTTGAGGTTGTACGAGGGGGTGTTCTTCGAATAGATCAATGCGTCGAAGCTGGTTGATCGCTTTTCGCAACTTTTCGGATCGGCTAATGAGACATTCATCTGGATCTAGTCCCTGAGTGCGAAGAATTCCGCGGAATAGCGGATTCCAATCATGAGCATCAACATGTTCACTGAGCCAAAGCTCGATGTTCTGCAGATTGGCTGGCAAATAGTCTGCCAAATCATACTTCTTCACATAAGGCGCGAAAACAAAAGGGTACTCTAGAACTGGTCCGCACCCAACGTCGATGCCGTTGGTGAACTCCCTACCCATTTGACCCAACCAGCGACCTGCTTCGGTTGCAATTGCAGTATCAGCATTTCCAATTTCTTCCATCGAGTAGTATTCGCGAAGATACAATGCTGGATCGAAGCTATCGACATACTCCTGAGATGAATAGGCGCCAACATCTGGATTGATTTTCGACATTTTGTTTAGATCATTTCTGGGGAAGGGAAATTTGGAGACTATTTGCGAATTGCTTTCACAACCATGAACTGGCTAAATCCTGAATCGGCGAATTCCGGACACGCATAAGAATTAACCTCGGCGGTAAAGCCTTCGTCGTCGAGCAATCCTGTGAGATGGTGTGGATTGAGATTGCATGTTGGAAACCACAAGCCGAGGATACGGTATTGGTTACAGTTCTGAACGATCGCAGAGAAGAACGCGCCGCCTGGTGCTACCAATCCAAGGAGACGCTTCTTGCATTGTGCCCAGCCTTCGGGCGTGACATCGACGCATTCCGTGCAGAAGAATGAGGTCACGAGGTCGTACTGAGCATTAGTGCCAAGTGGCTCTGGTTGGCGAAGATCAATCTTCCGCAACTCGCCTATCGCACATCGAAGATCTCTCGATCGGCCTTCGAGAAGATCAATACTCTGCCCCTGGGCCCTCAGCACTCCGCGAAAGATGGGGTTCCAGTCGTGTGCCTGGGGCGCGCGGTCTACCCATCGGCGTACGGCGAGAAGATTGTTCTCTACGTAGTCAGAAAGGTCATATTTCTGGACGAACGGTGCAAACATGAACGGGTATTCAAGGACCGGCCCGGTTCCGACATCAATTGCCGTGGCAAATCTCCTCCCGAGCTTGTTCAGCCAATTCATCGATTCTTCAGCTAGGATCATGTCAGTGATCAACATTTGCTCACTGCTGTAGTACTCTTTGAGATACTGCTCTGGACTGAATTTCTCGCAGTACTCAGCAATCGAAAATTGCTTCGTCGACTCAGAATCGCTTGTGCTGTCTGTCTGTCTGTCTGTCTGTCACGATTGATAGGTTCCAAGGGTGTGAGAGCGCATGTCTATACTACCGAAAGACGCAATAACTAAACTAACCGAACGCGTTTTCAAAAAGAAATGTTGATTCTGCGTCAATAGGTCATATTCTGGCTCACGGAATACTCGAAACCCGCGGAGTAAGCTGCGTAAGCGAAGCCAGTTGAGTTCGACCCCTCCCATTCTCGCTCAGCAGGTCGAAAGATTGAGCGTTTGTTCCCGGTGCCTCTGGATCTTCACTTCACCAGATACAATCCAATTCCCAGCCATTGAACTGCCGTCAGCTTTTCTTGGAATAAGTACCAGGCAATCAATAGTGTAAAGACCGTCAGCAGCGAATCGACAATACCTGTAGCTCGCAAAGCTCCGTATTTGATGATGATGACTCGATGAGCGAAAAAAGCAGCAATCGCAAGTAGCGACGTGGCGAGCATCCATAATCCAGAATGCTCGGACTTTACGGATTGCATTACCGATAGGTTTGCAGCAATAAATAGCGAGGCTACTAAAGCACATACAAGGAACGTAGCCATCATTCAATTCCACTTGAGTCCTTCGAGTACCCTTTCGAAGCCGACATGAACTATGCGGGCATCAGGTAAGTAAGGAGCACTCTTCAGCATAACAAGGCCAGCTAAATTCGGGAATCTGCAACGAAGTTTGTAACTGAGGTACCTTTGTTGAGGTCTGTGTCCGTTCAGTTGTTTTTGAGAATCAAGTTCTTTCGTGTTCGGATTGCGATTTTCTTGCGTCTGTCCAACTGCAGATACCGACAGGAGTTTCCAATAGTCTCTAACTTAGTATTCTGAATTGTTCGGAGGTGAATAACCGCTGAAGTCGAAAATACGAGCGGGTTCTATTTGCCGTTGAATTCCATTAGATGCTCAAAGCTTTTGACGAGTGACGATCAAATTTGTGCGACTTGCGATGCGTACGGCAAGTCTGCTCTCGCTGTTCCTAAATTCCGTGGCAGGCGAGTCAGTTGTCCAAATTGCACTCAGACAATTCACGTCTCAAATGCAGAGACAAACCAGCGATCGGACCTCAATTTAGAGCCAAAGGTCAGCCCTCGCTGTTCCGCCGAAGCTCCTGCCGATGGACACTCACTTCTTTGCGAAATGGCTAATTAGAGATAAGGGAAATCGGGACGGATTCACTAGAATACCGAAGTGCCCATGAGACTTTTCAACGCTGCGGATTTCAAGTTCTACGAATACAGCAATCAACGCTATGCAAACAAGCAAGTTAAAGACCTCGTGCCCACATTGCCAAACTAGTCTGACCGTGAAATCGGAACTTGACGGACGAGCCGTCAAATGTCCGAATTGTACGGAACGGTTCGTGCTCGATCTAACTCCTAGCAAACCGGATCAGTCTGAAAACCATTTGTCGTCTCGGTCGATTTCCCAGGATGCTCAGATCGAAACTCACGATACGCAAGGGTCTACCGTTCGGCCGAGAAAGCTCGAGAAATCCTCGACCGACTCGAAACTATCTACTGTTGGGTCAGCAACTACGAAGAGCGCGTATGCGGAACCCACACTGTCCACGTTGGGGCGTTTCGAGATTAAAGAAGTGCTAGGTCAAGGTGCGTTTGGGCGAGTCTTCCGTGCCTACGATCCACAGCTCGATCGCATGCTTGCGTTGAAGGTGCCGCTATTTGGTCAAGAAGAAAAGCAAAAGGCCGCACGGTTCCAAGCGGAAGCCAAAGCAGCCGGACGATTGCGCCATCCCAACATCGTCCCAACTTTTGACTCAGGACGAGTGGGAGACCAGCTCTACATCGCATCGCAGTTTATCGAAGGCAAATCGCTATCCGCAACGATTAAAGAAAAGAAGATTGACTTCAAGCAGGCAGCTAAATGGACGGCAGCCATCGCGCGAGCGTTGCACTACGCGCACGAGATGGGGATAGTGCACCGGGATGTCAAGCCGCACAATGTAATGCTCGACGGACGGGACCAGCCGCAATTGATGGACTTCGGATTGGCCAAGCGGCTCAATGAAGATTCCAACATGACAACTGAGGGTGCGCTGCTCGGAACGCCAGCATACATGGCTCCCGAGCAAGCTCGAGGTGACATCACTAATGTCGGACCGCATTCCGATCAGTATGCAGCCGGAGCAATTCTATACGAGTTGTTATCAGGCCAGCGAGCGTTCGAAGGTCCGCCGCACGCAGTCCTGGCTCAGATACTCACGCAAGAGCCGACAGCTCTTGAGACCTTGAACAATTCGATTCCAAAGGATCTAGCGGCCATCGCGCAGAAGGCGATGAGCAAAGTGGCATCGCAGCGATACGAGTCGTGTGGCGAGTTGGCCGAGGATCTCCAGCGTTGGTTACGAGGCGAGGCCACGCTGGCCAGACCGGTGACGACGATGGAAAAAGGGATGCGGTGGGCGAAAAGAAATTCATTGGTCGCAGGTTTATTGATTGGCGTTTTCAGCGTGGTAGCGGTTGCTATATTCAGCGTTTCTCTAGCGCTTTGGCATGCCAATTCTGCAAAAGCCGATGCCCTTGTCGCTCTTGCAGAAACCGAAAAGCAGAGAATTCGAGCGGATGAAAAAACACTGGAAGCTATCGCGGAATCTAAGAAAAGTGAGGATGCGCTCAACAGACTCGCGGCTGTCTCATACCAACCGATGATCGCCCGCGCGCACAACAATTACTTGGAAGGAAACCACTCTTCGGCAAAACAGACTTTTGGGCAAATAGTGACTAACATCGATACATGGGAGTACCGCTACCTTAAGCGTCTGATGCGGACTGAGGCGATCGAAATTCCATTTGCTTCGAAAGTAGAACACGAACAATCTTGTACTTCGATGGCTTTTACCCCCGACAGCAAAAACTTGATTCTGGCCGATGGACGTGATGGCCAAATATCGGTTGTTTCTACTACGGATGGAGTTCGGGTTCGCAGGATCCCCATCCACCCCGCAGAGGGGGCGGGTTCATGGATCTACGGGTTTACCATAGATGAAACAAGCCGTTTCATGATCTCCATAACAGCATTGACAGGAGAAGTCGCACTGACCGATTTATTGGTGGGCAACGTGATTTGTCGACATCAATTTGAGGGAAAGTCTAACGAGTTCCATGCAATCGAGATCATTCCATTTCCAAATTTCCGTCAAGGGGAAATCGCTTACAAGAGGAATGAGACGTACTATAAATGGATTTATAAAATTGATAGTGATTACACATCGCTTATCATATCAAGTAGTGAAGAGCCTGCTCAAGCCAAACGATCTGGCTTTGATACAGAATTCGACCGTTCATGTAGCAAAGAAAAAGTGCTTTCGCGAGCTTCCCCTACCGCATTCCAGATTCAGACATTCGATGGGGAGATTGTTCAACTCTTGCCGGAACTTTCCGGACCGCTGAAGTGCTCGTTGGCGTTCGATGGGGCTACAGCAGCCTTTGGGAGCAGCGACGGCAGGATCTCCGTTGTACCTGATCTCGATAAGAAGCAACGGTCGACCGCAAAGATCATCAAAGTGAGCGACAAGCCGATTGCTGGAATCGCTGCTAGTGCCGACGGCAAGTTCGTGGCGATCGGGAGTAATGACAATACGATGAGGATTCTGGATACTCAATCCATGACTGTGGTGCATGAAGAACGAACTCTTGATAATCCACCACGGATTCTCGCTGTTTCCAATGACAGCAATTGCCTTGCTTGTTCGGATGGTCGGAAGATGCTCTTGATTCCATTGGCGAAATTACGGAGTACGCCCGTGTCCAGTTTGAAGCCGAAGGAGATGATTGAATCGATCGCGATTCGGGAGTCGCCAGGAGGCGGGGAACGGCACCTCCTTCAGATCACGTCGGACAAACGAGTCTTAGCAACTTCGATGGATCAACGCAAACAGACAACAGCACTCGATATTCCATTCCTGGAGTCGATCACGCTGTCAAGCGATGGACAGTTTCTATGCGGCTACGACAAGAAGGGCTCCAAAATCCTTGTTCTTAAAACAGACAGTTCAAATGAGGTAGTTGCTGCAATCGCCGAACCTGATGTGACCTTTGTGGGCTTCCATGCCAAGTCAAGGTGTGTCATCCACTACTCCAAAAGGAGTGAGTGGATGTGGAGTTCGCGGTCCTACGATGGATCGGTTTTGTGGGAAGGCGTGAAAACACAAATCCCCATTTCTGGACCACCAATTTTTTCTGAAAGCGGTGAGTTGGTGGCGATGGGATCTGAATTCGGAATAAATGGCCTTGTGCTGCATGCAAAGACTGGACGCGGTTTTGCAAGAACTGAACGAGGGCTTACAAAGATTGGACTCCCTAACGCTTTTAGTCTCGACGATTCGCAGATTGCCGGAGCATTGTCTTCTTTTTCTAAACCTAATCGCGCCTGCGACCTTGTTGCCTATCAAGTAGACGCAACAGGTGCGATAAAGCGAACTGGTACAAAGTCTCTGGTGGGTCATACCGACAAAGTCACCAACTTACACTTCTCCGTCGATGGGAAGCGGCTCTTTACGGGATGCGCTGACGGCGGTGTGCGATTGTGGAATACTGAAAACGGTGAGCTCTTGCTCAAACTCTGTACGTTCGATGAACCTGTCGGTGGATTGGACCTTTCGTCCGATGGTAAGCAGTTGGTCGCGGTCAGCCGCTCCGGTCAAATCCGAGTCTTTGATGCCGACTAACGATGAGCAGGGAAAATCGACTGTGGATTTGCAAGATACTAGTTTGCAAACGAGGACGCGGGTCAGACGCCGCAAGACCAGCTCAAAGTAGCGATCCGGTTCATTCCATTGGGACAGGACACCTGAGAAAGAACTTGTTTCTTGAATGATTTTGGCTAATTGCGATGGTGGGATGCTGCTCAAACAAACCAACAGTTGCTGAAGTTGTATACATCGGATCAACCAATCGCAGATATTGACCTATCAGCCGATGACAACCTTCTGTTGATTACTAAGGTCAACGGCGAAGCGATCGTGCTTGATGCTTCACCCTAAGTTGCGAGATCTTTGGTTTGGATTGTACATCAAGGAGTGCTGCTGTGGCGTGTTACAAGGTCAGACAACAGTTATTCGGGCTTGCAATCTTCGATGATGAAAGTACCTGCCGGATAGTGAGATTCTTTTGGACCTTTGCACACGCCCTACGATGAAACCCTGTGGAACTTGGATGCACTCCTCAACGCAGCTTCGACTTGCTGGCATCGCTGGTCAATCGATCCAGTAAGCAGTTGGAATGGTGTTTTTCGAGTTATAAGATCTCCGACGATTCGACGGTGCATCTCCATTCGATTGGCGTCCCCTGATCGGTCCCATGTGTCATCGTAGGGGATGTCCGGTGCGCAGACGAAGAAGAGATCGTAACGCTGTCGAGCTTCATTGGCCAAAGAAATCAGTTGTGGATGAGCTCGATCATGGTAGTAGTACGAGAATTGCAGCGTAGTTGTAGCATCGGTGTCGATGAAGAGATAACGGTTGGATTGCGGAATGAGCTTGTCCTCGCGTTGTCGATGTCCAAGAGCAATTTCGACCAACTGTTCGCAAGTGAGCCGACGCTCCGATTGATGTTGCTCCCAGTACTCGCGACCATATTCGGGCATCCAAACTGTCTGGTGTCGATTAGCCAGTTCGCATGCTAGAGTCGTCTTGCCCGTCGATGGGGCGCCGAGGAATACAACCTGTGTAATCAGATCGCGATAGACGATTGTGGACAAGTATTGGCGATTGTCCCAGAGGTTCTCGCGTATCTGTGTAGCACTGATCGGGACGCTTTGTCGTTCGGGATCAATTCGCCGATCAACGGAGCCTAAGCCTCGACTGACATGCTCTCCGTAAGGTTCGCTGCTAAAGAAATGGGTAATACGCCGATCGCAGAGTCGCTTGCGGAGATACGCGTCGTGCATTTGTGTGACGCGTGGGTCAAGCCCGGTTTCGGACGGCCCGTCCCAAGCCTCTAAGACTTCAACAGATGGATACAGAGTTCGAATCCAGTTAGCACGAACTTGCAAGGGCGGTATATCAAGATCCGCGCAGTCGTAGATCAGGACCACCGTTCTCTCCGTTTCTGCCAGCGACGCTTCGATCAGACTTTGATGGCCTTTGTGTAGCGGCGCAAACTTGCCTAAGACTAATCCCATGCTCATGCGACGGCTGACTCCTTACGCTTGAGTTCATTCATTTTGCTTCGCCAGGCTCTATCGCCAACAATTGCCATGACCAAAAAGAGTGCGTAGAGTATCGAAGTGATGTAAAGCTCTTTGAAAGCGAACAGGCCGATCGCAACTAAATCGACGAAGATCCAGTAGCGCCAATTGTCAACGTAGCGCCATGCCAAGAGCATCTGAGCCGTTAGGCTAAAGGCTGCGATGCATGAATCGGGTAGCGGTGACGATGCATCGGTGAATCGTGCCAAAAGGAATGCGTAAACCGTAGTCATCGCCAGCGAAACAACGATGCATGCGATGTTCCCCTTCATGCCTAGCTCGCGAATCTCCAAAGAATCATCTTGGTCAAGGCTTGAACCGACCGGCGAGGTAGCTTGCCTTTTGCTAGATTGATACCAAGCCCACCATCCGTACAATTGCAGCCCAGCATAAACGAAGTGCAGCAGCATATCGGCGTAGAGCTTCGCTTGCTCAAACACGCTGATGTACAAAACTACCTGAACTAATCCCACAGGCCACGACCAATGGTTGCGAATGATGTAGAAATAGACCGACAAGGCGCCGAACAGCGCGGCCACAATTTCTACGTACGACATTCGCTCATTCCTGATGATCAACCAGAGACTACATTGCAATCCGCAGATTCTACAGTTGATCCGCTAGTTGTTGTAGTTCGAGTTACCAACCAGTGTTCGCTACGATGTCAATTTTGTGCTTATAGTCGCGAATTACCTCGCTCAGCGCGTCACATTGAATCAGCAAAGCTAATTCAATTGGGAGAGCAGTTACAGGCCTTAAAAGTAAGAACCGGGAGACCTGTTTTGGTATCGTGGCTCGGCGGTGAACCTTTTCAATGGCCGCAATGGATAGAGCTCTCACAAGAGTTTTCCGTCCGCTTGGGTTTACAGTTGGGAGTAACGACAAACGGACTGGCATTGAGAAGTAAGCTTGTTCGATCACAGGCCTTGGAGCTTTTCAGTCAGATTACGATCAGCATCGATGGCTTGGAAGATCAGCACGATTCACTTCGACAAGCACCGGGACTCTTCCGACAGCTTTCCAAAGTAGTTTCGCAACTTGTCCAAGATCGCGATCCGCAAGCGACACTACTTCGAGTCAATACTGTGTTGACTCAAGGCAACATCGCCAGCTTTCCCGAGTTCTGTACAAGGATGGCCGAGTGGGGCTTCGACGAATTGACCTTCAATCCGCTGGGGGGTAAAGATCGTCCCGAGTTCTTCCCAGCGAATCGATTGCGGCCTGAACAGATCGACTGTCTTAAGTCCCAGTTGCCGACTCTGCGCGCGGATTGTGAAAAACTTGGAATGAAGATCTGCGGATCACCGGCCTATCTTGATCGCATGAGCGCTACAGCTAACGGTAAGTCAATTCCGATCGCGGATTGTCGACCAGGAGAGAGTTTCCTGTTTGTTGACGAATTCGGGCGAATTAGTCCATGTAGCTTTACGATTGGCGAGTTTGATACACTTCACGGGGAATCGTCGGCTAACGAAAGTACATCGAAATCCAGCTTGGCAAGCCTAGATCTCGCAGACCTTTCGCATGAGTTCCGAGCGATTCGCGCAAATCGCTGCTTGGCTGCATGCAAGGATTGCCACGCGAATCATGTGTTCGCGAAGTTTCGTTAGAATTAGTTGTGATCGACATTAAGCACACGCTACAGAGTTTGTTGGTTGAAGTTGGCAATAACATCCAAGAACTTCAACAAGTTGGATGAAGAGAAAGGAAAGCTCGAAGGATGTTTCAGAATTTCTTCAAACGAGTCTCGGCGGCTCCCACGAATCCAACGCAAGCCGCTGCTACCAAGGAATTTGACATAGCCGATTTGTATCGCGGCCCTGTTGCCGTTCAGTCTGCAAGCGACGCAGCAGCGATTCCCTTGGATGAGAAGTTGCGGCAAGCGTACTTCTGGATCGTCAATCACGCGATCATCAGTCCGTTTTATGACATCGAATACAACGAAAAGCCGCCTCAGTCGTACGAGTTCGGGGATCGACGCAATCGCCTGATACTTCCTTCGGGGCAAAGCTATTGCAGCTTCGTTTTAATGCCCTTGCTGACCTTTTCAGTACGAGCCAAATGCCTTCTGGTCGGCGGACCTGGTCGCGGAAAGACCACAAGCGCGGTGTTAATGGGAATTCTTGCGGGCTATCCGATTCGCGAGGTCCACCGCGCGATTCAAAAGGGGCAGCCGCAGATGACGATCGCCGACTTGCTCGGCAGTCCACTTCCCGCTGATCTAGTAAAGGCCCAGAGCATTGATCAGATTGGCATAGCTTGGCGAAAATGGCTGGGCATGCGAGTCAAGATTATCGACGAATACAACCGCATTCCAACTAGAACGCAATCGGCACTGCTGACCCTGATGTCGGATAACTACGCCGAGCTTTACGATCAAACATTGGAGTGTCCCGATGCAGCTTGGTATTTGACGGCCAACGATGATGCGGGCGGTGGAACCTATCAAGTCATCGAAGCTCTTCGCGATCGGATCGATGTCGTTGTGAAGGCTTTGCACTTCAACAGTCGATTTCTTGGCGATCTGCTGGAACGCATCGAGTCGCGGATGCGCCCAGAAGAGGTTGTTCCCGCCGAAATTCTGTTCACCGAAGAGGAAGGCGATCGACTGCAAAAAGAGATACGTAAAATTCCAATTCCCAAGCCAGTCATGCGTCGTTTCGAGTTCTTTGTGAGCCAGTTTGAGTACTGTGAATCGGCTGCTGAGCAGTTTGAGTACAAAACAAAAGACACGGTCAAACTAGCAGCAATCGAATGGCATCAGGTCGCTGCGAATGAAACGGGCAAAGATAAACTCAAAGATGTCGGCGCACAAACGAAGAACGGCATCTCTGTGCGTGCCGTGATGACGACACTGAATTTCGTCAAAGCTTTAGCCTATTTCCGCGGCAGTCATGAAGTGGCCCTCGAGGACTTACGTCAGATTTTGCCCTTCGTTTTACATGATAAATTGGTCGCTGACCCAGACTGTCCGTTCTTCGAAAGCGGCGATAACTCTGTGTTTCGCTCGGACAAGGTTGCTTGGATACGCAAGATGTTCGATATGTCCTGCGCTGAATTTGATCGACTTGACATGGACACGCAAGACCAAGTGGCTCGACTGAATGAACAGTTCCAAAAAGGTCTCGACGGTGTCGATGAGCGCGAAGTGAGAAAGCGACTGATTGAGATTGAGCGAATCCTCAAGTCGTGGAGCGACTCAAGGAAGTTCTACGGGCACATGTACGACGACGTGCTGAAGCTTAAGTATCTCCATCAGCGCTACACAAACTACCTTCGTTGGTTGACGTGGAAGGAATAGAGCATGACTGACTCTACCTCACCTGTTGACGTAGTTGGAACAGCACAACGTTTAAACGTGCCAATCTCCGACTTCTGTTGTCGTCTACTTGAGCAGAATCGCGAGGCCCTCAATCAACGCTATTTGCAACGAAGAGCACAGGGGGCAAAGCTTGAAGACAGTAGCTGGCTGTTTCATTTGCGACAAAGAATTCTGCCGATCGTAGATACAGTAGCGGCCGTTCTTCCCGAGGGATGCACTCGGACGCTTAATGACCTGTACGATGTCTCTTTGGATTTGTTTGCAGTTGGTCATTTTTCTGAATCGACAGGATTACTTCCGCAAGCGTTGAGCCAACTTTGGGAACTCACGCTACCACGATTCGCAAAGCAAATGGCTCGCGATCCTCGACGTGTATCCGGAAGCTTGAGCAATGCGGTTTTGTCGATCGCGCAGTCGCATCCCGAGTCTGTAGATCGGTGGCTGAAAACACTGAATCGAGCCGGGCCGTTGGCGAATAAAGTCGATCAATTGTTGCAAATCGGACAGGTCGCGGCGTGGTCAGCGGGCTATCCCGAATATCGAACGGCCGCGACAAAGTTGGCGCAATCCCTGCCCGTTGAAGTCGCGAGATCGATATTTCAGTTTCCAGCATCCCTAAGTGATACTGATGTTTCGGAATTGCTTGGACAGTGGTTGGTCGATCCATGGGCTTATCGCTCTGAAACAACCGTGAATTCCCCTGCAGTCGTTCGCGTCGGTAATTGTGGTGCTTTTCGAGGGTTTGGTGGCGTCTTCTTGGAACCGCCGCGAGTCTTCTTGTCAGGACAGCAGCTCATGGCCACAGACAATCACTCTGTTTGGCAGGTGATCGCAGATAGTTTTGGTCAGTCGTTCCATCGCGTGGATACAACGGCTGAGGTGGCGCGAAGAAAGGCCGCGAAGAGCGTACCGCAGGTTGACGCTCATGGACTCGTATCGTGGAACGGACAGACGCTGTCATGCCCCGACTTAGCGAACTCAACCAGCCAGGCATTTGATGGAAAGACTTTGGCAGTTACGTTACGAAACTCGTTTCATCTGTTTTTGATCGCGGCTCCGCAATCCTCGAAAGAGTCAGCATGAGCGATCGAGCGACGTTAGAAAGTGTTAAAGACCAATGGCGGCAGGCTTGGCCACAAGCCATTGCAGACTGGAGTTCTTATGTGCAGCTTCGCGAACCAACTTGGTGCTATTACGACGTTGATGAAAAACGTGAAGGACTGACTGGCAGCTTTGCGATGATCCGACTGAGCGATCATACGGTCGTCATTAGCTTGTCACAGGTTGTGGCTCGCGAGCTTGTGAGTTTTGCACCTGAAGTCTTAGCGCACGAGATAGGGCATCACGTCTACTGCCCTGCCGATCTGACTGACAACGCCAGGATGTTGGCAAGAATTCGTCGCGGACTGCCGGGCTGCGAAAGTTATGCGCCGATGGTGGGCAACCTTTATGCGGATCTCCTGATCAACGATCGGCTTCAGCGCCAACGTGGTCGGAATATGGCTGGTGTGTACCAAAAGCTCATGACCGAAGAGAACAATGGCAAGCTCTGGCAGTTGTACATGCGCATGTATGAGCTGCTGTGGAGTCTGCCTCCCGCAACTCTGGTGTCTGCTACGTTGGACTCGCGAGTCAACCAAGACGCGCTGCTGGGCTCCAGACTTATCCGTGTCTACAGTCGCGATTGGTTGCACGGTGCGGGTCGGTTTGCATGTTTGTTGCTACCTTACGTTGCGGAAGAGGGCGAAGCTGCTCGCAAGCAGTTCGGTGTTTGGTGCGACACATTACAGGCTGGTGCTGGCGAGATCCCAGATGGTCTAGCTGAGATAGACGACGATGAACTAAGTGGAATCATGCATCCAGCTGAAGATCCAGCGCTAACAGGATTGGACCCGATTGATCTCGGAGATCAGCCTGGACTGGGGCGAGGTCGCGTGCCCGGTGCTCTTTCCGGGCAAAAGACGCTCAAGACGTTTCGAGATCCTTTCGAGTATTCGGAGATTCTGAAAGCGGCTGGCGTGAACTTGAGTGAACGAGAGATGGCTGTTCTCTACTACCGCGAACGAGCGATCCCCTATTTGATTCCGTTCCCCTCACGACAACAACATAAAGCGACGGACTTTATTCCCGAAGGGTTAGATTTGTGGGACATTGGTCAAGATCTGGATCGCATCGATTGGTTTGGCACACTAGTAGCAAGTCCAGAAGTCATTCCTGGTGTGACAACCTTGGAGAGATTGCACGGTGAAAGCCTAGGAGAGCAGCCGAAACGCATCCCGCTCAATTTGTACTTGGGTATCGATTGTAGTGGTTCGATGGGCGACCCAGCTCACAAGCTCTCGTATCCGGTTCTAGCTGGAACGGTCATCGCTCTGTCTGCTCTTCGCGCTGGTGCGTTTGTGAAGGTGGTACTCTCCGGTGAGCCCGGAAGTTCCATCAGCACTGAGGGATTTATCCGCAATCAAAACGAAATTCTCAAGACACTGCTCAACTATTTAGGCACCGGCTATTCGTTTGGCATCCACCGACTTGCCGAAACCTATTCGCCGGACAAGCGACTGGATCGACCTTCGCATATCTTGATTGTCAGTGACTACGACATGTTTGCGATGCTCGCTGAAAAGGGCAATGATCGCTTGGGTTGGGATGTCGCTCGAGAGGCGGCGCAACTATCCGGAGGCGGTGCGACATACGTGTTGCAACTTCCAGGCTACAAGGAAGGGCTCGAGTCTCGATATGGCGGTCAGATCGAGCAAATGATCGCTGATGGTTGGAATGTCCATTTGGTGAACTCCATGGAGGAGCTACTGGCGTTCGCACGTCAATTCAGTCGAATGCAATATCAACCTGGCGTGACAGCAGAAAAGGCAGAATAAGATGCGAGCCGAAGGACCACCACTAGAATTGTTATTGCGGCGTCTGACCGATTGTCCGCCTGAGTTCATTGAAACTTGTTCGACAATAGACGGCGGATCGCAATTAGCGGCGATCATTGCTGACCACTACCGTAGCTTTGGACCTGAGCAACTGACTCAAGAGCGGCTAGAGTGGTTGGAAAAGTTGTACCATAAGCCCAGCGATCGACCTGCTGCAGTGCGCTATTGGGGTGTTCTTAGCGTTGCGACTTGGTTGATCCACGACAGTACTTTCCTGAATCGGCCTGACTTGATTGAAAGTGGTTGGAAATGGTTGAGCGGCGAGTCCCTGCGGTTGCTATGTGAGTTGGTCCGCCCTGAAAAGTTGCTGACAGATCCCGATCGTCGCGAAGAACTGGTGCGAGTGTGTTTGGAGGCACACGCGCTAATCCCCAGCGGTGAATCGATAGCTCAGTCGCGAGATCGGCTGAACACTCTGGATAGCGTTGAACGCCAACGGATACTGCAAGCAACAGCCGAAGCCGAACGACGAGCCAGAGAAGTTCGCGAAGCCATGGCGCGTAAGCAGGCGCTTGAGTCTGCGAGCCGATATGGGGAGTAAGTAACAATGTATCCCGAACTGAACGAAGACGAGCGATTTCCGTTGCTCAGTCAACACGGACGTCGGTTGCTACACGCAATGCGGCAACATTCGTCTGCGCCTTTATGGAATTGGCCCAATGGGGAACAGCTTGACGAAAGAGGTTTAGATAGAGTCAATCAATTCAGCAAACAATTGCGGTCGACGAACTCATCCAATGGACTTGCGGAACCAGTTTGGCTGGAGGAGTTCAAAGAACGCTGCTTAGAGTTCGTACCCTACTACCGACAACGCGCTAGGCCTGGTACGTCATTCTTGGATCTACCAACCTGCAAGCGATCTGATTTGGCTCCTCGAGTTTGGCAATTCGTTCCAGACAATGAACCTGTCGATCAGTTGATTACTTTTTCCAGTAGCGGTACCACAGGCCATCCGACTCGCACGCCTCATCATCCTTTTTCAGCGGCATGTGGCGTTCCTCTGATCGAACATGCATTGCGATCGATGCACGGGATTGAATTGGCTAGAGGGCCTGAAAACGTTGCCATCACCAATGTTGCCGCTTATCCAGGCGCGTACACAACGGCGATCGTTGTTGCGTATCTGAAGGAAGCCGGTTGCATTCGAATCAACCTTGATCCGTCCGCGTGGAGAGAGCAAGAACATCGCCAACAGTACCTGAATGCTTGGAGAGGTCCAATTTGGCTTGGCGATCCAGTGGCCTTCGGAGAATTGGAGAAGATCCATGTTGACTATCAGCCACAGGCGATTGTCTCGAGCATTATGCATTTGAATGAGGGCTACGCGCAACGGCTGAGCGAGCGATACAACTGCCCAGCCCTGGATATGTACGCAATGACCGAAGCTGGCATCATCGCAGTCCGCGATACGCATGGTCATCGAGTCCTACCGCACGATCTTTTTGTGGAGGTTTTAGATGAATCTGGCAGCCGCTGCGAAGAAGGTCAGCGAGGCGAGATCACGCTGAGCGGAGGTCGCAATCCATTTCTTCCGCTTCTTCGTTATCGAACCGGTGACTACGCTGCTCTAAAGTTGAATGACGGTCATCGAGTTCTGGTCGATCTGGTTGGACGCGAACCGATCGAATACATCTCAGACACGGGTAACGTGGTGCACAGTATGGAGATTGTACGCTTGATGCGAGAATTCCCGGTTCGCAAGTACGATTTGCAGCCTGTCGAAGGTGGCTATCAATTGCATCTAGATGGTGACCTCGATCGTCGACAAGTTGTTGCCAAGCTCAAACAACTGCTCGGCTCAAGATTGATTGCGGATTGACTACAGTCCATCAAGTCGCGTGACTGCCGAAAGGATTTTGCTTTG
Source organism: Planctomycetota bacterium (assembly GCA_963204965.1). Taxonomy (GTDB): domain Bacteria; phylum Planctomycetota; class Planctomycetia; order Pirellulales; family Pirellulaceae; genus Aureliella. The sequence continues at coordinate 20,318 of CAUJKA010000332.1, read as the reverse complement.
GTTGTTTATCGCCAAAGCGGTTTGGTGATCATGACTGCGGCCAAGATGATGAGTGTTACGTAAACAGCAGGTCGCACCCAGCGGTCTCCTAAACGACTTCCAAGGCGCAGGCCTAGTTCAGCGGCAATCAAGATAAGCGGAGTGATCAAGAAGCCAAGGATGGTCCAGTTCCAAATAGCCGAGCCGAACTTCCAATACAAAACAACCATCTGCGGTAGGAAGTTGGAGACATATAGCGCGAACAAAAATGCTCTAGCGCGATCCACTTGGTAGCCTTGTCCGTAGACCCACAAGACCAAGGGTGGGCCACCAATGCCGCTTAGACCTTGCAAGATGCCGCTTCCACCAAACGTAGCCAACATCCAAGGCCACTTGCGGGCATTCTTGAACTCGACGCCAGCAAATGCTTGGAGCACGATGGCGAGCAGGATGATGGTACCGACGACGACTCCAATGGTTCCTTCCGTTTGAGTCATCAAGGCAGAAAGCCCTAGCACGCCAATGGGCATGGCTAAGAAGCGAATCACCGCCGGTGTGATGACTTCGCGATAGTCGATACTGTGTCGCAATCGATAACAGGCAAATAGATTTTGCGGCAGGAGCGCGCAAAGGAGAAGAAGCTGAGCTTCAAAGATCTTGTTGCCAGCGATCAAAAGCAGAGGCAACCCCATCAGCGCCGCTCCAAAGCCTGCAGTGGCTTGAAGCAGCGCGGAAACAACAAGAATAAGGACGCTCCAACCGACCTGCCAAGTCAGCACGTTTTGGTTGGCCCAATCAAGGATTCCCGTTACGTCGATGGTTGGCTCGCCGATGTTGAATTACGCTGCCGATTTATTTGAGGATCATATCGTCTACGGTTCGACCGGATGGAATCATCGGCAGAACGTGCTCTTGGTAAGGCACCATCACGTCCAAAACGAACGGACCTGGGTAGTTGATCATCTCTTCAATTGCCGCTCGGAGGTCGGACTTCTTGCTCACTGTCGCCGCTCCACAACCGTAGCCTTTAACGATTTGTACGAAGTCCGGGTATCGCTCGGCCACGTACGCGTGAGCATCGGTGACGCCTGGACCGCTGGCTTCTTCGTGATCAATTGGACCAAGGTACGTGTGAGCTCGATTGCTGTTCTCGAAGCGATCTTCCCATTGAACCACCATTCCCAAGTGTTGATTGTTCAATAGCAACACCTTCACGGGCAGCTTTTCACAATGCAACGTGGCCAGTTCTTGAATGTTCATCTGGAAGCTACCATCGCCATCGATGTCGACGACCAGAGCGCCGGGATTAGCCGCTTGGACTCCCATCGCTGCGGGCAAGCCGAAGCCCATCGTTCCCAAGCCCGACGACGAAGCCCATTGGCGAGGTCGATCGAATTGGTAAAACTGAGCGGCCCACATCTGGTGCTGACCGACGCCTACCGTGATAAAAGTCTCGCGGTCTTTAGTGATTTCCGAAAGTTCGCGGATGGCATGCTGTTGCAGAATACCGTCAAAGTGTTGATCGTAGCCGAACGGATGTCGCAACTTCAGTTCTTTGCAGTGCTTGACCCACTCGCTGATCTCAGGAGCTTCGACAATCTTGTTCAACTCGCTGATTGCATACTTAACGTCGCTACAAACGGGAATGTGAGCCGTCTTGTTCTTGTTCAATTCGCTGGCGTCAACATCGACGTGGATGATCTTAGCGTTCTTGGCAAAGGCTTCTAGCTTACCTGTGACGCGGTCGTCAAATCGAACGCCCAAGGCAATCAGCAAGTCGCAGTCGCGTACTGCGTAGTTGGCATAAGCTGCGCCGTGCATGCCCAACATATCCAAGGACAATGGATCGCGGTTTGGATACAGTCCAAGGCCCATGACGGTCATCGTTACTGGAATTCCAGTTAGCTTAACCAACTCGCGAAGTTCAGCGGACGCTTCAGCAGTGATCAGGCCACCACCACAGTAAAGGATTGGTCGTCGCGAGTGCTTGATCGCTGCAGCGATTTGACGGATTTGCTCAGGTGCAGCCACTGGAGTCTTGTAGCGATAGCCGGGCAATTGCATCGGCACGTCCCAGTCGACTTGGCAGGAATCCAGTTGCACGTCTTTGGGCATGTCGACTAGAACCGGCCCGGGGCGTCCAGTCGAGGCGATGTGGAACGCTTCTTTCATCACTCTCGCAACGTCGTCGACTTTGGTAACGAGGTAGTGAGCTTTGGTGATACTTCGACAGACTTCTACGATTGGTGTCTCTTGGAAAGCGTCTGTACCTATCACGGCTGTAGGGACTTGACCCGTGATGAAAATGACTGGCACGCTATCCAGCTTGGCATCAGCGATTGCAGTTACGAGGTTAGTTGCGCCAGGTCCACTAGTGGCCATGGCGACAGCGACCTTCCCTGTTGATCGAGCGATACCCTGAGCTGCAAAGCCGCCACCTTGTTCGTGTCGAGGCAAAATGGTGCGGACCTTCGACCCGTAACGAGTCAGTGCTTGGTGCATCGGCATGCTGCAACCGCCAGGGTATGCGAACACGACGTCCACTCCATGATCCACCAGGGACTTCACAAGAATGTCCGCGCCGGTCATCAATTGAGTTTCACGTTGAGTTTGCACTGTTGCCATCACGTCGCACCTTTCTGCTATTTAAAAGTCCTGAATCATTCGATCTCGTTGTGTCCAATTGGCTCGTCCATTCCGGAGCTTTTCCCGGTCGATAGCCAATCTCGCGCGGGGCTAAGACAATCGGTCTAACCTATGGGTTCACACCTTCAAGGGACACTTGAAGCCGTACACGTGGCGAGAAGCAACGAATTCATGAGGATAAGTCATCGGAACATATGTTTCAACGCTTAGTTGGTCCGACGCATGCTCATGAATGTCGGTTGGAACTTGAGAAAAACGTTGAGCGAATTGACGATAAAGCTATCGAATTTTGCTAAACAGTAACGATTAGGCGGACTTGGCGGCTCTGGATTTTGCAGCACGTACCGCATACGTGAGTAACTGGCTGAGCAACGACAGAATCCACGCCCGCAAAAGGCGACTATGTCTGGCAGGCGGGCATTCTTGGGCTATTCCGCAAACTCATACTCCCTGTAAACCCCAGGCGACACCGACATTCACGGGCGCGCGAGCATTTGCCTTCCCATCAAAATCCGACCTAAGAAGTTTCCAAAAAAAATATCCGATTCCTTGAATTTAGGGCACTTTTGGCAGTCTTTCGTCGATCGTTCTGGACGAAGCAGCATAGTTGTGTAGAACGTGCAGGGTTTGCGGTTCGAACCTCATGAACGATGTTCGATGGCTACGAAGCTAGACGCTAAGCCGCTTGTTCGGAGAGACATAATCAACGCGACCCTAACACACTTTCTCGGACTGATTCGCTTCAGCCACACCGTATTCGCGTTGCCCTTTGCCGCGTTGGCATCGGTTTGGGCGTTTGCGACACCTTCACCCGAGGCGGCTGAGAGGAATATCCCGCTACCGCTGTATTTTCAGACTGACGGAGCGACGATCGCGATCCAGTTGTTGGGAATTCTAATCTGTATGGTGGCCGCTCGATCGGCAGCAATGGCCTTCAATCGTTTGGTCGATGCAAAGTTCGATGCAGCAAATCCCAGAACGGCTGGACGACACATTCCAGCAGGCCTCTTAAGTCGAACTCAGGTATGGTTGTTCTTCACGGCGAGTTGCATTGTCTTCGTTTTGGGGACTCTGCTATTCCTTCCCAATCGCTTGCCAGCGCTGTTGTCGATACCTGTCTTGGCTTGGCTTTGCGGTTACAGCTTGGCTAAGCGATTCACGTCGGCAGCGCATGTGTGGCTAGGCGTCGCACTCGCCATGTCGCCGATTTGTACGTGGATTGCGATTCGCGGCGAGTTCCTGCAAGCTAACTTGGCTGAACTGATGCCTTCGGTGTGGCTGGCCATCGCCATTGCGTGTTGGGTGTCGGGCTTTGACATTATCTATGCGTGCCAAGATGCTGACTTTGATCGCGAAGCGAAACTGCGTAGCATTCCTGCGAGACTTGGCGTGCCGGGTGCATTGCGTTTAGCAGCGGCCCTTCACTTGGCAATGTGGCTCGTGTTAGCAGCTATTCCAACGATGCAGCCCGAACTGAACTTGGGTGCGATCTACTACATCGGTCTATTTGCCGTCGCAGTTCTTTTGATACGGCAACATTGGATCGTCAATCCGAAGGACTTAAGCCGAGTCAACGAGGCATTCTTTACGCTCAACGCCATCATCAGTTTTGGTTTTACGTTGATCGCCGCCGTCGATTCGTGCTTGAGGTAGGCTCTTATCTGCCGGAAAGAGCCGCGTTGGACTTTCCAAGAACATTCAATCATTGCGGGGCATGAAGCCTTCGATCGAAGAAAGCAATCCGGATCAGGCGTTTTGACACATCGCAGTCAAACGTGGTCAAACCCGGCAGGAGTTTGACCTACCTCAGATCGAACCCTCGGACAGTGCAAGCTTGTACTCCACTGCGTCGATGAGTGCTAACCAACTGGCTTCGATCAGGTTTTCGCTGACTCCAATTGTGCCCCAGACGTTCTCGCCATCGGAGCTATCGATGTTCACGCGAATTCTTGCAGCCGTACCGGCTTCGCTGTTGACGACGCGGACCTTGTAATCCAACAGATACATCTTATCGAGGGCTGGGTAGATGCCATCCAAGCACTTCCGCAGTGCTGCGTCGAGTGCGTTGACTGGGCCGTGCCCCTCGGCTGCTTCAAACCTCTCTATATCGCCGACTCGCAGCTTGATGATCGCTTCGGCGAAGGGACAACTTCGAGCCGCGTCGCGATCTCCGGCGACAACGCGATACTTGACCGTTTCAAAGTGCGACTTGAATTTCTTGGCTGCGCGTTGAACCAGCAAGTCAAACGAAGCTTCCGCGGATTCGTATTGGTAACCGCGATTCTCTTGGCGAACAACTTCAGCCAAGATTGCATCCATCAATTGTCGATCGGAATCGATGTTGTGCTTAGTGGTCAACGCGATAATGTTCGATCGCCCCGAGAGCTCGCTGACCAAGATTCGTCGTTCGTTACCAACTAGGCTCGGGTCCATATGTTCGTAGGACCGAGTCGATTTAGCGATAGCGTGAACGTGCATGCCGCCTTTATGTGCAAAGGCGCTTTGGCCAACGAAGGGTTGGCTATTGCGAAGCTGAAGATTCGCGGTTTCGTAGACGTACCGCGAGAGCTCGGTCAGATGTTCCAACGACTTACCGCCACAAACCGTGAAGCCTTGCTTCTTAAAAGCCAAGTTCGCCATCACAGCGATCAAGTCCACGTTTCCACAACGTTCGCCGATACCATTGATCGTGCCTTGCACTTGATTGCAACCAGCGTCGATGGCTGCCAACGAGTTTGCGGTTGCTAAGTCACCGTCGTTGTGGCAGTGAATCGCAAGCTGAACATCGTAACTGGCCATTCCTTCAGCAACGATCTTAACGATGCTAGAGATCTCGTCGGGCAAACTTCCGCCGTTGGTATCGCACAAGACAAGCCATTTTGCTCCAGCACTTGCAGCCGCGCGAAGCGTGTCCAGGGCGTATTTGGGATTCGCTTTGTATCCGTCGAAGAAGTGTTCGGCGTCGTAAAGCATCTCAGCGTTTCGACCAAGGAATTCGATGCTCTCTCCGATCATCGCCAAGTTCTCATCCAGGCCGACACCCAATACGTCGGTGACTTGGAAGTCCCACGTCTTACCAACGATCGTGTAGGCGGGCGTCTGAGCTGATTGCATGGCCTTCATACCGGGATCGGCTTCAGCTTTGATCCCGCGCCGGCGCGTCATTCCAAACGCAGAAACTAGGCTAGAACCGAGGTTCAGCTCGCGGACTTTTTGGAAGAACGCGACGTCCTTTTCGTTGGAAAGAGGGTAACCGCCTTCAATGTAGTCGATGCCAATCTCCGCCAATCGCTCGCAAATGTTGAGTTTGTCTTGCAGAGAAAAGCTCACGCCTTCGCCCTGCGTTCCATCGCGTAAAGTGGTGTCGTAAATGGCGATTGATCGACTCATTGGTCCTCTTTCCAATTTGACTAAAACCTTGCTAACTTTGGAGCTAACAACTTGGGAAGACAAATAATCCAGCTTCGTGAGAAAACGGGGGCGTGAACCTACCGGGTACCCCAAACCTACCGTTTTCAATCGAAACTGATCCCCAAAGTGCTAAAATCCAAACAACTATTTTCGGCCATGAAACAAAAAAACCCTGGAGTACTCGGGGCACTCCAGGGTGTTCGTAGCTTCGTAAAAGTTGCTCCGATCACCTCGCCCCGTGGCGGATGATAATGCTAATTCCAATAATGGGAGCAACTTTTGTTGTGTTCATGGGCCTAATAGTAACCACCGAAGCCGATTTTGACGATAGTGCTAACCGTGGCAGTCGCAAAAAAGGACCTGTGAATATCGGACGAGTAGCCAAAAACTTAGTGAATTGGGCCTCGACGAGCTCACCATGTTCTACTAAAATCTCGCCTCTTATAGCCCCGAGCGGACCAGTTAGCGACTGATTCTGCCACATTGTAGGGGTGTGCCAGTATGGATTTCGTGAGTTGAGATAATCCCATGTACGCAATCGTTGTTGACGGTGGACGTCAATTAAAAGTTCAAGCAGGACAGCGCATCGATATCGACCTTCGTAGAGAGTTGAATGCTGGCGACAGCTTCGAATTCTCCAAGGTTCTAGCCATTGGAGGCGATGAAGGACTGCGTTTGGGTACTCCTGAGATTCAAGGTGCCAAGGTTACAGCCAAGGTCCTTGGAACCGAAAAGGGCGAAAAGATCTTCATTCAGAAGTTCCGTCGACGCAAGAACTTCAAGCGACGAACCGGTCACCGACAACAGTACACTCGGGTTGAGATTGCCGAAATCACCGGCTAGATCGCTTTGAGGTCAAGAAGCGCAAACGATAGGTGAAAAAGCTCAGCATGTTGCTGAGCTTTTTTCGTTTCGAACATTGCCGTTCACTGACCTCTGCGCCGACCGAAAAGAATCGGCAGCGCCAACGAGACCATCACGATCGATGAGCACTCAGGAACCGCTGTGATTCGGTTGAGTCGCACAAAGTCGAAATCCACCTCCAAATCGGAATCAGGCGACGAAGAATCAACCACATTCAAATTAATCAAGCGGATTCCTAGGGCTTGCCCCAGCAGTGCATGCGAAGCTCCGACCTGAAAATTGACTGTGCTGGTTCGGAACTGGCCTTCTGGGATCGAGCCGGCCAGAGAATTGTTATCTGAGGCGATGACTGTGCTGCCTGCAAGTAGTTCGACTCGATAGCCAGGAAATCCGGCAAGCAAAAAGTCTTGCCCATTTAATGCTCTTCCAGACGCGATGTTGCCAACCTCAACCTGCAATGCGTAAGACGAATTAGCCTCTAAGACATCGTTCAACGTCTGAACAAGTCCATAAGCACCGCCACCTCCGGTACGCCGAAAATTAAAGGCAATTGCAACACGTGCTCCATCGGGAGCATCGTTGGAAAAGTTTGTGGGAGGATGGATGTCCAGAGTTCCCAGCCAGTAGTCTGGGCCAACACCCAAATTTGCTACGTTGTTATTTGGATTGTAGATTTGCCAGCCCGTTGGTGTTCCAAACGAGAATTCGTTGGAAATGATTTGGCCGTTGGTGTCTTCAAAACTTGCGTTGGCAATGGTTAAGAAATCAGCGCGTGTAACTTGTGTGCAAAGACCAACTAGCCAACTAAAAGCCAGAATACCACCAGCCTGTCGAAAACTAAGCCAATGAGACATGGGAGTTTCCTGATAAGATTTGTCGATGAGCATCTTTCAGGATAACTGGGCTTAGTAAATACCGCAATATTTTCGAACCGTCCCGCTGGGATATCGGCGACTAGTTTTCAATGCGGGCGTTACTTTACGCTGCTGAGCTTTCTTCGCAGCGTCTGGGCGCTTTCTTGGAGAGCCGGAGGGAACTTGGATCGCAAGAAGTTGCTGCCTGCAAACCAAACTTTGGGCTCGTACATGGCAAAGCGGGATTCAATGAGCAATTGATTTTCGGCAAGCCCCGTCGATTGAACGGAAAGATAGCCACCGCAACCTAGATAGCTAACTGGCGGCGTTTCGGTGACCTTGCCAAGTTCGTCTCGATCAATCTTTTTGTATCGATTCACATACTTCGCAAGCTCGGGCGGCGCATCCTCAGGCTTGTCAAAAGTAAAGTGCGAATCCAACTGCCACGCAATCACTATCGAACCATTCTTTTCAATCTTGTCGATGCGTGCCGTCCCTTCAATCTCCACGCGATTCATCAAGGGAATTCGCAACGTGCTGTAGCTTGTGTTAGCATCCACCGCTTCAATGCCTGCCTTCTTGAGGATCTCTGGCGACAGCTTTTCGGGATTAAAACCCATCTGCTCCTTGTCCTCAGCGGTTGAACCAAACAGGCTTGCCATTAGTTGTTCGTCCTTTAGCGAAGTCATCGGCGCGTAGGCAATAAACGCACTGTAGATGTTGTGACCAAGACGATCTTCGCTTCCACTCCCCTTGCCTTCTGGCACATATTTCAATTCAACATGCACTGGGGCGGAAGGTGAGTTCCTAGAGAAACGGTCCCAGCCGTTACGTTCGCTGAGCTTCTCCAGTAGTTGTTTCGACTCGTCAGCATTCTTGCCGGTTAGCAGAGGAGCCGCGAGAGCAGTGTGAGTTCCCTTACTTAGGGTCACGCCTTGCGAAGTGAAGGAATCAAAAAGGGTTTCTTGAGCTTTGGCCGTAGTGGAAGAGTTGACGGATAGCTCGAAACAAACAAAGGCCCACAGACACAAAGCAGTAACGTAACGTAGCATGAAACTCCCTTTCGTGGATTATTGGCGAGCCATTTCAGTAAAGCTCCGCGCGTAAGCTCATTCTACGTGTAAGCAAGTCTAAGAGCAGTGCTGGGCTATTTCCTTGGCAGCGAATTTAGGTCAATCGCCGGTGGTGTACTCGGCGTCGCTCCTGGTGCACCGCTTTCTAACGCAGGCAATTGAAACATCGTACCAGCTTTGACCGCACCGCTGAAGAATCCACAGTTGTGAAGGAAAAACTGGCTACCATCGACTCCGCCTTCAAAGTCTAAACGATGTCTTGAGCCGCCTGTAGGATCGACGCTGAACTTGGCCTTGTCACAGGCATGCCATTTTCCACTGGTGTCAGCTACCCAGACGTTTCCGAACGAGCATCGCCGACTGATGTAACCGTGGGAGGGGTCAAAGCTCTCCAGAAACGAATGGAAGCCGCGCAGATTTGTGTTAGTCTTCGGCCGCCGGAAGCTGGCGACCAAAATCCAATCTTCATTCTTCGCGGCAAACCAACAGGTGTATTGCGTGTTGTTCTCATCGATCGGCTTGACTTCGGTGAGGAAACGATAGGTCTGACCACTTTTCCAAGGATAGATCATAAAGCTCTGGCCGCCCGAGCCCTCATTGCCGAACTGTCCAACTCGAGTGTTGGGGCCTTTGGCAAGCAGTTCAATCTGTTGGTCAGCGGGAATCTCTTTGGGATTGTCTGTATTGAAGGGACTCCAAACTGAAAACAGGACACGACGTTCGCTTGCACTGTTGACCTGCATTCCAAAATAGCCTTCGCTAAACCCGTTGGCCATGTAGTACGATCCGATCGGGTCCTCGCCTTCGGGGACAGTCAGTTCTGTGTAGCCGTATTGCAACTTCACATCTTTTGGGACTTGGTAAGAAAGATGCACGCTTGGACCACGGCGTCCCCAATAGAACATATTGCCGTCGTTGTTCTTCACAAAATCAAGCTTCAGATCCTTATTTTCGCTGTCGACCAGGATCTCACTAAGCTCGACCGCGTCCTTGCTGCCTTCGCCTAACTGCGCCTGCAAATCCAGACGAACATAACCAGCTTTGGCAGCCGTGTACGCAAAGCCTTGATCGATATTCTTCGCGTCGATGGTGGAGCTAAACTTGACGGCTTGATTTTCGGCTTGATCTATTGAGCACAGAACGTTGCTACTCGTCTCAATGCGTCCAACCAGCTTCAATCGCAATTCAACTGGCCGATCGACATGGAAATAGACGGAGTAAACCTCTTGGGAACTCTGCAGCTTCAATTTGCCATTACGCTCGACTCCACGACCACCCGGCGATGGTTGCGTTCTGAAGGAATTTCCAGCTAGTGGGACACTCCATTGCTCGGCAATAGCCTTCGCCTGTAGAACTAGCGAAGACAAAGCAAGAAACAAAACGGCAACGGTGTGGGTTATTCGTCGCATCAAAGCCTATTTCGTGACGTGTAAGTAATGAGAAAGTTCTCGTTAACAACTGTAGTGGAACTCGCCAGAATTCCCGTTCCTCGTAGCGGAACTCGCCAGAGTTCCCGAAGCGAAAAACGAACTCTGCCCATTTCCACTTCTTCAGATCATGGCCCTTTAAACCAGGTCTGCAAGGCCCATTGGTACACTACGTTCCCCAAATAGATGCCTACAATACCAGCCACTCCCGAAAGTACTGGAGGCGCGGGTACAGGCAGCTTAATCGCAGAGAAGAGTACTCCGACGATCAATCCAGCGACGAGTGCGAGCACTACTTCATACATGTTGGTTCCAGCTTAATTGGAGGGCCAGGTTTCCACGATCGATGTTGAATGAATCGAAGGCTATCTGAACAAAATCGCATGCAGTTTCATAAGGTCGACTGCGGAGATCTTAATCATATCTTGATCATAAGTCATTCAGCCGTAGATCTCAATCTCGACATTGGTGGTTTGAGTGTAAACACCTGCTGCAATGTCGTCTGGCCTGAAAGTCTGAAAGGCTTCAACAGAATAGCCCAGAGCGGAGCGCCGCCTTGGGAACGTGCGAGATAGAGTCGGTCGCCCTGAAACGGCAAAACAATCAAGCATCGTTTGACCGATTCTCATGCGGCAACGTAACTCGCTATCGTAATGGACCATGCAACGAAGAACTCAATTCACGGCAACAGGGATGTTGCGGTTCGAATTGAGACTTTTGACATAATTGCATAAGCCCTCACCGCCAAAACCTTCGATCCAAAACCCCGGGCTACACTTGGCTCGCGGGACTCGCCGCGCTCACCCGGGGCTAACGGTGTGTCGCCACTTCGTGGCTGGACTAAAGCTCTGGATGCTTAACTAGTGAAGCAATGTCACCTACTTTGAGTCCTAAGTACGCCTGAGTACTCATCAGTTCATTTGCGGTTGCTAAGCCACGCCCTTCGAGACTCGCGTCCCTCGCCTCTCAGAGCGTGCCACCCAACGCCACCCTTGCCACCCAGAGTTACAGTTGCCTCCCGCAACAGCTCGCATTACTCGCTTTGCGACCAAAAGTCTCAGAATCTGACGCGAAAAGGCCTTTGCTCGGGCTGCTCAGGTTCACGCAGGACTGAGTTACTAGCTACAATAAATTGTCGTGTTCAGGAGTCGTGTTCAGGATAGGCGGCTAACGTGCAAAATTCTCCGACTAACAAATGTCTTTGTCCCATTGATTGAATGATTCAGCCTATGAAGACTGCAAACGAGTCGAATCTCTGCTGGTGTGTCTCGACAGGGCGGATGCCAAGTAGGGCGATCTACTTCGGCGTGTTGATGTTGAGTGCTCTGCTTATCGTAACTCCCGCATCAGCAGATGATGACACGAATCACGCTCGCGCGCTTTCGAAGGCCTTTCGGCGATCTGCCGAGCGAACGTTGCCGAGCGTGGTAACGATCCTTTGTCGTCATAAGCAGGAAAGCGGTCAGAACTCGTCGATCCTAGACATCATCGGTGGTCCCGACGCACAAGTCTACGACTCGATTGGTTCAGGCGTCATTATTAGCGATGATGGCTGGATCTTAACCAACCACCACGTTATCGAAGACGCCGACAAGATTGAAGTTCGGTTGCACGATGGTCGTAGGTATTTCTCCGATAAGACTTTGGCTGACCCAAGTAGCGACGTAGCCTTGGTGAAGATCGAATCGAAGAGTGAGCTCAAGGCGGCTGAAATCGGCGACTCGTCGCAGTTGGCCGTGGGAGACTGGGTCATTGCCATTGGAAGTCCCTTCACCTTGGAATCGTCCGTCAGCGCTGGAATCATCTCCGGCACTAACCGCCGCAGAAGACTTTCGAAAGATGTCTCAGGACAATTCTTGCAAACCGACGCGGCGATCAATCCAGGCAATTCCGGTGGACCACTTTTGGACATTGATGGCAAAGTGATCGGAATCAATACGGCCATTTCTTCTAACTCCGGCGGCTTTGAAGGAATCGGATTTGCGATTCCCATTTCTCGCGCAATCTGGATCAAGAAGGAGTTGCAAACTTACGGCAAAGTTCGACGAGCACTTGCGGGAATTCGCGTGAAGGCCTTACCTTACGAAGTTGCGAAAGGGAGCGAGCTTCCCAATCTCTCTGGCGTCTTGGTGGAATCTGTTGTTGCCGGTCGTTCAGGTGATTTAGCTGGTGTTAAGAAGGGCGATATCATCGTGTCGTTTTCGGGAATGGCAGTGACATCGGATGTTGAATTCGCTGAATTGGTTTTGCAGTCACCCATCGATGAAGCTTTGCCGATCGTACTTTATCGCTCGGGTCAAAAGCAGGAGTTGACTATCCGGCTGCAGGAAAAGCCGTAGTCTTTGAATTGGATCTCTCGAAATTAGGATGTGCTTATGAATACGCATGCTCGGTTATGCGTCTTGGGCTTTGCAGTACTTGTTGCTGTGAGTGGTGCCCAACTTCCTGCGCAACAATTCCAACCCGGTCAACAAACGCCTCAAGATATCTTTCTACTGGCTCCTCGAGCGTTACAACGATTGTTGACTGAGGGCCGTTCCGCCATCGCCGAAGGTCGTTTCTCCGATGGTGTTGATGCGTTAGGAGCAATTCTTCAGGACGATAATGAAGACATCCAAGCCGATCTTCGCGGCCAAGACTTTTTCCTCCGGCCAGGCACGGGTGAATCGATACAAAGTATTAAGAATCGAGCTATCGAGGAGCTGAATCAGTTGCCCGAAGAGGGCCGACGCACTTTAGAGATTCAGTTCGGTGTTAAAGCTCGGCAATTGCTCGATCAAGCTCTCGCCAAGCAAGACATTGAACAAGTCAGTACCGTAGCGCGACGATTTGTGCATACCGAAGCTGGTTATGATGCGATGCTTCTGGTGGCGCAATACAAGATGACGACCGGATCGCCATTGACAGCGGCATCCATTCTTCGCTCGCTGTTGAACTACCCGATGGCAAGAAAGCGTTTTGGAGTCGACTTGGCTCAAACGGCCGCAATCTGTTGGCTGCAATCGGGCAATCGATCTCGAGCTCTAGCGACATTGGAACGCGCAGCGAAAGATTTTGCCGGTTCGAGTCTAACGATTCGAGGACAGCAGATTCCGATAGAGAACATTGACGCAATCATGAAGGCTCTCGAAGCCGATTCGATCGAGCGTAATCTAGATCGCTCAGTGAAGTCTTGGCTAGTCACTGGTGGTTCCACCGCCAGGAATGCGACTAGCGATATTGGCATGCCGCTTCCCAATGTTAATTGGTCGTATGAGATTCACAGTAGTCGTCCTGAACGCGTGGCACTTTTGGAAGCTGAAGAGACGGAACGCAAGAATGGAAGGTTGCTTTTGCCGAGATTTGAATTGCGTATGGTCGGAGATACAGTCATCAGCCGAAGCAACGATTCAAATATAGTCGGCATCGACATTGCCACAGGTCGGTTTAAATGGCAACGGCCCACCTCCGGGTCAGCAGCTCCGCTCAAGGAGCCCACCTGGAACTCGGGTGACAGTCAACTTTCGACCGAGCTCAAGAATCGGATCTGGGGATCGAACTCATTCGGCAGAATCACGTGCGACTCGCAACGCTGCTTCTATGTCGTTCAAAAGCAAAGTGACATGGAAGAGGTTCGAGCTCTTGGCATGGGGGCTCGATACGCATCAACGACTCGATTGGAAGCCTTGAGTATCGCTGGAGAAGGCGCCGTCATTTGGAGCCTTGGCGGAGTGGATAGTGTCGAGCCGACTTTGGCCGGAGCTTTCTTCCTCGGCCCGCCGCTGCCTTACGGCGGGCAACTGTACACCTTGGTTGAAATCAACGGACAAACGGAACTTGTCGTACTCGATCCTGCTTCTGGAAAACTGCTTTGGCGACAACAGCTCTCCGCAACGCAGCTCCAGATCGAATTCGATCAAGGTCGTCAGTCTCAGGGGTTAACTCCAAGTATTGCTGACGGCATCATTGTGTGCCCAACCGGAAGTGGCGGCGTTGTCGCAATGGATCTGATGTCGCGGAGTCTAAGATGGGGCGTGACCTACGGTATGGTCAACTCCTTTCGTAACTTGCAATTCGGCGGAGGAGCCTTCGGTGGTACTGAATACGATCCATTGAATAGCCGTTGGTTTGATGAGTCGCTTGTAATCGAAAATGGAATTGTCGTAGTGACTCCACCTGAGTCGGAGTTTCTGTTTTGCTTAGATCTTCTGACTGGCGAAGAGTTGATTCGTCGTCCTCGCGCCGGTGCAAGTTATGTCGCTGGAATCTATGGCAAGTCAATTGTGCTCGTCAACGGACGATCGGTCCAAGCCCTGGACTTGCAAGTTGCCTTGGATCAACGACATGCCAACGACATGAAAAAGGGATCGAACACGGAGACTCGGCCGGCCACACGGCCTCGTCAGGGTGATCCTCGTGCGATGGTGAATAACGTTCGAACGCGTTGGGATACACAGTTCCCAGACGGTCAAACGCTAGTGGGGCGCGGCATCTGGCGTGAAGGTAGTATGCTGCTTCCATTGACAAACGGTCGAATCATCGAGATCAATTTAGAAACCGGTAAGATCGCTAGCTCATGCACGGTTTCTACGAACCTTGGAAACCTTTTCGCTCACGATAACATCCTGTTCTCTGTCGGGCCCACCGATGTTACCGCCTTCTACACCCGGAAGCATTTAGAATCGTCGGTTGAGAGTCGACTAGCAAAGAACCCGAAGGACACTTGGGGCTTGAACCATAAAGCTCAGCTCTTGCTTGCCGATAAGAAGACCGTCGATGCTTTTCAACTTCTGCTAACATCATATGAGATCAATCCCCAGGACTACGAGACTCGTGATTATCTTGTCGATGCAATGTTGGTTGGCTTACAGGAAGATTTTGCGTACTTTTCGAAATACGCCGCTCAGTTGGATTCTGTAGTACAGCCCGAAACACCCTATCGAGTTAAGTATCTTCAGCTTCTTGCTAAAGGTCTCATTGATCAAGGCGATCATGTTGGCGCGATCAAGCGTCTGTGGGACATCATGTCAGAACGACGTATGGCGTTAATTCAGGGCGCACAGACTCGCAATGCACCCATGCAAGTCGAGCCGCTTCGAGGCGTAGATTTAGACACATGGTTCGCAGTAGAACTTGGCCGTCTGTACGAGAAGTGCAGTCCTCAGCAGAAGGATGAAGTGCGTACCTGGGTTGTGGACTCATTCTCCAAGCTTAAGTCGACCGTTGTTACCGTCCGCCGCCAAGTCTTGCGACATATGCTGCAGTTACCTGCAGCCGAACAAGAGAATTTGGATCTGGCGACAACTTTACTCGAGATTACCGATCACAGCGGAGTTGATCAGCGCAGAAATGAACAAACTAATGCTGAACAGATTCTTACGACTCTGATGGGAAGTTCGAACGCTGACATCCGTCAAAAGGCCACCGAGCTGATGGCCAAAATCCCCGAGTCTGACGTTGGAATCCCGTATCTCGGCGACGTCAAAGATGAGCCGTGGCCCGCAGGATTGTTGACGCGACAAGTCGATGATTCGGATGATGGCATCTACACACTCGGCAAACCCATCGAGATGATTGGCAATCGCTTTGGCAGACCGCCATTTAACATTGCTAACTCCGATCGCTTGGTTTTTACGGACATCAATGGCAAGACTATATCGCATTTGGGTTACAGACACGCTACCAGTGATCTTGGCGGATCGTACATGCGAGCCGAGGTGCGAGGAGGCCTGATACTATTGGAAACGACTTCCGAAATTGTTGCCATTGATTTTTACCATCGACGCGATACCAATCAAGCAATTCTCTGGCGTCACAGTTTGGATAACGCCTCACCGCGCGAGCAGTTCCAGCAACCTCGCAACATGGATGCCACAACGGGCTTACTTGGAATACCCAGAGTCGCCCGCATCAAGACTGATGACCGACCGTATGTCGAAGTCGGTCCGCTAATGATGGGAGCTAAGGTCGTTCAAAACGGCGGCAGCGTTATTGGCTTGGACCCGTATTCAGGTCGCAAGTTGTGGACTCGCGACGGTTATGGAAGTGATGTTGAGTTCGCTGGGGCAAGCGACAGCAATACTCTAGTCGTGGTAAACCCAGCAAAGTCAATAACTGAGCTGATCGATGCTCGAGACGGTAAACTAATTGGTCAGAATACATTTCTAGTCGAGGAGATGGGAAGCCGCTTCAAAGATCGCAGCAAACAAAAGTGGGAACGTTGGTATTCCTACGAAAATTGGATGGTCGACTATATGGACAACGGAGAGTCCCAAGTTCGATTGCGAGTTTGGAATCCGCTCGAAGAGAAGATACTCTTCGACACGCTTCTTCCAAGTACGGCTCGCGTGACACAGTCTCAACGGAGCAAACTAGCGATCGTCGTTCCAACAGGCCAACTGCAGTTAGTGGATTTGGAATCCGGCCAGATATCCAAGTTCGATGTACCCGTTGATGCTGAGCTTGAGAAGGTGAGTATGTTACAGTTCGGTGATCGATTGGTGATTCTCAGCAACGCGTCTGCCGTACCAGGTCGACAACTTCTTAACGCCTCAGATCTTCCTGCAAGCGGTTACATCTATTGCATTAACGAAAAAACAAAGCAGATGGAGTGGAGTGAGCCGGGTCGCATGTTCAATATGGCCGTGCCACAGATTCAGCCTCGCAATGCTCCTTACTTGGTAGCCAGTCGCTTGAATCAAGGCTCGACTACAACGACCGTCTTACTGTTGGATTTGCGAACAGGCAAGATCGCTTATTCCATTGATGGTCCAAAGTTGGATCGTCCAACGATGCTGAGCATCGAATTGCGACCACAGAGCCACGAGATTGCACTTATGATTGGCGAGAAGTTCTTTCGCTTTAGAGCAACCGATGAACCCGCGCCGCCTGAGCCAATTGTGAACTTCGGCTTTACAGTTCAGCGAGAAGTGCCCATCAAACGTGATTCGACCGGTCTATTTGATCAGTAGGTCTTCGACTCACAACTAAACTCCAGCAAAGTCATCGTCGGCATAGTTCGCAATGACCGGTCGCTGAATTTGTGGATACCACTAAACACTAACCCACCTTACTTCATGCACTCCATCAAGCAACGCCTCGCCGACGGCAAAGAAGTCAACATCTTTTCGATTGGTGCGATCCCCTCGTTCAAGTTGATCGAGATGGTTGCTATGTCGGGCGGTTACCATGCTATTTGGATTGACGAAGAGCATGCGGCGTTAAGTCAGCGCGAGATCGAACAATTGGCGTTGGCATGTCGTAGCGTTGGCTTGGATAGCTATGTTCGAATCGCGCCGACAAACTATGCGGCAGTAATGCGCCCCATGGAAGCTGGAGTTGGCGGCGTAATGGCTGCTCAAGTTCGCAGTCTAGAAGAGGTACAGCAGATTGTTAGTTGGGCTAAGTTTCCGCCACTTGGTCAGCGTGGACTCAATCCATCCAATTACGAAGGCTCTTACGGTACGAAATCGCTTTCCGAGATCGTTGAAGCGGGAAATCGACTGCGTTGGCTGAGCGTCCAGATCGAAACAGTCGAAGCTCTAGAGTGTGTCGAGCAAATAGCACAAGTTTCGGGCATGGATCACCTGTTTGTTGGCCCATCTGACCTGAGTGTCGCTCTGGGTGTTCCCGGACAGTTTATGCACGACAAATGCAAGTCCGCTCTAGAGCGAATTAGCCGTGCGGCGTTGGGAGCGGGCAAGTCTTGGGGGATCTTAGTTCGATCGCCCGAACACGCTCAGTTTTGTAAGTCGCTTGGATGCCAGTTGTTTGCTTTCAGCAATGAACTCGGCGCGTTTTTCCAAGGCTTAAAGGCAATCAAGAACAACTACGCAACGTTTCTAGATTCAGATGAGAAGAAGTTGTCGTAATACGGGATCGCAGTCTAGTAGTTCAAAAATGACTCACATGGCTATTCCGTAACCAATTGCTTAAAACCTGCGTAAAAAACCTCCGATCGTCTGCGCAAAATCTAAGGCAATTCATCTTCAGTTCAAGACTGTTCTATGCGTTATGGTAGAGAGCCTTACTCATTATGGGACTTGAGCTACAATTGCTTGTGAACTTGGACTTACAAAACCTGCCTCAAAGTCCTCCCCACCCTTTTCACTCTTCTGCAACAACTGTATCAGTTTTTTCGTGCAATCAGTTGATTCCGCAGTTAGTACCCCAATATCTGAGTTGGCACTATGAAATCGCAATCACTTCCATTCAATGCTGTTCGTTTCTTGGTCTCATCGACTCTAGGGTTATTAGCCCTAATTCTGGGCAACTCCGTCAACGGGCAAACGTCGAATCAGCTGACATCAGCGGTGTCGAACAACGACAAGGCTGTAACGCAGGCCAACCGACCCTTTGATGTTCCAGAGATGACGCCCCCAACCGTTGATGAAAAGGAGTTCAGCTTTATCGATGTAGGCGCGAAGATTCCGAACTACACCGCTGGTCAGCGCTGGGGAACTCAAGGCGATCCGCTTACGTTGATGCAGAACCCTGTACCAGCGGAAGTTTCGATTAAGTCCTATTCACTGCCAAGGGACTTCAAGCTTGAACTTTGGGCGAAGGAGTCGAATGAATATTGGCCAGAGAAGAGTCAGCCAGCCGTGACATTCGCAGGCTTGAAAGGCAAACCCATCGCGATGAATTGGGACGAGCGTGGACGGCTATGGATTTGCGAAACGATCGACTATCCCAATGAGCTTCAGCCTGAGGGCCAAGGTCGTGACCGCATCAAGATTTGTGAAGACACCAACAACGATGGTCAAGCTGATAAGTTCACCATCTACGCTGAACACCTGAGCATTCCCTCTACCTTGGTCTGCTATCGCGGCGGAGTCATCGTTCAAGACGGCCAGTCCACAATCTACCTCAAGGATACCAACGGTGACGATGTTGCCGACTTCAAGCAAGTGCTCATCACCGGTTGGGCCATGGGTGATACTCACGGTGGAGTCAGCAATTTTCAATACGGTCCAGACAATTGGATTTGGGCCATGCAAGGTTACAACAACTCCGAGCCGATCATTAATGGCAAGCCGCAGATGCGTTTCCGCCAAGGCTTCTTCCGCTTCAAAGTGATCGATGGTCCCTCCGACGATACTGCTCCAGCCTTTGCCATCGACGCTTCAACGAAAGCTGCCGCTACGGAACCCTCGAAGGAGTTTAACAAGCACACGATTCGTGTTGAAGCTTTAGAGTTCATGCGGGCGACCAGCAATAACACCTGGGGCCTTGGGTTCAGCGAAGAGGGCTACGTCTTTGGCTCAACCGCGAACGGATGCCCCAGCGTACACATGCCGATTCCAAACCGTTTCTACGATCAAGTTTCTGGCTGGTCTCCTAAGACGCTCGAGCGCATCTCGCCGACGAACAACTTCAAGGCTCTCGATAATGAGATTCGCCAAGTCGACCACCATGGTGGCTACACCGCAGCCGCAGGTCACGCGATCTACACTGCTCGAAATTATCCTGAAGCTTGGTGGAATCGCATCGGTTTGGTCTGCGAACCAACCGCGCACTTAGTCGGCGGTTTTGTGCTTGAGAAGAACGGCGCGGGATACAAGAGCAACAATTCGTTTAACGCCGTGGCTAGTATCGACGATTGGGGCTCGCCAATCATGAGCGAGGTTGGTCCAGATGGAAATGTGTGGGTCTTGGATTGGTACAGCTACATTATCCAACACAATCCAACGCCGAACGGATTCAAGACTGGTAAGGGCGCAGCGTACGAAAGCGACCTACGCGATAAGCGTTTCGCAAGAATCTATCGAATGCTCTACAAGCCCGCAGATGGAAACAAGACGCCCTCGCGCAGTTTGACACTAGATAAGGCCACAAATGCTCGCTTGGTCGCTGCTCTTAGCGACAAGAACTTCTTCTGGCGCAGAACGGCTCAGCGCTTGCTGGTCGAACGCAAAGTAACAGAAGCGTCAACGCTGAACGCTTTACTGACGCTAGTACAGAATAGCTCGATGGATGACATCGGTCTAAATTCAGGCGCGATGCATGCGATTTGGACACTGGCCGGTCTAGCTGATCTTGGAAGTCCAGAAGCGAATAAGGCACTCGTTCGATCCTGCGAATTG
>CAUJKA010000331.1 GCA_963204965.1 Planctomycetota bacterium | reverse complement strand
AATCCCAGGGGACCAAACGATGGCTCGAACCGGGGGGCACTCAGTGTCGCCGGAACGCCTCTCGAGTGAAATTGCTGTCAGCAAAACTTTTAATACAAAGAGAGTTACATCGAGACTCCCATGAGACCTCCAAGAACCGCGATACCGCTACCCGATTCGATCGTCGTCCCGGATGACAATCGAATCCTTTACTATCGTCGGGATCGAACGATGTATCGTTTCCTGTCGCACTTTTATGCATCGCCAATCGAAGTTGATGGAGAAACTTGGATGACGATTGAGCATTACTACCAGGCACAAAAGTCATTGGACGACGCTTACAGGGAAGCGATACGCAATGCCCAAAGTGCCGAGTTTGCGAAACAACTTGCTGCAGACCCAGGCGCGCCGAGTAAGATCTCGAAACGGTCGTGGTTCCGGCGACATGCGTGCGAGCCGCGTCAGGATTGGAATGACGTTAAATTGGACGTGATGCGGCAGGGAGACTTGGCCAAATTCAGTCAGCACGAAGTGTTGTTGAAACTACTGTTGGCTACTGGAGATGCGGAACTGGTTGAAGATTCCGAATCCGAACCGTTTTGGGGCGTAGGTCACGATGGACAAGGCTTCAATTGGGCGGGCCGGATATTGATGGAAGTTCGCGCTAAACTCGCATCCAAAGGATAAATCGATGATCGTCCGCATCAACACCCAAGAGAATCTACTCATCGTCACCTCGAGTCTTTGGCCGAACAGCGTCAAGTTTGCATTTGGGGAGCGGTGATGGACGGTCACGCGTTTAAGTTTCTCCAACAGGATGCGCGGACGCTCAAGCTGACCGATCTCGGAATCGAGCCGGAAGCCTGTCGCCTACCCATAAACATCACGTCGCAATCCATCGTTCCCGAAATTCAGTTGATATCGAATCTGTCGGAGACACCGTTCGAATTGGACGGGCGACGCTATGCGAGCGTTGAAGCGTTTTGGTAGGGGTTGAAGCTTCCGGATGAATCGGCACGAGCGGAAATTGCAAAACTCTCTGGCCAGCTAGCTCGGCAGGCAGGATTTGAAACAACGGAAGCAGATAGTTTTGTGTACGACGATCACACGTTTCGAACCGGGACATACGATCATTGGCAATTGATGAAGCGAGCTTGCTACTCTAAATTCACGCAACATGATCCAGCGAAACAAGCTTTACTGGGAACCGGCCAGCGACCACTGACGCACCGCATGAGGAAAGACAGTCGCACAATCCCCGGCGTCATCATGGCGGACATTTGGTTGCAGGTTCGCAAGAAGCTGAATACTGACTAACCAGACATTGTCAGTGGCAAACGCTCTATGGAGTGTTCAAATTCAAGAGTT
Organism: Planctomycetota bacterium; assembly: GCA_963204965.1. GTDB lineage: Bacteria > Planctomycetota > Planctomycetia > Pirellulales > Pirellulaceae > Aureliella. The sequence goes on along the minus strand of CAUJKA010000331.1, from coordinate 4,581 downwards.
AGTGCTCAACCAGGCTGTAGCCTGTCAAGCGTATCTCGTGAATTGATTGCGTACCGGCGTACTACGTCTTGAAACAAGTTAGCATAATTCTCGATCTCTTCTCGATTGACGGCCTCTCGGATGCGTTGCCAAACGTACGGATTGCGTGCGACACGTTTGAGCGCAGCAACATCTTGGCATCCAGTTATCGCACAAATGGCTTCGACCGCCGAGTCTTTGATTCTTTTGACTCCCGGTCCAGCTTGCTCATCATGCGAAACTCCAATCGAGGCCCACAACTCTGGAATCGCCGAAATCGCGTTGGGTCCAATGCTGCGCAATGTGTCGGCCGCGTAGACCTGGTGAATTTGCTGCTGCGAACGCAACATACGATGTAGCAATGGAACGGAGCTCACCGCGGGAGGACCGATTTGTGCAAGTAATTCTGTAGCGGCGATCGTCACCTCTAATTCAATTGGTATCTCGTAATACTGACCATTTTGTGTCGATGTTACGAAGCGTCCAGATAAAATGTATTCTTGATTCGTGAGGATATCGTTCAATTCAGGAACGATGGCCTGCGGATCCGCTGTAAGTTCCCATAACAATCGGCAGGCATTGATACGTTCGGCGACTAAACCGCTTTTTAAGGCTGCGGTTAAACGATCGATAGCCATATCGCGATTGACGGCTGCGATTTCTTGTAGCAGCGGAAAGTAGAATGGCCACCTCTTTCTCAGGTACTCGAACGAGCGGACCTCGGCGAGGTTTTCAATCTCCGCTTCGTACAAATTACCCTGCAACCAGTGTTCGACAGCGACTTTCCATAGCAATTCAGGCTGTGGGTCAATCGCCCAAAGAGCTGTTGCGGCGTTGACACTATCGGATAGGCATGCACCGTTGATTAGGATCCGAGTCAACATGCGATTCAGTTTTGCAGACTGCGAACCGCGCTTCAGAATTGTCCATAAGACTTCGGCTAACCCACTATGGTCCTCTTCATCTGGTTCGTATGCGTCCAAAAACTCGAAAACCAATGGTTGATCGCAACCTCTAATCTTCATCAATGCTGCGACAGTGATTCCCGAAAAATAGCCACCTTTGCGATAGTTCTTTTCGAGCATGGGAACAGCAGAGATAGCATTCGCCCCCATTCCACCAATGATCGAAAGCGCGCTCGATGAAGAAGAATTCCACGGACAATTGCTTCTGCCATTGCGATTGATAATATCCGAAAGGACATCGATTGCTAAACCGACCTCCCCAGTCTTTTGCCAATGCAGTTTAGCCGCCTCAAGACGAATGTCCTCATCGTCATCACGCATTGCTGCCAGCAAATACGCCGGATCGCGTGGCTGCAATACGTCAAGATGCTTCCATAATACCAAGCGATCCGATGAGAGTTCGCAAACGCGATACGCTTTCGAAAGACAATCAATAACCGCTTCGGAAGTTTCAGGAGCCTCTTGTGCCAAGTTGCACAACGCTCCCCAGACATGGCGATGAATGCTACCGTCTCTTGAGCTAGCGATTGACAGTAACAGTTGAAGCCGCTCATCCGCTGGCAAAGTGATTCGTGCGAGTCTCGTCATTGCGCACATTCGTACGATCTCGCTGTGGTGTGCCAAGCCTGCTAGCACGCCTTCTCGCGGATCGTCGAACCAATCGAACAGCACATTGGGCAAGTCATCGTTGTAGGAATCAAACAATTTAAAAACGATTGCATCTCGACGGCTTGGGGCCTTGTCGGAGAATTGCATTAGCGTTCGAACGGCCCCGGGTGGTGCCCAACCAATCCTTCGCAAGATTTTCCAGATAAAATAATTCAACTGCGACTCTGGATCTCGCATGAACATTTCGCACAATAGGACCGAAGCTGAACGACCATAGGAGACGATCAAGTCTTGGATGTTCTCTGAGAGTTCCCGTTCGACGCGCAACAAAGCATGAACGAGCGGTTCAAGCAATCTATTGATTGGCGGGCGCATTATCCAAAAGACATGGACAAGGGATTCACATGTCTCTTCATGGGGAGCAATTGCAACTTCCTTCGGCTCAAACTCATTTTGCCAAAGCTCGAGAATCTGATCCGTTGCCCAGTCGGCGTGAGGGCCAATATGGCTTAACGCGAGCGCGGCCATTACGCCATTTTCGCGACTCTTTCGGAACTCTGCCTCGACATACGTTCTCGGCTCATGGTACGACGTTCCAATCAACATTAGCAGCTCAGCAGCATGAATACCTTGATGCTGAGTATCGTTTCTAAGCACACTCATCAAGAAAGGAACGGCTTTACTAATACGAGGATCACAATGCAAAGCAGTGAGTTTCTTAACTGCTTCAGCTATGTCGGTTGGCTGATATAGAATTGCATCGATCTCGCGGCTGGTTTCTGTTTGTGCCATGTTGGGTTATTTGTCAGTTTCTGGATGCATATGCCAAACTATTAGGCTATTTGAAACAAGGCGCAACCGTTAGATTTTTTTCGCTTCGCTTGGTATGCGGAGCGACGAATCTGTTCAGTTTACTCTGAATCAACTTTCTCGGATATCGCCTCGACTAAACCTTGGATTTGTTTAAACAAGTACGCAACGATAGGCTCGATTGCGCTCTGAATCACTTGATTGCCAATGGCTTCCGCGTTGCTCTGAATGGCTCCGAAGCGACGCAAATCATCGAACGCATTGTTCCCTAGTTTTTGCTTGGCAAGGGCTTCGAATAAATCAGCCTTGAGTCGAAAAATACTGGTCGCTGGCAGGGAGCCGCAGGCTGCAACCAATGCTTCCGACCGTTTAACTGCTTCCTCGGGCGAGAGTCCTTCGAAATCGCTAGCTAGCGCTTCCATAATCGCTAAGAGTTGGGCAAAATCGACCCGATGTCCGGCAACTTGGAAGAAAGATGATTCAATGGATTCGAGTTGGTAGTTGTCGCTCGCTCGGGAAAGCTGCATCGCTAGTTTTCCGAAATGCTCGGCACGTTCTGCATCGCCAGCCATGGCAGCCATTTGAAACGCCAGCGCTGCGGTCAGCACTCGATACTCAGGATAGGCCTTAGGAGTGCAATCCAAATCTCGCAGGAATTGTTCGGCTTGAGTCATTCCATCGACCCACTGTTCAGCTTGATGCATGGCAGTCAACTGACTCATTCTGTCTTCGCATTCATTCCATGTCAGACCGCGTGGAACAACTGCAATTGGCATAGTGGTATCCTGGGGAATACTAAGGCCAACATGAAATCGTTTTGCTATTTCTCCTTGATTGATTCCCATGGCAAACCGCAGGTTGCTTTTCGACTTTTCCTGAATGGCAGATTCACCAAGTGCGGGAAGCGTTAATTCGACAGGATTTGGCGGATGACCGGTGGCTTCCAGGTGAGTGGAATTTGGATACATCTGAGTGATGAAAAGTCCGATCGGGCGCGAAATGAAACCGAAGTCAGGGCGACATTCCGGAACTCGCCACAAAGCAATTGCAGCGACGACGAGCAGCGTTTGCAGCAAAGATTTCATTAGAGACGGAATATTTCGAAACGTGAACATGTTTTCCCTTTCAATCAGGTATTGAAGAACTGGCTTCGGGCTTGGTCGAATGACCAAGACCACTTGATTGAAAGAGCGTCGTGGCTCGATGAAAGTGGACAATTGCTACGAAATTCGCCTGGACAATGAAGATTGCTGCGATACTCAACGGACGAAGTTGAACGTAAAAGCAGGTTTCTTCGTCAGTAGCGATGTCAAGCCGATCATCGCTGAATTGGAATTTCCATGCAGGATGCTCCGGAGATACTAGGGTCGTAGACCTCAACCACCATCGTCTTCCAGCCGAGAGCGTCCGCTTTCTCTAAAACTGCCAGCCATTCGGTCAAGGTGGGCGTGGATGCCATTCACGCCAACATTCCTCCACACTAGTTAAGCGGTTCATGCGCAGTTGCCCAACCTAAATTTCGCCCTGGAAAATGGCTATATGTAGTGAGCTGTGGAATTAGTGTTCAGAGTTGGTCCGTATCGACCCAACTCACTTTACCGAGCACTGATTTGCAGATTTCGCACGACTATGTTGGTGGTGCGAACAAACTCATTTCCCTGAGGAGATCGTTCAAACATGAGTCACATTGTTTCAATCCAGACACACATTCGGGATAAGGCAGCAGTTGAAGCCGCTTGCTTGCGTCTGCAATGGCCAGAGCCTGAACAGGGTAGCTTCCGGCTATTCAACTCGACCGTGGAGGGACTCGGTGTTCGAGCACCCCGATGGCAGTATCCGATAGTTTGCGAACTGCATTCTGGACAGCTTCACTACGACAACTTTGAAGGTCGTTGGGGGGATCCCAATCACTTGGACAAGTTCAAGCAAGCGTATGCGATCGAAAAGACCAAGCTGGAGGCACGTCGCCAAGGCCGTTCGGTCTTTGAGACGCAGTTAGAAGATGGTTCTGTGCAATTGGTCGTCGAAGTTCAGTACGGAAGCAATCCTGGCCAACTTCAAGAAAGCGGCGGTGTACTGTGAACGGAACTCGTATTGTCATTCGCGTATCTGCAGATGGCTCGACCGAAATCAAGACTGAGGGTTTTCAAGGGACTAGTTGCGTAAAGGCAACTGAGGA
>CAUJKA010000330.1 GCA_963204965.1 Planctomycetota bacterium | reverse complement strand
CCCTCGCCCAATCGACCAATCCCATCTTCACCGGCTACGGTGAGCTTCTTCGAATAGTCACGTCGTGCAACGTTGCCAACCACTTCAAGGATCTCATTAACCTTGTTTCTCATGGCAGTTGCGTCCAGTTCGTCCTGTTTCTGGCGGGCTGCGATTGCAAACTCCATCTCCTTAGCCGCTGTAATGTCACTTGCGTACTTTACAACCTTGCAAGGCTTTCCGTTCAAATCGAAAATTGGGTTGTACGAGGCTTGCAGCCAAACTACCTTCCCGCCTTTGGCAAGTCGCTTATAGGTGCCTTGTTCGAAGGTTCCGGCGCGCAGATTGTCCCAGAACAGTTTGTACTCTGGACTACTGGAATACGAGCTTTCGACAAATGTGCTATGGTGTTTACCTTTGATATCGCTCAGGCTGTATCCCATCGCCTGGAAGAAGTTGTCATTTGCGTTTTGGACAATTCCATTGAGATCAAATTCAATCACCGCAAGCGACTTACCGATGGCTTCGAGTTGACCTTGGAAGTCTGCGTTGCGGAGTTTGTTCGCGGTCACATCTGTGGCGAACTTGACCACTTTAATTGGCTTGCCGTTGGGATCCAGAATTGGATTGTAAGAAGCTTGAATCCAGACCTCTTTGCCTCCTTTGCCTATGCGCTTGTACTCTGCAGCTTTGTACTTGCCCGCGCGAAGGTCGTCCCAAAACTGGCGATACTCAAAGCTGTTCGCGTATTGTGATTCGACAAACAGGCTATGGTGCTTACCCTGGATCTCCTCCAAGTTGTAGCCAAGGACACTGAGAAAATTCTCATTGGCTGTTTGAACGATTCCATTGAGGTCGAATTCAATGACAGCTTGGGCCTTGCCGATCGCCTCAAGTTGTCCTTGATAATTGACGTTGCGAATTTTTGCTTCGGTTACGTCAGTTGCATACTTCACTACTTTGAAGGGCTTGCCATCAGCTCCAAAAATTGGATTGTAGGATGCTTGAATCCAAATTTCCTTGCCACCCTTACCGAATCGCTTGAACTCTGCTGCCTGAAACGTTCCCGCCTGAAGCTCATTCCAAAACTGGCGGTAGTCGAGGCTGTTTGCATATTGTGGTTCAACAAACATGCTATGGTGTTTGCCAACGATTTCGTCGAGCGTGTAACCCAACGCATTGAGGAAGTTATCGTTAGCAAAAAGTATCTTGCCTTGCAGGTCAAACTCGATGACGGCTTGCGATCGTCCAATAGCGTTGACTTGTCCCTCGAAGTCAGATGCTCGCGACTGTTGAGTTCGCTCCTCATTGACGATCGACGTAACATCGGTGGCAAACTCAAGAATACTCTCAACATCACCCTGCTTGCCACGAACAACAGCGAAGCGGGACTGGTACCAAGTTACTCGACCATTAGTGGTAGTTCTTGTAAACCTGTGATTGAATTTGTTTTGCTCGAGGCTGGTAACCACTTGGGAAAACGGAAGCGAAGCCGCGCCGTTGTGATTTAAGCTGTCGAAAGATGCTACGCCTATTTGACCGTCAGCAATTTCGACTAGCTGGCGGTATTCAGGCGTGGCTGCGACCAGCAAACCGCTGGCGTTGAATTGGGCCACAGGCTGTCCCAGAAGCTTTTCGCATTCGTAGACGTGCTTTGTTGTTTTGGATCGTGACTGCTTTGCAGCGGTCTTATTTTCGACTTGACTCTTCGCTGTTGATTTGGTTTTGCCAATGGACATTTGCTTGCTCCAACTTTTGATACAATTCAGGGACAGAATTGGACTAGTATTTAGTTCGTAACGGATTGAGGGAGAGTTGCTTCATGGGTTGAAATGGAAGACAACCCGAGCAGGTCAAGGATCAGTGCTACGCGACCATCACCTAAGATTGTTGCACCTGCAACGCCGGCAACTTTTCTAAAGTGAGTTTCAAGGTTCTTAATCACAACTTGTTGCTGACCGAGAAGTTCGTCGACCCGTAAAGCAAATCGACGGCCTTGGTCTTCGACGATTACCAACAAGATTTGTTGATTCACATCGCTTTGTTCATCAATATGGAGGAGGTGATGGAGTCTAAGGACAGGGACAACTTCGCCACGAAGTTGAATGACTTCGCCAACTCGCACAACTTCCTTGATTGCAGAGCTATCCACTGCAATCGATTCGACAACCGACAGAAGCGGAATTACGTAGACTTCGTTGGTCAGTCGCACCAGCAATCCGTCGAGGATCGCAAGAGTCAATGGCAGTCTTACAGTGACTGTGGAACCCTTGCCAAACTCGGAGGTCACGGTGACACTTCCTTGTAGCGCTTCGACGTTCTTTCGTACAACGTCCATTCCAACGCCCCGGCCCGACACATCGGTGATCTTCTCTGCGGTTGAAAAACCAGGTCGGAATATCAAATTGCAGATCTCGGAGTCACTCAGCGCATCTTCGGGTTGGACTAATCCACGTTCGATCGCCTTTTGGCGGATACGATCGCGATCCAATCCACGACCATCGTCGCTCAGTTGAATATAGATGTTCCCGCCTTGTTGGTAGGCTCGCAGATTGATCTTGCCCACCGGTGATTTTCCGGCGGCAATGCGATCTTCAGGACGTTCGATTCCGTGGTCGATCGAATTCCGTACCATGTGAATCAATGGATCGCTAATTTGATCCACGACCGATTTGTCTAGTTCGGTGTCATCGCCTTCGGTGATGAAATCGATTTGTTTGTTCAGCTTCTTGCTCAGATCGCGAAGAACTCGCTGCATCTTCTGGAATGCCGAAGCGATAGGCACCATTCGTAGGCCCAGGCTCATCTCTTGTAGATCGCGCACAATCTTACCAAGTGCAGAAAGCGACTCGGGAGGCATCGAGTCCGTCAAGCTCATTACATCTTGCTCGACCATCGATGTTCCAATAACCAGTTCGCCAATCTGATTGATCAGCACGTCTAGGCGATTGCGGTCAACACGCACCGTCTCGGACTCGGCAACCTTCCCTTGAGCGACAGGCTGAGACTTTGGCGATTCGGCCTTAGATTTAGCTGGCGTTGGCTCGTCGATCTCCGGGGTTGGCACTTCAACTTGCTGAGGAGCTTGTTCGAGCTCGGTGACTTCAAACTTACTCTCGCCGTCCAAGAACATGCCAACATCTTCAACTGCTTGCTTTCCGCATTCCGACTCCAGTTCGATCAACCAGGAGAGATAGCAGTGTTCCGGATCGAGGTCAGGAAGTGATGGCAAGCGTGAGGAGTCTACGACAAACTTTGTAATTGTTCCCAGAGACTTGACTTCGCGAACGACCAAGAGTGGGTCGGTACCGAATTCGAAGCAGTTCGTCGAGGGAACAAAGCGAATTTGGAATCTAGTTTTAGTACCAGGCTGATTTGTCGCTTGAACCGCAGTTGGTTGTGCAGATACTTCGCTGCCTTTGGAGTTAACCTTAATCAACTCTTCGTAGATGGCCTCGAACTGAGCCGGCAACGGTTCGTTGTCGCGAGCGTTGCGGATGAGTCCGTCGATCACATCGACGCTCGACAGTAGCAATTCAACTAGCTCGGGAGTCGCATCAAACTCTTCATTACGAAGGCGATCAAGCAGGTTCTCTAGAATATGCGTGAACTTGCTGATAACATCCGCGCCAAATGTCGCGCTACCACCTTTGATGCTATGAGCTGCTCGGAAAATTGAATTCAGCAACTCCGAATCTTTAGGAGTAGTCTCCAATTGGAGCAGTTCGGTTTCCATCTGCTGGAGGTGCTCTTCTGCTTCAACGAAGAAGGCGGCGCGAAAACGACTGAGATCAATCTGCATGGCTAAGCTCACTAAGGACAACTGTGTCCGATATCAACGTTATCTATTTCACGACTTTACGAACGACCGTGAGCAATTGATCTGTGTTAAATGGCTTCACCATCCAACCCGTTGCTCCTGCGGCTTTGCCCTCTTGCTTCTTGGTGTCCTGTGACTCAGTTGTGAGAAGCAGGATGGGAGTGAACTTGTAGGTTGGTTTGGCCCTAAGTTCACGAATCAAAGTAATGCCATCCATTTCAGGCATATTCAAGTCGGTGATGACTAGGTCCAGAGGTTTATCTCCAGCGACCTCAAGCGCTTCGCAACCGTTTGCACCTTCGATGGTATCGAAGCCGACGGATTGCAGCGTAAAGGAAACCATTTGTCGCATCGATGTGGAGTCATCTACGACTAACGCAATTTTGCTCATTTGAACTCTCTCTTAAATCAGAACAATTCGATCGAACTATCGTCCGATTCGGAAACATCGGTTTGTATTTGTGTTCGCTCTGCGGCCATCGTTGAACGTTCGGCCACACGCTGCATCCAAAAATCGGTTATCGACTTCAAGTTGTTTGGGTTGGCTTCTGCTGTATAAGGTTGAAGCTCTGTTGCAAGCTCTTCGATCGTCTCGAGCAGGTGTTCGATTCGCTGATTCACGCGATCTTGAAACTGCATCGACATTACAGCTTGACCAATGTCCATGTTTAGTTGACGCGACATCGAAGCTGCTTTGGTCAGCGACGTTCGCATCCTTGCGTAGGACTCAGTCAATTGATCCAAGATTTCACGAACGGTGCGTTCGCTGTGCGCCGCTGCTTCCAAGTCTTCATTGGATTTACCACGGACCCGTGTTGCTGTATTGCTAATGGTTCGTTTAAGCCCGCTGACCATTCCGCGGATCGCACCGCCAGTTCCAGTCGTTGCATGAGCCAGAATAGAGACTTGCTCACGCAGATCCTTGATGAACTCATCCTTCGATTGCGAATCGTTCTCAATCGAAACACTAGCAACCTTTTTCGCTTCGTTGCCCAACGTACTCAGCCTATCGCTGAACGACAGCAACAATTCCATACGCTCGTCGATTTCGTCGATGTCGCGGGCTAGCTGTGCTGAGAAATCTCTCGAAGATTCGATCCGACGCAGTAGAATTTCAAGCGAAATCTTGATTCTCTGGACTAGAGAGTCTAAGCCTTGCCCATCAGACTGCACATTGAGTGCGTCGGAGGCCGTGCCTAGTGCGTCCTTCGCCCGTTGGCTCATTCCGGAGAAGCCCGTGCAAACACAGACGACCGATGTTTCAACATCCTTCGCAATGTCGGCTAGCTGTGCGGACAGCATGTCTAGCACAACCACGATCGCGGCAACGGCCGTATGATCAGCAAACCGATTCTTAGACTGCGCACTTTGATTGGTTACCACTGTGATGTCTCACTGGCTTCTGCAATAGAAACGTAATTGATTCAATCGAACGGAACTCGAGTTACTTGCAATTGCTAAAGCGTCAGACGCCGCAAAGATCAAGCCATTCCCGTGCAACTGCGTTCGACGATGAATCGATCGCAGCCGATGGGTTCGAGTAATTACGTAATGAGAGCAGCAGTTGAATGCCAGATAGATCGAGACTCTCGAGCGCAGCAACATTAATTGCCGTAACTTGAGAAGAGTCGTTTCCAGTAAGGTCTAGTGCTAACAATTCTTGGTGAATTGTGCATGCTTCTCTGATAACCCACTTGTCGCGCAATTTCAGACAATTGTCCGATAGGTGCGCAAAGCGATCATGTTGTAGAGAATCATTCATACGAACTGCCCCATTCGCAAGATGATTGATTGAATTTGTTTCTGAAACATAGCACCCTGTTAGTGCAAGTTTGCGCAAGCCGGAGAATTTGCTCCACTTTCGCAACGCAACTAAACCTGTGAGTTGACTGAATCGCTAGAGTCCCTAGAAGGTGAACTACCGGCACAATGCGATCTGAAAGTACTAGGCACACTCCGTGTGCCGTCCGCTGATCGGTGTCAGATTGAAATAAATCATAGAGATACTTCTACTTTGGCGATCTCGTCAGTTAGTTCACCTAGTGCGAACAGCAGAAGTCAGTGTATTGGATGGTCGAGCTCATCCTATTACTACATCCTTGGGTTTTAAGGGCAACGCCCTATCCGTTTACCTAGCCCAGTCCATCGGGCTGGGTCTTAATTCGAACGACAAAGAAATGGCCAACGGCCCGACTGTTTGCACGCAAACTGTCGGGCCGTTGGCCATTAACCTACTCAAGCTTGACTACCCAGCCCGATGGGCTGGGCTAGGTAAATTGCTGGGCCTTCGGCCCGAAATCCCAGAAAAGAGCTTAACTTCAATCGCTTCAGCGAGGGACGTCTCGGACTTGGCCGGAAAACGTTGTAATAAGCAAGTCCTTCGCTAACGCTCTAACGCTTCGGGTTGTGCATCGAAGAGTTCAACTCGTAACATTGACTGAGGCTATCTGGCCTGGACCTTGTCTATCTCTGCCCAGTCTACCTCTGCTCAATGGAAATGCCTCACCAAAGTCTCGGGCCGAGACGCTGTAGACGCCCCCGGACACTCACCGGCCACTTTTCCGAAAAACTTTTCGCCTTTCGCTTGCACATGTTTAGTTGTGGCGTATGTTTGTCTGTCAATGCCCCGCGTACGACTCTTTGGTCTGCCCCTATCACTGAAGAAGAGTATCCGACAGATCTCTAATACATATCTGTTTCGCGCAGTTGATAAAAAGCGGAGCCTACTCGGTCGGGTAGGCTCCGCCACTTTTTTTGCATTCGTGAAGAGTGAACTGCGCCTTTCGAGGGCGTGATGTTCCATTTTTACAATCCGTTTCCACAGTCGCTTGAAACCCAGGTGACGCGTGGCCAGGCTGAATTTATCAAAGCTCTAACGCTAAAGCGTGTCGTGTTTTTGATTCTTGGCTTAATCTTCCTAGGCATTGCTGCCGTAGGTGTGATTCTGCCTGGGGTTCCAACGACCGGCCCGCTCCTGGCAGCTTCGTTTTTCCTTACGAAGAGCTGTCCGGTTTTAGAGAATCGATTGATCCGTAATCGTTTCTTTGGACGGTATTTACAGTACATTGGCGGCGATCAGCCAATCCCTAGTACCGTACGTCGTCAGGCAATCCTAGCGATGTGGCTAAGCATTACAGTTAGCTGCTACGTTACGTATATGCTGGGATACGAACCGTGGAAGATTCTGTGCATCCTAGTTGGCGGCGTGATTGGCCACATCTGTATTCGTCGGTATCGGCTGAATCAAAGCAACGACTAACACTGATGGCGATGGCTATCGCAGGATTTCTAAAGCCTGCGCACCTGTCATTCCAACTCGAATTCCCAACGCTTCAGCCTTCGAACTAACCGCTTGGATTGTGGCCACCAGCATATCGTCGTAAGTATCGACCCCTCGGACGATCGCGCCGGCATCTCCATTGCGTTCGAAAGATTCTAAGCTCAAGTAACCACACGATAGACATCCTTTTGATCCCGAGATCACCAATAAGGGTCTTTGAAGTTGGTGACAAGTCTTTGTAAACGGCGTTAGATCCACGATTGATTCCTATAGTAAGAAATTGAGCCAATTAAAGCCGAGCAAGCTAAGCGTTTCAGATATCCGATGGTTCGCTGGCTGGCTAGTCTTTGGCGGTCTGAGGAGGCTCGGATGGTTGCGGAGGAGCTTCAGTCTTTTCTGGCGGAGTGCTGGGGGATTCAGGTGAACTCGGAGAGCTCGGTGAACTTGGTTCGTTCGGCTGCGGCGATGTAGGTTCTGTCTTGGGAGTGCTCTTTTCTTCCGCCTTGGGCTCTGTAGATGGTGTATCTATAGCTGGCGCATCAGCACTCCTGGGTGCGTCTTCGCTTTTCGGTGCTTCATTTTTTGGAGCTTCATTTGTTGGTGCAGGTGGAGTCGTTGGCTCGGGCGTCGGGGCTTTCTCTTTCGACTCGCTTGAATTCGGCTGCGACGGTTCTGAGGTCTTTTGAGTTGGTTCAATCTTAGGCTGATCGGAATCCTCTTCTGAAGGCCGATCGGTTTCTTCGCCGGGAAGATAGGTCTCAGTCATCTCTTCAGTCAACACTGGTGGCGGCGAAGGTGGCGAACTGAACAGCAGGTTGTAGTACTTCGCATAGTGTCCCTCGCCATATGTCAATTCTCCGCCTTGGAACCCAACAATCGAGACAGCTCCTAACATGATCAGTCCAGCGAAGAACCAGATCACTTTCTTGTTGATGTCGGCTGTACGGCGCACGTTGCGGGCCAGTGGAACCATCAAAAGCGAAAAGACTGCCACGAAAACTCCTAACCATCGATGGCGATCGATGGCGCTTCGTTCAAGATTGAAGCTGAACCCAGCTCCATAGCCCTCATGAGCAGCGTAGGACCAACCCGTAACACAAGCTGCTACGGCTCCCAAGGCTCCGATCCACAAGCAATGAAAGGCGACTGGTTCGCACGCCTCGCGGTTGAAGAATGAGAAGAGCACAAATATCGACGAAACTGCGATCAAGGCAATTGGTAGGTGCACGGCGGCTGGATGAAACAAGCCTTGGAATGCAAACAGCTTACCGGGGAGCGTCTGAGGAATTGCAGCAGCTGCTGGCTTCGATTCGCCTTTGCTTTCGACTGCCTTCCATTGGCCAGTAGCACCTTCATTGATCCAAGTGCGGAACACCAATCGCTCGGCCATCGATAAGCCACCAGCTTCGGCTCCATGTGGCGGAGGCATGATGGCGTCCGGCTCTTTAGTATTCAGATAGTCATTCCACAGCGAACTAGCATCTGCATTTCCACTTTCGACGTAGCCCAGCAAGCTATCCATTTGGTCGACTCGCATTCCACCTTTAGCATCTTTCGCGCCGTGGCAATCGAGACACTTCGACACAAGAATGGGCTGCACGTCTGTTTGGAACTGAACTAAGTTCTCGGCTTTGGTGGTGTTTTCAGCTTTGGTCGTATTTTCAGCTTTAGGCGTGGTGGTCTCCTGCGCGACAAGCTGGACCAACTGCAACGAAGTGCAGAGGAAAAAGCAGGCAAGTTTCAAGGGCAACGTTTTCATAGTAGGAATTGGATTACTTGTTTTTAGAGTCGCTTACTTCGCATCCCCTAACTCAAGGCCATAAAGCTCAAGGCCACAAACTTTTAGGGACGCCATCGAAGGCAGCAGGGAGGGAGGAATCTGGAATGCGTGAGGATTGAGGGGAGTTTTGATCATTCCTGGTCTGTATTTCTCAAGGCGGGAGCTTATTATTGTTCACCTACTCCCTCCCTGCAAGCGAACCTGCAGTGTCGCAATTGTCGCGTTTGCCACTTTTCACCGTTCTAAGTCCTTACCTGCCCCTCTCCTTGCCTTCTCACCTGTATTCTCATCAATCCGGTACAACATGCCTGAACAGCTCCTGCGCATGCAGAACATCACCAAGCGATTTGGGCCAACACTGGCTCTAGAATCGGTTCATCTAACCGTCGGTGCCGGTGAGGTGGTCGCGCTGATTGGTGAAAATGGTGCAGGGAAAAGCACATTGATGAAGATTCTTAGCGGTGCACATCCCGCTGATTTAGGTCAGATCACCTTACAGGGCAAGAACTACGCACCTGCTGGAGATCCCAACCTGGCCCGTCAGTCAGGCGTGGCGATGATCTATCAGGAGTTGAACTTAGCGCCCGACCTGTCCGTCGAGGACAATCTGATG
>CAUJKA010000329.1 GCA_963204965.1 Planctomycetota bacterium | reverse complement strand
ATCTTCGGTTGAGAAGAAAAGGTGATGCGGGCAGGCTTCGGCAGTGATCCAAGGTGAATTGCCACGAATCAATGGAAGTTCGTCGGCCGTGCTAACGTGCAAAACGTGGAAGCGATGTTTGTGTCTGAGTGCGAAATCGATCGCTCGACGCGTTGCGACTACGGCTGCTTGGACATCGCGAATCCTCGAGTGATCTTCGATGGACAGGTTGTCTCCAAGAGCCGCACGATTCGCACGGACAGTCGTTTCATCTTCGCAGTGCGCACAAATGGGCAACCTCGTTTCAGCAAAAATCGCTTCGAGGGCGTCTTGCTCATCAACCAATAACTCACCGGTGCTCGAACCGATAAAGATCTTAATTCCGGGAGCAAAACTGGCCATTTGAAGCTGGTCGACATTGCTTCCCGTAGCCCCGATATAAAAGCCGAAGTTCACCAAGCTAGTTTGTGCGGCGCGATCGTACTTCCACTGCAATCTTTCGACTGTAGATGCCGCGGGCGTTGTGTTGGGCATTTCGAGGAACGTCGTGATTCCACCAGCCGCACAACCTTGGCTGCCCGTGTGGATATCTTCCTTGTGCGTTAAGCCGGGTTCGCGGAAGTGCACTTGATCGTCGATAACGCCAGGTAGAAGCGTCAATCCGGCGGCCTCGATCACTTCGTCGGCAGCAGAATTTCGCGGAGCATCGACGGCGATAATTTTGCCAGCTTCGATCAAAACGTTGGTTTGAGCAGTTGAATTGGCAAAAACAACTTCAGCGTCGCGAATCAGGGTTCTGTTAGACATCATTGTTAGTCCAGGAGATTTCGCGGAGTGTGCGTCGAAACTGGATGCAAGCGGCAATTCACTTCGCTAGAATCTCTGTTTTATAGGTGATTGGCTGCCTTGAGCAATGGGATGAGAGCTCTTTTGCTTTTGTCGAGTTCTGCGTCCAGTTTCCAGCAAGCCATCGGTGTGTTCTGTGTTGATGTCCTGTGAGTTGAATTCAACCCTGATTTTTCGGTGAGAATCATGAGTCGACGATTTCTGCTGCGATCAATCCCATTTTGCCTTGTGATCTGCTGTGTCGGATTGGTAGCTTGCAATCCGAGCAGTACTACCGTAGTTGCTCAACAGACAGCGGAGACTGCGGTCAACCAGGATGCGCCGAATCAAGGTGCGGTCAATCAAGAGGCAGCAAAACTGCTGCGTGCTGCAGGCGATGCTCAGAACGCAGGCGACTACAAACTGGTGCTCGAGAAGTGCAGAGCCGTTGTTGAACTGCTTCCTAACGATGTTCGTGTTCAGCAGAGAGCCGCTGAACTGTTGTACCTGTCGGGTAACGCCAAAGAGAGTATCCCCGTTTTTGATCGAGTCATCGAACTATTGCCCAACAAGGCAGCCGAGAATTGGCAACGTGGAATCGCATTAGCGACTGTGGGTGAATTTAAGCGTGGAGCCGAGCAGTTCAAGTTGCACCATGACGTGAATCCGGACGACGTCGAGAATTCTGCTTGGTACTATCTTTGCGTGGCCAAGTCCGAAAGCGTTGAAGCTGCGAAAAAGACACTCATCGGCAGCCGTGGAGATCGTCGCGAGCCGATGATGGAGATACTTAAGATGCTCCAAGGTCGTTCAACACCTGAACAAGTTCTAGAGGCCGCGGAAAAGTCCAGTCCAGTTCCTGAGCTCAAAGTCCGCGCTAAATTCTACGCCGATCTCTACATCGGCTTATACTACGATTCTATCGGTCGTGAGGAAGATGCCGTAAAGTTCTTCAAACGCAGTTTGGAGCAGGGCGAGCAGGGATACATGGCCGATACCGCCCGAGTCTACCTAGAACATCGTTTCCAAAAGTCCAAAGATTCCGTTCCTACCGCCAAGCCCTAGCATTTATTCTGCAACCTTTGCCTATTCCTCAAGCTTTGCGCAAAGAGTGATGTAGGTTCTATGAGCGGATTTTCTCTATCCGCTACACATCGCAGCACAACGGATCGGACTTCCTGTAAAGCTGAGCGGTTTATCACCCATGGTTCGGGGAGGGTGAGAGTCGTTAGCTGCGAGTTTATTGACGCTTTGGCGTACCAACGATTGATGCTTCCGGTGTGATCTAGGTCGAGCAGTTGAACTGTTCCCAGATCGTGCATGGACTTGATCGTTTGGGATTGCTCTGGCGCGCAGTATTGAACTCGTACATCCATCTCCAAGTCAAGGAATTCGCGATGAATACACCTGCAACACCATTGCGTCCTTCTCAAAACAAGTCTGACGATTTTGAACTAGTCAAGCGTCGTATCCACAACAAGTTGGTCGACAAGCTGGACTTAAGTCGCGTTGGGGACCTCAAAGGCGAGCAACTACGCCGCGAGATTCGGTTGGTTGTCGAGCACCTTTGCGATGCTGAAAACACTCTGATCAACCGTACCGAGCGCGATCGAATCATCGAAGAAGTGCTCGACGAAACGTTCGGTCTTGGTCCTTTGGAATTGATCCTGAAAGATCCTGGTGTCAGCGACATCATGATCAATGGTCCCAAGCAGATTTACGTTGAAAAAGGCGGACAGCTACAGCTTACCGGCGTTGAATTCCGCGACAACGCACACCTGATGCAGATCATTGATCGGATCGTGTCGAAAGTCGGACGACGAGTCGACGAAACTTGCCCGATGGTTGACGCGCGACTTGAAGACGGCTCGCGGGTCAATGCGATTATTCCACCTTTGGCTCTGGACGGAGCGGCGGTTTCAATTCGTCGATTCGGTTCAAATCCCTTGAAGCTGGAAGACTTGCTGAACTTTAAAGCTCTGACTCCAGAAATGGTGATGTTGTTGGAGGGCTGTATTAAGGCTCGACTGAACATGATCATCTGCGGCGGTACAGGCTCGGGTAAAACCACACTCCTCAATACGCTCAGCAGCTTCATTCCCAACGATCAACGGATCATTACGATCGAAGACGCGGCCGAATTGCAGTTGCAACAAGATCACGTGGTTCGCTTGGAAACTCGACCTGCGAACATCGAAGGTAATGGCGCTGTGACGGCCACGGACCTCGTTAAAAACGCGCTCCGAATGCGACCAGAACGAATCATCATCGGCGAGTGTCGAGGCGGTGAAACGCTCGACATGCTTCAAGCGATGAACACAGGTCACGACGGTTCGCTAACGACGATTCACGCCAACAATCCTCGTGACGGTGTGGCTCGTTTGGAAACGATGGTGATGATGTCCGGTTTCGATTTGCCGATCAAGGCGATTCGTCAACAGATCTCCAGCGCGGTGAACCTGATTATTCAGGCTAATCGATTGCAAGGTGGTCCTCGTCGGGTAACTCACATTACCGAAATCAACGGCATGGAAGGTGAGACCGTCGTAATGCAAGACATTTTCCGATTCGTTCAAGACGGTATCGGTGAAAACGGAAAAGCTCATGGCCATTTCACTGCAACTGGTGTTCGACCCGCATTCATGAGCCGACTTGAGCAAGCTGGCGTGAAATTGCCAGGTAGCACATTCCGTGAACGCGTCATTATGCAAGCCTAAGTCCAAAGAGTTCAAGCCCGTTCCGCGAAGGAGCTAATCAATGCTCGCGATTGTTTTGATCATCTCAGTAGGCTTAGGCGTAACTGCGCTTATCGGCGGTCTAGCTATCGCTCTTCGCAACGAGGAGGATAACGTCGCCGAAGATCGACTGTCCGCACTGACCAACAAAAAAGGCAAAGGCGGAGCTGGAAATGCTCCTGCGCTGTTGACGCGATCGCCCTTGGATGAAACCAAGACGATGGCTGACAATTTCCTCAATCAGTTTGGTAACTTTGGTGCTCTGATTGAACAGGCGGATGTAAAGATCTCGGGAACCAAGTTCCTTACCATTTGCGGTATATCTGGCATTCTGGGCGCGGTGGCTTGTCTGGTTTCGCCCATACCATTTTACCTCGCGCCGTTAGTTGGCTTGTGCACTGGGGGAGCCCCCATCATGTGGCTAATGCTCAGGCGCAAGAAACGACTCAATCAATTTTCACAGCAGTTGCCTGAAGCCTTGGAATTACTCAGCCGATCACTTCGCGCGGGCCACTCGTTGGCTTCGGGGATGGGTTTGGTTGGACAAGAGATGTTGGCTCCACTGGCGACTGAATTCTCACGAACATTCGATGAACAGAATTTAGGTATTTCGCTGGACGAAGCGCTAGAGCAGATGGTCAAGCGAGTTCCAAACTTGGACTTACGATTTTTTGCTACGGCGGTCATTCTTCAACGTCAGACCGGCGGTGACTTGGCAGAAATTCTGGACAAGATTGGTCGACTGATTCGCGAGAGATTCAAACTGGCTGGGCAGATTCAAGCCCTCACGGGCGAAGGTCGTTTGTCGGGCGTGGTTCTGTTAGCACTGCCACCAACGCTGTTCCTGGTGATGATGTACATCAACTACGATTACGCGATGGTTCTCTTCCGAGATGAAACTGGTAAGAAATTGATGGCCGGTGCGTTGGTAATGCAACTGCTT
The DNA here is from genome assembly GCA_963204965.1 of Planctomycetota bacterium. Taxonomy (GTDB): domain Bacteria; phylum Planctomycetota; class Planctomycetia; order Pirellulales; family Pirellulaceae; genus Aureliella. The sequence goes on along the minus strand of CAUJKA010000329.1, from coordinate 14,537 downwards.
GGCGCGCTTGTGATTCGTAAGATCATCACGATTAAGGTCTAGTCATGCTTATAGCTTCCGTCCCACTTACGTTGATTATTCCAATTGCCATTTTCATTGGTGGCGGTGCGCTAGCATGGTTGGTACTGAGTATGTTCTTCAGCAATGAAGAAAACCCAGCCGAGCATCGCTTGCAGGCGCTTAACCAAGTACGTCGTGGTGGCAAGAAGGACGAGAAGCGTTCGGAGACCTTTTCGAGGGCTCTGGAGATGGCTTCGCCAGCATTGGCCAAACCGCTTACGCCTAAGTCCGAAGCGGAGATGGGTAAACTTCGTCAAACCCTGATTGAAGCTGGTTTCAGAACCGAGTCTGCGCCGATGACCTTTTTGGCCATTCGCGTGATCAGTTCATTGACTTTTTTGTTCGTGGGTGGTGGTGGTTCGGTATTCCTGTACGGCTTTACAAGTACCGCGCTCATTCGAACATTCGTGGTTGGTGCTGTAGGTTTCTTCCTGCCTGTCTTCGCGCTAAGCTTTTTGCAGAGCCGTAGAAAGCAGCAGATCTTTCTCGGCCTCCCTGACGCACTCGACTTGATGGTGGTTTGCGTGGAAGCCGGATTGGGACTTGACCAAGCGATGCGAAAAGTTGCTCAAGAAATGGTTAAGAGCCATCGAATTGTTGCCGACGAATTCAGCCTCTGCAATTTGCAGTTGCAGATGGGTCGCGTGCGAAATCAAGTGCTCCAGGATCTCGGTGCTCGAACCGGCGTCGATGACTTGCGAGCACTGGCAGGGATTCTGATTCAAGCCGATAAGTTTGGTTCTAGCATCGCCAATGCATTGCGAGTCCAGAGCGATTCGATGCGTGTTCGACGACAGCAAATTGCTGAAGAAAAGGCTGCGAAGACGGCTGTAAAGCTGATCTTCCCTCTAGTCTTGTTCATTTTCCCAGGCATTTTCGTAGTGCTTGTAGGACCTGCGGGAATTCAAATGGCACGCGAGATGTTGCCTGCGATGAATCCTGGCGGGCACAAATAAGACCTATGCAGTTGATTCTTGGAGCTGTCAAAGCGGCTCCAAGAACTCTCGCAAATCGTCTGTCGAATTGCAATCTCCGCGTACAGTTCGATACCTGAAACTCCAATTTTGAGTGGTCAGCGATTCTCCCATTGAGTGGATCGAGCATGAGAATTCTCAACCTTTTGAGATTTCTTGCGATTCCATTATAAACATGGCAATGTTAGACTAATGTCGCGTTAGGTGGTCCTAATGCGTTTAAGTTTTACATTCCGTCTTTGTTGGAGAATCTGATGTATCGAAGAAATGTTAGCAGACGGCAAGCTTTCACGCTTGTCGAATTGCTGGTGGTTATCGCCATCATTGGCATCTTAGTTGGTTTGCTTCTTCCCGCCGTTCAAGCAGCTCGAGCAGCAGCGCGGCGAATGCAGTGCGCCAACAACGTCAAACAAATTGTGTTGGCATGTCACAATTTTGAAAGCACCTACAAGAGCCTACCTGCGTGGACCTACATTCGCGGTGCAACAACTGGAGCAACTGGGCAACGGCCGACACTGCATGGTTCGGCACACTTCCAACTGCTGCCCTACATTGAACAGAGCCCAGTTTTCGATCGAGCCAATGGCATAAGCTGGGAAGTGCGAACAGCAGCTATTCCTGCATTTGCGTGCCCTGATGATATCACGCTCAATTCTGGTGCCTTCACTGGCCGTGCTCTAACCAGCAACACCGCGAGAGTTAGCGTCGGTGGCGTTTCTTATGGTGGCACAACCTACGCATTGAATGCCAATGCATGTGCAGCCAGATTTGAACGAGGCCATCCGACTGCTTTGGGTGGAAAGTTCGCCAACATTACCGATGGACTGAGCAACACGGTCCTTTCGGTCGAACGACAAGCTGCTTGTTACGGCAACGACTATCCTCGACGTGGTCTAACTCCCAATTTAGGTACGGGGTCATTCACGTTTAGCATTTGGGCACGCGGTGGACGACATGGAACCTGGGCGCCTTGGGTCGATGGTGCAACAACATCGGCGGACTTAACAGCAAACAATGGAACGGCAACTGAAGTTAACCAAGGTTACACTTGGTGGGATTGTCCAGTGTTCGATTCCACATTGAGAAACCCAGCCAACTTTGCTGCTGGTCCTGGTCCACGATCCGATCCTACCTTCCGCAACCCATTCAATGGAGTTCCAAATCCTGGTGGAATTCAAACTGGAACTTTTGAGACCGGTTGCGATTGGCGACGACCACAAGCCATGCACTCGGGCGTCATGACGACAGGCCTAGCTGATGGTAGCGTTCGATCTGTCGCAGCAACTATCAACATCACTACGTTCCAACTGGCTTGCACGCCAAGTGATGGTCAAACACTCGGATCGGACTGGGAATAACAATGCGTTTATCAGTTTTGCTGTTGTTGCTTGTCATGGTCGGATGTGACAGCAAGCCGAAGTTGACCGAAATTTCGGGAACGGTAACTTTCAAGGGTCAACCGATACCTGCTGGTGATGTTAGCTTCACGCCCGAAGTGAGCGTCACTGGCGGACAGCTGCAGATGTACATGGTCAAAGATGGCAAGTACGACTCGGCGCAAACTCCTGAATCGGGTTTGTTGCCAGGAAAATACAAAGTGCGCATCAATGGCTACGATGGCAAGCAGATTCCCAATTACTTCAGTGGTAAGCAGATCTTCAACGCCGTTGAAGAGCAGATCGAAATTACTGCTGGAAAAATGACGAAGGACTTTGTCGTACCCGATGCTGCTGGCCAGAATATCAAATACGTCGAGACTGCCGACTTTTAGGTCGTCCAAAATCGATTCTTATCGCCCGCCTGGGACAACATCCAGTCGGGAAGTTTGAAGTAAAGATGAGCTGCACAGGCTAGAAGCCGTGCAGCTCATTTCCTTTTGTGTGATTGGTGATCTAAAGAGGAATGTCGACAACCAGCGGCAATTAGGGGCTGGTTTCGCTGGGCGATTGGAGTGATAATGGAGTCTCCCTCCACCCAATCCCACCTTTAATGCTGTCTCAAGCACTGACACGCTCGATTCTGTCCGTGTACTTTCGACAGGGAGTGTCTACGATGACTCATTCCAGTAAAACTGTTTCGAGTAACGCTCAAGACTCTAATCACCCAAATCACTTCACGCGACGAACGTTGTTGCGTGGAGTTGGAGTGTCGATGGCACTGCCAATGTTGGAATCGATGTCGGCCTGGGCTGATCAACCGAACTCGGAGAATAGTGACGCTCCTGTTCGTACCGCAGTTTTGTTCTCCGGTAACGGTTTTCACAGCAAAGAATGGTGGGCTCGCGGTGCCGGTGCACAGATGGAGTTGGGCCGAGTATTGCAGCCGTTGAATGACTTCCGCCAACGCATGTTGGTGATCAATGGTCTGTACAACTCCGAAGCCCTCAAGGGCAACATTCATAGCTCGCAGACTGGCAATCTACTTTCGGGCGCACCACTGGCAGCAGGTGGCGAAATCCGCTCAGGCACTAGCTTTGATCAAGTGATTGCACAACACCAAGGTAAAAGTACCAAGGTACCCAGTTTGGTTTTGGCTTGCGAAAAGTCCAATCCATCGGTCCACAAGAATTACTCAATGCTCTACAGTTCGCATATCTCGTGGAGCTCTCCGACAACACCGACGCCTCTGGAGCTATACCCTGCACTGGCCTTCGATCGTCTGTTTAAGGATGAAGTTTCGGCGTCGGATCACAGTGTTTTGGACGCTGTGTTGGAAGATGCGAAGAGTATGCGACTGAAAATCAGTACGACCGATCGTCGCAAGTTGGATGAATACCTGGATTCAGTTCGAGACGTCGAAGCTAGAATCGAAGGGGCTGGCCAGCGTGGTGAATTGCAAGGTTGGCGACCAACACTGGATAAGCCGACGATGGCTCGACCCGCGGATGGGGTTCCTCAGGATATCGCTGATCATATGCGATTGATGTGCGACATTTTGGTGCTTGGGTTCCAAACCGATACGACTCGCGTTTGCAGTTTGAAGCTCAACAATGATCACTCTTCGCTGCGATTTCCGAATCTTGGCGTGGACTACATGATTCACCACCTTCTGTCGCACTCCGACACGGAAGATTGGTTGAAGGTTAATCAGTTTTTCCTTCAACAGATTGCTTACATCGCAGCTAAACTAGATGCAATTCAAGAAGGTCCGCGGACGGCGTTGGACAATTCGATGATCATGTTCTGCTCGAGTATGATGACCGGTAGCCATGACGCTACAAAACTACCAGTAATCGTCGTTGGTGGTGGTGGCGGGAAAATTGAGGGCGGTCGAGTTCTAGATTACAGCGGACAAGAAAACCGCCAAATGTGTCGCCTGTTTTTGAGTCTGATGAACAAGACAGGTGTGAAACTGGATTCCTTTGGAGATGCGCGTGAACCTTTGGCCGAAGTCTAAGTCGATTTCCTTCGTGAAGTCCATTTTGCATGGGCTTGTCCTTGTAGTTGGAGCTATGACTGCCCTAACTAACGACATGGCTCGCGCGGATGACGCCACCGCAACAAAGCTGAGCTACGACCGCGATATTAGGCCTATCTTGGCCGAGCATTGTTTTGCTTGCCATGGTTTCGACGATCAAGCTCGCGAAGCCGACTTGCGATTGGACAATCGACAAGCCGCTTTGGATGCTGGGGCGATTGTTCCCGGCGACGCTTCGAAAAGTCAGCTCTACCAGCGTGTTATTACCGAGGAGCACGATCAGTTAATGCCTCCCGAACATACCGGGAAGAAGCTGAGCGCGAAACAAAAGAGCGTACTACAGCGCTGGATTCAAGAAGGGGCCGACTATCAGAAGCACTGGGCTTTCGAACGACCAGTACGAACTGAACCGCCAAGAACTCGCCCTGATCAGAATCCTATTGACGCGTATGTGCAAAAGAAGCTTAGCGAAGCCAACCTCAAGCCTTCGCCTACTGCAACACCTGAGACTTTGATTCGTCGAGTTAGCCTGGATATCACGGGGTTGCCTCCGACGACACAGCAGATCGATGCTTTCCTGGCAGAGACACAGGCAAATCCCGAGGATGCTTATCGCAAGTTGGTAGACAGCTTGTTGGCCAGTCCGCACTACGGCGAACGACTCGGGCGATGGTGGTTGGATCAAGCTCGTTACGGTGACAGCAACGGATACTCGATCGACGCGCCGCGGCAAATCTGGCTGTATCGCGACTGGGTTATCAACGCTTTGAACAAGGACATGCCCTTTGATCAGTTCACTATCGAACAACTTGCTGGTGACCTGCTTCCCAATGCGACGCAAGATCAGAAGATAGCCACGGGCTTCCATCGCAACACGCAGATCAATCAAGAAGGCGGCGTCGATCCCGAGCAGTTCCGGATTGATAGTGTCTTTGATCGCGTCGCAACTACTGGGACCGTTTGGCTTGGGCTGACCATCGGTTGCGCGCAATGTCACAACCACAAGTACGATCCCATCACGCAGGAAGAGTACTATCAGATCTTCGCGTTCTTGAACAATCAGGACGAACCCGAGCTGAAGATTGAATCTAGCGAAGGTGAAGGCAAGCCGATTTCGACGATGGTGATGAAGGAACGCGATAAGCCGCGTGAAACTCATCTCTTCATCAAAGGCGATTTTACTCGACGATCTCAGAAGGTCACACCTGGTACGCCTAGTGTGCTGCATCCGCTGAAGGCTGTTCTTGCAGAGAGTTCTGATAAGCAGGTTCCGCCAGCCGCCGTTGATTCGGCGGATGGTCAGTGCCAGGAAGATGAAAAGAACACGGACGTCAAGAAGGAAGCCAAAAAGGATGCGAGTGAAGAAGTCAAAGACAAGGCCAAAGACGATACCAATGAGCCCAAGCAAGCGTCGCTCAATCGACTCGATCTAGCTCGTTGGATTGTCGATCGTGACAATCCTTTGGTAGCTCGTGTGATCGTGAATCGCATTTGGCAACATTACTTCGGCCGCGGCTTGGTCGAGTCGGAAAACGACTTCGGATTACAGAGTACGCTGCCCAGCCATCCTGAATTGCTGGATTGGTTGGCTGTTGAGTTTATGGAGAATGGTTGGAGTCTCAAACACTTGCAACGCTTGATCGTGACTTCGGAGACCTACCGCCAATCGTCCAAGCGAACTGCGGAATTGGATCAAGTCGATCCTTACAACCTGCTTTTGGCCCGACAGCAACGATTGAGGTTGGAGGCCGAGATAGTTCGCGACGTATCATTGCAAGCCAGCGGCCTGCTGGTTCCTAAGTTTGGTGGTCCTCCGGTCTATCCGCCGATCCCGGATGGCGTGATGAATCAAGGTCAAGTGAAACGCGACTGGAAGACCAGCCAAGGTGACGACCGATATCGTCGCGGAGTTTATACGTTCGTATTCCGTGCAACTCCACCGCCATCGTTGAACGTGTTTGACGCACCGGACGGCTTCAGCACCTGTACCAGACGAATTCGCAGCAACACTCCACTGCAAGCGTTGACATTGATGAATGACGCAGGCTTCTTCGAGTTCGCGCAGGCTCTGGAGAAGATCATTCAACAGCAGGGGCTTGCAGAGGCCTTTAGGCGTTGCACATCGCGCAAACCGACTGCCAGTGAACTAGCAATTCTTGAAAAGTTGGACACTCTGAATGCTGCTCGTGCATTGCTCAACTTGGACGAGACCATTTCGCGCGAGTAGACACACTGAATAGATACTCTGAATAGTCATATCGATAGCCATGAACAGAATACGAACATCGATTCAGCAAAATGAAGCTGCGGAAGAGAACTCCGCTGAACTGCTTCGCCAAACGCGTCGCCATTTCTTTAGTCGCTGTGGCGTGGGGTTAGGCTCGATTGCCTTGGCGGACTTAATGCGCGGCAGCGCCATGGGGAATGACTCAAGCGACGCGGGCAATTCCAATCCACTCGCCCCAAAGCCGACGCACTTCCCGGCTCGCGCCAAAAACGTCATCTTTCTTTTCATGGCTGGCGGCCCGTCGCAGTTGGAGATGTTTGATCATAAGCCGAAGTTGACCGAACTGAGTGGTCAACCGATACCGCAGAGCTTCATCGAAGGCAAGCGATTTGCTTTCATGGATAGCAGCCACCGCATCGACTTGCTGGGAAGCAAACGCCCTTTTGCTCAGTACGGCGAATGTGGAGCCTACGTGAGCGATCTGCTGCCGTACACCGCGAAAATCGTCGACCAGTTAACTTTCATCAAGACCTGCAAGACTGACCTGTTCAATCACGCGCCTGCCAAGCTGTTTATGAATACGGGCAGTGGTATCTTTGGTCGACCTAGCATGGGTTCGTGGATCACCTATGGGTTGGGCAGCGAGTGCAGCGACCTACCAGGTTTTGTCGTGTTGCAAAGCGGTCCACGAGGGCCTCGGGGTGGAGCGGTGAATTGGGGAAGTGGTATGTTGCCCACAACCTACCAAGGCGTTCCGCTTCGAAGTCAAGGTGATCCAATTCTCAACTTATCGACGCCCAAGTCGATTTCCAATGACCAACAGATTCAATTGGTGGAGGCGGTTAAGCAACTGAATATGACGCGGTTGGTTGAAACGGGCGATCAAGAGATCGCCACGCGAATCAATTCGTATGAGATGGCCTATCGCATGCAAACCAGTGCACCCGAATTGATGGACACCAGCGGTGAAACTGCCGAGACGCTCGAGCTTTATGGAATTAAAGATCCAAAGGAAAGTTCGTACGCAAGAAATTGTCTGCTCGCGAGGCGTCTGGTTGAGCGTGGAGTTCGATTCGTCCAGCTGTACCATACCAACTGGGATCACCACGGCGGTACCACAGAGAATCTCGAGAAGCACTTGCCCGAGATAAGCAAAGAGATCGATCAAGCCTCAGCCGCTCTGATTTTGGACTTGAAACGACATGGCTTGCTGGAAGATACCATCGTCGTTTGGGGTGGAGAGTTCGGTAGAACTCCGATGGGCGAAAAGCGAGAATCAACAGGTCGAAATCACCATATTGATGCCTTCACGATGTGGTTTGCCGGTGGCGGTTTTAAGCCAGGCGTGACGATGGGCGAGACTGACGAATTTGGTTTTGGGCCTGTTGGAGAATCGGCGCATGTTCGTGATATCCACGCGACGCTGCTGCATCAATTGGGCATTGATCACGAACGCTTATCTGTGCGTTTCCAAGGATTGGACGTGCGACTAACCGGTGTACTTCCTGCGCGACTGCTGAAGGAAGTTGTAGAGACTTGATCCGTGAACTTGAGCCCTGAACTGAGTCCGGCTTGATCCGCTACACTCGAGCTGGTGAAAGGTGGCTAAGCGGAACGTAGTATTTTCGATAGCGATTGCCGTCGTCGTACAGTTGTCCAGTTGGATCGACTACTAGTACCGTTGCTCGTCGCGTAATTCGATTTACGGTACCGACTCGCAACTGGCCCTCGTATTTGAAGCAAACTCGAGTTCCCACGCGAACATTGAACTTCTGATCTGCGCGTTCCTGTTGAGTCACAAGATCGTGCTTATGTTCGGTGTGGCCGAAAAGTCTCGCAGCGATGCCTTGGAATCTGGGGGAGGCACAGCAACTGTTCTCCCAAACCAACATCTCAACCAAGTGAATCAGTTCGTGTTCCATGATCCGTTGCATTGCTTGCAATCTGTTGGAGCACAAACTTCCAGTAACACGAATCGGTCGGTGCAAATCGCGAAAGGTTTGAAACAGTAGAGGTGCGGACAGAACGATTTCGTAGGAAACCCGTTCGGCACCGCGGCGATTATGGACAGTTCGAACCGTTTTGCCACCGTTGCTGGTCATGCGGTTTGACCAACGAAATTGCATGCCAAAGTGCCTGGCAAGTGCCAAGCAATGGCCGCCCAAGAAATGCTGGTCGTACATTTCAGCCATCGTCTGCAAATCGGCAGTGCTGGTGACTGAGAAGTTAGGGTCTTTCATCGATCGCGATGAAGCGATGGTTTGTTGACCAATCTTGTAGCAAAGGCCTCGACGCTGATCTTCGGGGATCGTCTGCGACGAAACAAGTTGGTGCAATTGCTGACGATGAAAGCTGAATTGTTGCGGGGAAAGTGGTATCTGTTTTCCAATGCCCGCACGGCGGACAGTGGTTTGCGTAGGTGATCTTCGGAACAATCTGGCCATAACTTCTCCAAGTTCTTGGCAGTGAATAGTGTTCGTTGATCGATAAGAAAAGCGCAGTGCGTAGCCTATGGAATCCGTTTAAACTTCGCGCTGTGTCGATCAACCTTCGCTACTATTGTAAGCCCTAGCAACTACTGTAATCCCTTCTCAAAACTGTTTTTCGTGATTGCTTGAAAATTCATCTTCAGCCCGATTGAATTGCTTGACAGGCACTTGCGAAGACAGTAGCACACAACAATCGACATTGATTGCGAATGCGCAACGATCGACGGCTTGAGCAAGTCCAGGGTCGATTGCGGCCGCGAGCAAAATGAAATCGATTGAACTCCATTGACTGCATCCACCGCATTGAGTGAACTGGTTCGACCAACAGGATCGAACTGAGGGACATGTCGAGAATTCTTTGCAATTTGCTGGGTGGTCTCAATCGGCACAGCGCCAGAGATTGAGGCGAACCGATCCCCCTTACGCCTTGCGTTGGATACACAATGCTCTGCCAATGGTGTACCATTGCTTGATCCTTGCAGCATTACTCTCACAATAGTGACGCTGTTCCAGAAAACTTGTCTGTATTGGAACCCACCATGAAACTTCCATCCACCTATTTCGCAGCAGTCTTGTCACTGATCCTTATCAGTCAGTCATCCTTCGCGCAGTTCTCCGTTGAGAAGTCCGATGAAGGCGTGAAAGTGCTACTCAATGGTCAATTGATGACGCAGTATTTGACCGCGGCTCCCAGTCCAATCCTGTGGCCGCTGATGAGCAGCGATGGAGTCAAGATGACTCGCGACTATCCCATGATTCAGACCACCGAAGGCGAGAAGACAGATCACCCGCATCACCGCTCGCTCTGGTTTACACACGGACTTGTGAACGGTGTTGATTTTTGGCACAAGGGTGGCAAGGTCATCCATCAGAGCTTTGGGAAGATCGAAGGCGGCAAGACTGCAGTGATCGAGGCTACCAATGGTTGGATCGATGACAAAGAGGTTCGCTTGTTAACTGAGAAGCGTCGAATGACTTTTGGATCGGATGGTACATCGCGCTGGATTGATGTTGACGCAGTATTGATCGCGGATGTTGACGAAGTTGTCTTTGGCGACACGAAAGAAGGTACCTTCGCGGTGCGCGTAGCTGAAACGATCAAGGTGGACGCTAAGCTAGGTGGAAAGATCGTTAACAGCGAAGGCTTAATTGACGACAAGGCATGGGGACAACCTGCCAAGTGGGTCAACTACACAGGCCCCATCAACGGCAAGACCTATGGAATCGCGATGTTCTGCCATCCAGCCACAGTTAACTACCCCAACCGTTGGCACGTACGAACCTATGGACTGTTCGCTGCGAATCCCTTTGGAGTTCAGCCCTTTGTTGGTAAAGGCGAATTGACCGATGGAGTCAAAATCAAAAAGTCTGAACAATTGAAGTTCCGTTATCGGGTCATGTGGCACAACGGAATTACAGATAGCAAAGTGCTAGATCAAGTGTTCGATGAATTCTCCAAGTCGGCTTTTCCGCAACTCTAGGTTCAGTCGGGTGGAATGTGATTCAACCGTTTAATTAACTCAATCGCGTGTGGTGGCTTTGTCGTTCACACGCGTTTTTCATTTACTCTCAGCTTGGTGTTTCGCAATGGCCATCGATTGGAAAAATCTCGGTGATACATGGTTGGTTGAAGATCCTCGGCATGCTTTGGGTTGGAGTTCAGGTGTTGACGGACAACACGCAGACCAGCAGTTGAATGAGTATTTGAATCTCAAGCTTGCCGTAATGGGGCTGGCCACACCGCCGATGGAGCAGTCTGCGCTCTGGGGTGGGCAACTACTTTCAAGCTTGCGAGAAAATTCGAGACTGTTGGAGTCTCATCGAGCGGCCATCGATCATCGAATCGAGTCCTTCTTGGGCTCATACTTCGAAGGGGCTTACGAGGATGGTCCACCCGTGTTACCACGTCCAACTCTAGTGTTGGATTGGCATGGTATGGCAAGATTGCTGAGCCTTCCTGCCAGCGGCGAGCGATTCAGCAACGACCTTTTAACCAGTTATCGAGTTCACAATGGCGTGCTGCACAATCCCAAAGCCGACCGGCGCACCACACAAGGCACGTTTCATGTGTGCGACAGCGGCTTACCAATCCCTGCAGATAAACTGCAAGTCCCACGAACCGTGTTCGCTAAGCTCTTGTGGCACGCTGTTCGTCCGCCCGAGTCGATGTTGCAACTTCCATACTGCAGCGGCTTAGATGGCGAATCAAAGGCCTTTGTCAGTCTTTTGGTTCGTCCACTCGTTTGCCCAGCGGTTAGCGGTTACTGCCGCCACAAGACGATGGAAGTTCGGTTCTTCGCGCCCGGCGGTTTGGTGAGCAACTTAGACTTTGTTGAATCGATCTTTGGCAACGCAGGTGATCCACTGCTCCCAGATAACGATGCTGGTTTGGATTACTTGCACTGGTCGGGCCACACCGGCTGTGTCATCCTTGCTCCACACCTATGCAAACTTACGAAACAACAATTAGGCTTGCCGCATTGGGATAGCGCCAGTGAACGCCAACGCCGTGATGGTATGTGTTGGAAGCAAGCCGACGAGCTCTACAACGGCGGATCAGCGTTCAAGGTAACCTGCCGAGACGAGCGTGGCGTCATTGTGACGATTATTGCGGACAACTATTACGGATACTGCAAGAAAGAGGTCAAGACGCAGATCAGCTACGCGGCCAACTTGATGGGCAATGTTGAGGAAGAGCATGCCGGAGGAACGTTGGCATTTCCAAGCTGGTCCTTGGGCGACGAATTTCAACTGAATAGCACTCGGTATAACGGTCGTACATTTGCTGATGTAGCTCGCGACTACTGTGATTTCATCGATGTCAAACCAGAAGGCTATGGGATTGATCGGAACTGTGACACACTGATCTATGTTCCTGAGAATGCCTTGGCCAGCTTGAATACTCAGTCGATGTCCTGGACCGATGCCAATGGTCAAATGCAGTCGATTCGAATCGAGGCCAACAAGGTCTACATGTCTCCGGCTGGCTATACGATTCGCATGGACAAGCACCCCTCAGCACCCAGTTGGCGATTGATTGGAACAAGTAGTGAAGGCATCGTCTGTCACAAACCATGTACAGTTAGCGGTGGCGGGAAAAGTGAGATTAGCAAATCGTTGCGTGACTATATGCTCAGCGGTCCAATCTTCGTCAACGACTTGGATGAAGACTTCCGCAAGTTGGATGAGATATTTTCGTGGGACTATGCAACGCGCTGGCGTCCCGAGGCGACCGAGAAACCAGATTACTCTCAATCCGGTAGTCGCCCGGTGATGGACCCTCGGCGAACTTTAGGCAGTGTCATTAAGCTGTTCACTCCATCGCGCGAGTATACGGACGAATACAATCAGTGGCTCAAGGCGATTCCCAGCTATATCTACGCGATGGCTTTCATCATCAAGCGATTCTGCAAGCCTGAATGGCAGGGAAATTGGCGACAGTACTTTAGCGTCGACGTAGTCAACGGTTATCCAGGCCACGAGCTAAAGTTCGGCAATCGCAAGCTGGTCGGAATGTACTTGCGCGTTGGTGTTGATACCGAAGGTCGTTGGCAAATCTTCAAGCTACGGCAAGATTTTGCTGCCGCACAAAAGATCCAGCTTGAAGACGATATTACTGCTTCTGTCATTGTGCCAGGACGCTTTCTTCAAGCCAGCAATGTTACGACCGGCGCTGAACGTGGCTTTAGTCAAAAGTTTGTCGCTAACTGCGAGTACCGTTTGTTCCAGCGTCCGGATGACGCTGTTCATCGCGGGCTGGACAAGCAGACAGAAGCGGATATGGCAGAGCTGAAGAACTTCTTCTGCAACTTCGAACCTTTGGATCGTCAGCACGTGTTGGATTTGGTTTCCGACGTTATCAACTTCGAGCAATACACGGCTCCAATGCAATCTATGATCAAGGACTCGATTGAAACCGATGCGTCGTATCTGGTTAGTTCGGCACATCCGAGAATCGTTGATGGTGCTCCCACCAAGAATCCACGCTATCTACAGGATCGGCCCGACCTGAAGAACCCGACTCAACGCTACATCGCCATGCAGGGAGTTCGTTTGCTGCGATCGCTAAGTGCGGATGCGGCGGTGCTTCATCCGGTAACTTCGGTCCTCTCCGGCCGGCGCAATAATCCGCCCGAGCCAGGTAAAGGCATTCGATCCCTGGCTGTGTACAATCCGATTCACTACCAAGAGTTGCCCGAACTGTTCATGGACTACGTTTGTTCGTTGACAGGGAAGAGTCCATCGACGACTGGTGCGGGAAGCGAGGGCGCGCTGACTAAAGGACCGTTCAATGCGCTGCTTCCTGTCCATGACCTGAATGCAAACATGGTGGGCATGATCCTCACCGGCTTGGGAGGCTTTTCTACGGCCGCAGGTCACGTTGGTTCCAAGATGGAAGTCGGCCATGACATCAGTTTCTTAGTCCCCGAACTCTGGTGTCGTCTCTCGCCGCAGGAGCGCGACCCGGCGTTCTTGATTCGCGAGAAAATGTTGGAAAAGCTGGAGGATTTCGAGCACAACCGTAAGCAGGTGCTTGCGAGTCGGCTTGGCTATCGCATTTCGGCGAGATTTGTTCGACGGTTCTTCGGGCGAATGTTTGATAATCCTGATCGCGTATTCACTCCCGAACTTTTGTGTCCCGAAACGCAAGACATGGAAGGCTTCGTGGATGGCATCAATCATATTGTCGAGGCGCAGCATCGAGTCGCTCTACAGTACTTTGAAGACGGTAGCTATGAATTGGCCAGTCCGCCTTTGCAAGCTGTACTGTCGACGATGGCCCACGGATCTTGGAACGGTAAATCGCTGAGCGATCCAGAAGTTCGGCAGATGTTCACTCTGGAATCGATGTTAGCGAGCGATTGGTATCGAGCCAGAGTCGAGGCCAAGCGGAGCCTTGACGTTAAGTTATGGAGACGTCATCAAGCCTATTTGCAAGAGTTCATGGCCGTCAGCAAGCGAACTCGACTGACCGATCGAATTGATTTGGAGAGTCGTTTAGCGCACATCGAGTCACGATTGGAGTTCTTTGAATCCGAAGCCTATCGCCAGCGCATTGAAGGTACGATCGGCGCAGATCCCGCTCTGCTGAAGATTTCATAGCCGTAGCCATCGTCGCGAGATTTTTGTCTTTTCGTCGGTTAGCTTGTTTAACGGCAAGCCGCAGGCGACTGTTCATTGTTATCTCGCGGAACCAAAATCGAACAGGCAACGACGGACGGCTCAGATCCCTCAAAAAGTTTACTCAGTATCGCTCGGAGACCGCAAAGAAAAAAGAACAGTCGCCTGCGGCTTGCCGTTAAACGCAATACCGTTCAATTAGCGATAAATCGCGACTCCTGCTAGAGTTGGGTTGGACCACCATCTCAA